>JAVBUG010000080.1:0-6485 GCA_031555515.1 Microbacterium sp. | reverse complement strand
CGTCGGTGCCGACCCGATCGAGATCGTGTTCACCTCGGGCGGCACCGAAGCAGTGAACCTCGCCATCAAGGGGCTGTGGTGGTCTCGCCGGCCGGACGCGTCGACGGTCGTCCTGCCGGACGGCGAACACCACGCGACGCTCGACGCGGTCGAATGGCTCGAACGCCAGGGTGCGCTCGTGCGGCACGTCGGCATCGACGCCAGCGCCCGCATCCGCCTCGACGAGTTCACCGCGGCCCTGCCCGGCGCCGTACTGGCCACCGCGCTCGTGGCGAACAACGAAGCCGGCACCGTGAACGATGCCGCTGCGCTGTCGGCGTCTGCCGCAGAGGCCGGCGTACCGCTGCACCTGGACGCGGTCGCGGCCTTCGGACACGTGCCGGTGTTGTTCCGGGACTGGCGTGGCGATGCCCGCGGCCGCGCCGGGCTCGCCGCCATGAGCGTGTCGGCCCACACGATCGGAGGCCCGCTCGGCGTGGGCGCGCTCGTCGTCGCGCGCGGTGCCGAGCTCACTGCGCTCCTGCACGGCGGCAGCCAGCAGCGGCGCCTGCGCGCCGGCACGCAGGACGTGCCCGGCGCGGCGGCCTTCGCGGTCGCCGCGGAGCTCGCGGAAGCGGAGCGCATCTCGGAGGCGCGGCGGCTCGCGGCGCTGCGGGATCGCCTGGTGCGCAGCATCCGGAACTCGATCCCCGATGCCGAGCTGCTGGGGGACCCCGTCGACCGCGTGCCGGGAAACGCCCACCTCCTCTTCCCGGGGGCGTCAGGCGAGACGCTGCTGTTCCTCCTCGACATGGCCGGCATCGCGGTGTCGACCGGGTCGGCGTGCCAGGCGGGCGTTCCCGAGCCGTCGCACGTCGTCCTCGCAATGGGCCGAACGGATGCCGAGGCCCGCCAGGTGCTGCGGTTCACGCTGGGGCGCACCACCGCGGACTCCGACGTCGACGCCGTGCTCGCGGCGCTGCCCGATGTCGTCGAGCGCGCCAGAGCGGCATCCGGGCCACGGTCAGGCAGGGCTTCGTAGACTGGACCCATGCGGATCCTTGCGGCCATGAGCGGTGGAGTGGACTCCGCCGTGGCGGCCGCCCGGGCCGTCGAGGCGGGACACGACGTCGTCGGCGTTCATCTGGCGCTCTCCCGCGCGGGCGGAACCCTGCGCACCGGCAGCCGCGGCTGCTGCACCATCGAGGACGCGATGGACGCCCGCCGGGCCGCCGATCTCATCGGCATCCCCTTCTACGTGTGGGACTTCTCCGAGCGGTTCCGCGACGACGTCATCGACGACTTCGTGGCCGAGTACCGCGCCGGCCGCACTCCGAACCCCTGCATGCGGTGCAATGAGAAGATCAAGTTCGCGGCGCTCCTGGAGCGCGCGCTCGAGCTCGGTTTCGACGCCGTATGCACGGGCCACTACGCCACGCTGATCGACGGTCCGGAGGGCCTCGAGCTGCATCGGGCATCGGACGCCGCGAAGGACCAGTCCTACGTGCTGGGCGTCCTGAACGCGGAGCAGCTCGCGCACACGTACTTCCCGCTCGGCGCGACACCGTCGAAGGCACTCGTGCGCGCCGAGGCAGAGGAGCGCGGACTGACCGTCGCGCACAAGCCCGACAGCCATGACATCTGCTTCATCCCCGACGGCGACACGCGCGGCTGGCTTGCCGAGAAGGTCGGCGCCGAGCGCGGTGACATCGTCGACCGCACCGGTGCCGTCGTCGGCGCGCACGAGGGCGCGCACGCCTTCACGGTCGGCCAGCGTCGAGGGCTGCAGCTCGGTGTTCCGGCGCCCGACGGCAAGCCGCGCTTCGTGCTCGAGGTGCGGCCGGTGTCCAACACCGTCGTCGTGGGTCCCAAAGAGGCTCTCGCCACCGCTGAGATCGCGGGGGAGCGGTACTCGTGGGCGGGTCGCCCGCAGCCCGCGGGCGCATTCGCCTGCCACGTGCAGATCCGCGCGCACGCCGAGCCGGTGCCGGCAGCGGCGACGCTCGCGGACGGCGTGCTGACCGTCGTGCCCGAGACGCCGTTCGACGGCGTCGCACCTGGCCAGACGGCGGTGCTCTACGACGGCACGCGGGTGATCGGGCAGTTCACGATCGATCGCACGGTCTCGGCCGTGGCGATCGACGCGTAGTCGCGGACGGATGCTGCGCCACCCCGTTGTGCGGACGCTCCGGTGCCCTGGCGGTGTCCGACCCCGCTCCTAGACTGGTGCGGTGACGGAAGACCTCGGTACGCCCGCGTCCGCGCCGCTCGACGCGGCGGCCTCCCTCCCCGCCGATGCCGGTCTCGACGCCTCGCGCACCGAAGCGCAGGAGTTGACGGATCGCATCATCGGAGCCCGCGACGCGTACTACGGCCGCAACGCCGAACTCGTCGACGACGCGACCTACGACGGCTGGATGCACCGGCTCGAAGAGCTCGAGCGCCTCCACCCCGAGCTGCAGGGCCAGGATTCGCCCACGCAGACGGTCGGTGCGGCCGAGAGCTCGATGTTCGCCGCGGTGGAGCACGCCGAGCGCATGCTGAGCCTCGACAACGTGTTCAGCCTCGACGAGCTGCGCGACTGGTGCGTCAAGACCGAGACCGCCGCCGGACGCAAGGTGCGGTGGCCCACCGAACTCAAGATCGACGGGCTCGCGATCAGTCTGCGCTACGAGCGCGGCGTGCTGACGTCGGCGGCGACGCGGGGCGATGGCCGCACGGGCGAAGACGTGACGGTCAACGCCATCCGCGTCGCGGGGATCCCGCAGCGGCTCGAGGGCAGCGGCCACCCCGACCTCGTCGAGGTGCGTGGCGAGGTGTTCATCCCGGTGGCGGCCTTCGAGGCGCTGAACGCGCTGCAGGCCGACATGCGCGACCGCGCCGTCGAAGAGACGCGCGCCCGCAGCCGGGCGTTCGACGAGGCCAAGGCGCGACTGAGCGCGGAGCGGCGATTCCCGTCGTTCGCCAACCCGCGCAACGCTGCCTCGGGCGGCCTCCGTCAGCAGCTCGACAAGAAGGACGGGCTCGAGCGCGAGGCCGGGCAGGCCCGGCTCGACTCGCTCCGCCTGTTCGTCCACGGCATCGGCGCGTGGACTCGTCCGCCCGTGGACTCCCAGAGCGAGACGTACGGCCTGCTCGCCGATTGGGGCCTTCCGACGAGCCCGTACTTCCGCACCGCGGACGACATCGACGGCGTGCTGGACTTCGTCGCGCACTACGGCGAGCACCGCCACGACGTCGAGCACGAGATCGACGGCGTCGTCGTCAAGGTCGACGAGCTCGCCTTGCACGACGAGCTCGGCGCGACGAGCCGAGCTCCGCGGTGGGCGATCGCGTACAAGTACCCACCCGAGCAGGTGAACACCAAGCTGCTCGACATCGTCGTCTCGGTGGGGCGTACGGGGCGTGCGACCCCGTTCGCCGTGATGGCGCCCGCGCGCGTCGCCGGATCGGTGGTGCGTCAGGCGACGCTGCACAACCAGGACGTCGTTCGCGCGACGGGCGTCCTGATCGGCGACACTGTCGTGCTCCGCAAGGCGGGGGATGTGATCCCCGAGATCCTCGGCCCCGTGGTCGAGCTTCGCGACGGCACCGAGCATGAGTTCGTCATGCCCGCCGGCTGCCCGGAGTGCGGCTCCCCGCTCGCGCCCGCCAAGGAGGGCGACATCGACCTGCGCTGCCCGAACACGCGGGCCTGCCCGGCGCAGGTGCGCGGCCGCGTCGAGCACATCGGCTCACGCGGGGCACTCGACATCGAAGTGCTCGGCGAGGTGACGGCGGCCGCGCTGACCCAGGCCGAACCACCGGCAGTCGCGCCCCTGGAGACCGAGGCGCGTCTGTTCTCGCTTCAGCTCGAGGACCTCGTTCCCATCTCGGTGATCGTGCGTGACCCGGAGACGGGCGAGGTAAAGGTCGACGAGGCCAGCGGAGAGCCGGTGCGTCGCACTCCGTTCCAGAAGCTCGGCCCCGCGCAGTACCCGCCGGGGACCGAAGACATGGACGCGGCGGAGCGACGGCGCGCAGGGGTCCGGAAGGACTACCGGGAGGTGCTCCCCTCGGAGGCCGCGCTCAAGCTCCTGGCGGAGCTCGAGAAGGCCAAGGGCAAGGAGCTGTGGCGTCTGCTGGTGTCGCTCAACATCCGGCACGTCGGCCCGGTCGCCGCCCGCGCGCTGGCGCAGTGGTTCGGGTCGCTCGATGCGATCCGCGCCGCGGACCGCGAAAAGCTGGCCGAGGTCGAGGGCGTGGGCGCGATCATCGCGGACTCGCTGCTCGAGTGGTTCGAGGTCGACTGGCACGTCGACATCGTGGATCGCTGGGCCGAAGCCGGCGTGCAGTGGTCCACCCCCGGACACCCCGGGCCCGGCGCAGCCGTCGACGCCGGGGGAGTGTTGGACGGCCTCACCGTCGTCGCGACGGGCTCCCTCGAGGGCTACAGCCGTGAGGGTGCACAGGAGGCCATCCTCAAGGCCGGCGGCAAGGCGGCCTCGAGCGTGTCGAAGAAGACCGACTTCGTCGCGGCGGGGCCGGGGGCAGGCTCGAAGCTCGCGAAGGCGGAGGAGCTCGGCATCCGCATCCTCGACGCCGCGCAGTTCCATCTCCTCGTGACCCAAGGGCCCGAGGCGCTCGACGCCCTCGTTCCCGACGCCGGCTGACTCCGCCTCATCGAAACGCTGCGTCAGCGGACAGCGGCTGGGATGATGACCGCATGACGCAGTGGCTCTATCGCATCGTCCCCTCTCGGCGGGAGATGGTCGCGGACGCGACGCCAGACGAGCAGCGCATCGTCGGCGCCCACTTCGATTACCTGGTCGCGCTGCGCGACCGAGGCACGCTGATCCTCGCCGGCCGCACCCAGGAGGCCGAGGGCACGTTCGGCATCACGATCTTCGAGGCCGACGACGAGCCGGCGGCCCGGGCCGTCATGAACGCCGACCCGGCGGTCGCGGCCGGCGTCTTCATCGCCTCACTGCACCCGTACCGGATCGCGGTCGCCCGCGACGGACTCGAGGACTGAGAGCGCAGCGCGTCAGGACGATGTCTGAGGCACACCCTACTATCGAAGAAATATTCGATGAAGGGGATTGCAATGACGAACTCACTCGAGCCATCTCTCCAGGCCTGGCTGGATCAAGAAGACCGCCGCGCCGCCGACATCATCCGCAAGTACGGCGCGCTGATCCAGTACGTCGGTGGCGACGCGTGCACGTGCTGTGAAGCCGGGCGCGGCGACGTTACCGCTGCGTCGGAGGCGCCTTTCGCGTACACGGTGGGGCTCTTCGGCATCGGGCATCCCGAGCTTCTCATCGTGGGGGTGGACCCCGGTGCGGCGAGTGGTGCGCTCAACGATGTCGCGAAGCGTGTGCGCCGCGGCCGCGACCTCGTTCCTGGAGAGATGCTCGCCTTCGATCACTGGGCCCACCGGGTCATCGTCGAGCAGGTGCCCAATCCTGGCGAGATCGCACTGGCCGCGAACCGGTTCTACCAGCGACCGGCCGAGTATTCGGTTCCGCTCCTGCAGCTGACATACGACGACGACGAGGGACGTTTCCCATGGGACGACGGCTACACAAACCCCGCAGGCGTGCAGTCCCGACCGGGAGAGCTCCGCGCCTGAGTGCGCTGGGGCGCGGCGATCGGAGTTCGCGGGCTCAGCGTGTGATCTTCGGGCGTCGCGCCGCGTCAGGCGCCGGTGTTCAGGGCGAGCAGGCGGTCGCGCACCTGGCGGCGCAGCACCTTGCCGATGAGGGACTTCGGCAGCTCGTCGACGACATAGATGCGGCGGGGCACCTTGTACGGGGTGAGGATGCCCCGGACGAAGTCGCGGACCGCCTCGACGTCGATCTCCTGGCCGGGTGCGACGACGATCGCCGCGACGACCTCCTCACCGGAGTGCTCGCTCGGGAGTCCGACGACGGCCGCGTCCTCGACGTGCGGGTGCTGCCGAAGGGCGTTCTCGACCTCGGTCGGGGCGACGTTGAAGCAGCCCGTGATGATCAGCTCCTTGATCCGGTCGACGATGCGCACGAACCCGGCGTCGTCGATCGTGACGATGTCACCGGTGCGGAACCAGCCCTCGGTGAAGACCGCCTCGGTCTCCTCGGGCTTGCCGTAGTAGCCGCTGAAGACCTGGGGGCCGCGGACGACGAGCTCGCCGCGCTCACCCGCCGGCACGTCCTGCGTGGGGTCGTCGGCATCGACGACGCGGCACTCGGTGCCCGGCAGCGGCAGACCCACCGTGCCGGGGACGCGGTTGTCGGCGACCGGGTTCGCCATCAGCACCGGCGAGCACTCACTGAGGCCGTAGCCCTCGACGAGGAACCCGCCGGACGCCGCCTCGAACGGCACGACGAGTTCGTGCGGGAGTGCCATCGCCCCGGAGATCGCGACCTCGGTCCCCTTCAGCGACACGCCCTGCTCCTTCGCGGCGCGGAGAAGTCGATCGGCGATGGGAGGCACGAGGGGGAGGAAGGTCGCCGGGTGCTTCTTCATGACCTCGAGCACCAGGT
>JAVBUG010000191.1:0-5758 GCA_031555515.1 Microbacterium sp. | reverse complement strand
GATGACGTTCCAGAGCTGTCCGTCGATCGAGAGGACGACGCCGTTCTTGATGTCTGCGGTGGAGGCCATGAGGGTACGAATCCGTTTCGTTGAAGTGCGTGGAGGCGATCGCTGCCCCGTGAACGAGCTCAGGGTCGATATGCCGACGTTCGATTCTACGGGATGCCTGGTCCCGGCCGATTCGTCAGCCCTCGGCCTGCCCGGTGACGATGTCGATGAGCCGCGCGATCGCGGTCTCGTATCCGGGGACGCCCTCGCCGATCACGTGGACGACGGCGACGTCGGCGACGTACGAGTGGTGGCGGAACTCCTCCCGCGCCTTCACATCGGAGATGTGCACCTCGGCCACAGGCAGCGCGACGCCAGACAGCGCGTCGCGGAGCACCACGGAGGTGTGCGTGAGCCCGCCCGGGTTGATGACGATGCCGGCGCAGTCCGCGCGCGCGTCGTGAATGGCGTCGATGAGCACGCCCTCGTGGTTGCTCTGCACGGCCCGCACCTCGAAGCCGCGCCGAGCCGCAGCATCCGTCGCCAGCTGCACGACGTCCGCGAGCGTCGCGGAGCCGTAGATTTCGGGCTCCCGCGTGCCGAGCAGATTCAGATTGGGGCCGTTGACGAGGAGAAGGCGGCGAGGGGCGGTCATGCTCGCACGATATCAGCGCGCTCGGATCCGGCGCGCTGCGCGGAGAGCCGCACGGGCGCGTTCCCGGCGCCGTATCCGTCGTAGCCGCCGCGGCGCTCGACGAACTCGCAGAACAGGTCGCCGACCGTCGCGGTGTAGAAGTGCAGGTACTCGCCATCCGCGTCGCGATCGAAGACCAGGTCGAGCTCCCGGAGCGTCGCGAGGAACCCGTCGTCGAGGTCGAACCGTGCCGCGAGATCCTCGTAGTAGTTGTGCGGGATCGGCAGCGGCCGCAGCCCCCTCGCCCTGGCCGCACGCGCGAGCGCCACGATGTCGTCGCACGCGAAGGCGACGTGCTGCGGCATCGCGGCCGGGCGGCCCGACAGGATCGGCGGCGACACGTTGAGCGGGATGCGGATGGCGCCGTCCGGAGACTGGATGACGCGGCTCTGCACCAGGCCCTGCGGGCTCGCCACCTCCGTCGAGCTCGCCGTGGGAAGTTCGAGCACCGACGAGAAGAACAGGATCGCCTCGTCGACGACCTGCCAGGGCTGGCCCAGGCTCACGTGGTCGACGGCGACGATGGGGCTGTCGCGCAGGGGTTCGCCGTGCTCGAACTCGGCGGCCCACGTCGGTTCGGTCTCGGTGCCGCGCGACGACCAGAAGATCTCGGTGCCGTCCGGCGCCGTGCTGCCGTCCAGCAGCTGCTCCCCCGCGTACGTGCGCCGGTAGGCGAACGGGGTGCCCAGCTCCGCGGCGCGTGCGGTGAGCGCGGTGGCATCCGGGACGTCGAACCCGACCGCCGCGATGTGCGGGTCGAGGTCGCGGGCGTGCTGCTCGTTGAGGACGACCCGCGCGTCGCCGGCCGTCCACAGCGTGACGGGCTTCGTCCGGTGCTTGCCGCGCGGGGTGAACCCGACGGTCTCGAGCAGCGCCTCGATGCTCGATGTGTCTTCCGCCTTGATCTCGACGAAATCGAAGGCCACGGGCGTCCCGCCGTCGGCGAGCATCGCGTAGTCGGCGGGCGCGGCGCCGCCGAGCTCGCGCGCGACGGCGTCCTCGAGCCAGCGCAGCGACCGGCGCGCGTGGACGGCGGTCCCTCGCACGTCGACCTGCCGGAAGGTGTCGTTGAACACCTCGAGGGACACCGGCCCGTCGTATCCGGCTCGCAGGACGTGGGTGAGGAAGCGCGTCAGATCGAAGCTTCCCTCGCCGGGGAAGAGGCGATGATGCCGGCTCCACGACAGGACGTCCATCGAGAGGGCTGGCGCATCGGCGAGCTGAAGGAAGAAGATGCGGTCGCCCGGGATCTCTTCGATCGCCTGCGGGTCGTGGCCGCGCGACAGGATGTGGAACGAGTCGAGGCAGACACCGACCGCCGGGTGGTCAGCGAGCTGCACGATCCGCCACGCGCGGCGGTAGTCGTCGACGTACCTGCCCCACGCGAGCGCCTCGAAGGCGATGCGCACGCCGTACTCCTGCGCGAGATCGCCGAGCCGGCGAAGCTGGGATGCCGACACCGCGTCGTCGTCGACCGTCGCGGTCGCCACGGTGCTGCAGCACAGCACGACGTCGATCCCCCTCCGCCGCATGAGGGAGAACTTCGCCCGCGCGCGGCGCAGCACGTCCTGGAAGGCCGGTTCGGACACCCCCTCGACATCGCGCATGGGCTGATACAGGTCCAGCGTCAGCCCGAGGCGCTCCGCGAGAGCGCGGATCTCCTCGGGGCTCTCGGGCGCCGACACGAGGTCGGGCTCGAAGATCTCGACGCCGTCGAAGCCCGCCCCCGCCGCGGCGTGGAGCTTCTCGACGAGGGTCCCGCTCATGCACACCGTTGCGATGGAGGTCCTCATGACGTCACAATGTACCAGTTGGTACATTGTGACGCACCCCCCTCCTCGGCGGCGGCGCGTGCGACGCCCACTATCCTGGCGATCGTGCCCCCCGTATCGCGCGACGCCGAGCGGACGCGAGCCGAGCTTCTCGCGGTCGCGACCGAGGTGTTCGCCGAGGAGGGGTACTCCGGCGCCCGCGTGGACGACATCGCCGAGCGCACCCGCACGACGAAGCGGATGATCTACTACTACTTCGGCGGCAAGGAGCAGCTCTACCTCGCGGTGCTCGAGAACGCGTACCAGGGAATCCGCGAGGCGGAACGGGCGATCGACGTCGACCACACCGATCCGGTCGCCGCGATCCGCCAGCTCGCCGAGCTCACGTTCGATCACCACGTGACGCACGACGCCTTCATCCGGCTCGTGGCCATCGAGAACATCCATCGCGGCGAGTTCATCCGGCGGATCGACTCGCTCCGCACGCTCGCCCAGCCCGCGAAGACTCTTCTCGACGAGATCCTCGAGCGCGGCCGCGTCACGGGTGACTTCCGTGCAGACGTCGACGCGATCGACGTCCATCTCGTCATCAGTGCCTATTGCGTGTTCCAGATCGCCAACCAGTACACGTTCGGATACCTCTTCGACGTGTCGTTCACAGATCCGGAACGCCGCAGCCACCTGCGGTCCCTCATCGGCGACGTCGTCGTCGGCTGGCTCACGAACGCCCCGCGGTAGCCGGCGCAGCGCGCCGCCGCCCCACCCGTGAGGGCGACGCTTCATGGCGTCCCCGGGTCGCGGCATCCGTGCGCTCTTGACATCGACGATCGGTCATGGTTTCCTCTGAACGTACCAGTTAGTACATAGACGTACCGGTCGGACGAAGGAGTGCCATGAACCAGACACCGCCGTACCTCGTCGGGCTCGTCGGAACGGGCGTGACCCCTTCCCTGACGCCCGCGCTGCACATGGCCGAAGCCCGTGCCCTCGGCCTCGATTACGTGTACCGGACCGTCGACCTGACGACGCTGGGCCTGGCTCCCGACCAGCTGCCCGACATCCTCGCGTGGGCGCGTCGCCTCGGCTTCGACGCCCTCAACGTCACCCACCCGTGCAAGCGCCTCGTGCTCGAGTACCTCGACTGCATCGACCCGCTGGCCCAGGCACTCGGCTCGGTGAACACGGTGCTCTTCACCGACCAGGGGCTCGTCGGTCACAACACCGACACGACCGGGTTCGAGACGGCGTTCCGCACGGGCCTTCCGCGCGCGTCGGTCGACGACGTGACGCTGCTGGGGGCGGGCGGTGCCGGCTCCGCCGTGGCGGACGCCCTGCTCCGCGTCGGCACCCGCCGCCTGACCGTCGTCGACCTCGACGCCGGACGGGCCGAGGAGCTCGCGACCGACCTGGCGCGGCGTCACGCGGTCGAGGTGGGCCACGCCACGACAGACGCCCTCCCGAACCTCCTCGCGTCGGCATCGGGGCTGGTGCACTGCACGCCCACCGGCATGAAGGAGCACCCGGGGATGCCGTTCTCCCCCGACCTGCTGAGGCCCGAGCTGTGGGTCGCCGACATCGTCTACCGGCCCCTCGACACCGCGCTCCTGCGTGCTGCCCGCGACGCCGGCTGCGCCACTCTCGACGGCGGAAGGATGGCGGTCCACCAGGCCGTCGACGCCTTCCGCCTGATCACGGGCCACCAGCCCGACCCCGACCGCATGATCCGCCACTTCAACGACCTCGTTGCGCCGCACCCCGTGCCGGCGTGACACTCACAAGAGAAGGACGAACGATGACCACCACCGCAACGACGCGGAAGACCCCCGTGAAGGCGGCTGTCGCCAGCTTCATGGGCAGCGCCGTGGAGTACTACGACTTCTTCCTGTTCGGCTCCGCCGCAGCGCTCATCTTCCCCACCGTCTTCTTCCCCTCCGACAATCAGGCCGCGCTCGTCATGTCGTTCGCGACGTTCGGCTTCGCCTACATCGCGCGGCCCGTCGGCGCCGTCATCCTCGGCCACTACGGTGACCGCATCGGTCGGCAGAAGGTCCTCATGTTCACCCTGCTGCTCATGGGCATCTCGACCTTCACGATCGGCTGCCTTCCGGGCTACGAGCAGATCGGCTGGGCGGCCCCGGCGCTGCTGGTGCTGTGCCGGCTCATGCAGGGCCTCTCCGCGGCCGGCGAGCAGGCGGGCGCGTCGTCGCTCACGCTGGAGCACGCGCCCGACGACCGCCGGTCGTTCTTCACGTCGTGGACGCTCACCGGCACGCAGGGCGGCCAGATCCTCGCCGCGCTGATCTTCATCCCGGTGGTGGCGCTCCCCGACGAGATCAAGTACACCTGGGGCTGGCGCGTGCCGTTCTGGCTGAGCGCGGTCGTGGTGCTCGTCGCCTTCTTCATCCGGCGGACGCTGCACGAGACCCCCGAGTTCGAGCAGGCGAAGGCCGAGGGGCGAATCGCACGGATGCCGCTCATCCCGCTCCTGCGGGACCACTGGCGCGACGTGCTCCGCGTCATCTGCTGCGCGTTCATCGCGGCCGTCTCGACGGTGTTCGGCAACCTGGCCATCGCGTACGGCGTGGAGGTCGGACTCAACGCCGCGATCACGCTCTGGCTCGTCGTCGTCGCGAACCTCGTCGCGATCGGGACGCAGCCGCTGTTCGGCGCGCTGGCCGACCGCATCGGTCGCAAGCCGGTGTTCATCTACGGCGCGCTGTCGTCAGCGGTGTTCATGCCGTTCTACATGCTGTCGATGGGTGCGGGGAACGAGTTGGTGACGTTCCTGCTCGCGGTGCTCACCTTCTCGTTCGGCTACGCCGCCGCGAACGCCGTGTGGCCCTCGTTCTACGGCGAGATGTTCAGCACGCGCGTCCGGTTCTCGGGCATGGCGATCGGTACGCAGCTGGGGTTCCTCATGGCGGGCTTCGCGCCGTCCATCGTCACGGCGCTGGGCGGCGTGCAGGAGGGCGGCTGGGTCGTCATCAGCGTCTTTACCGCGGTGATCTCGCTCATCGCGACAGTCAGCGCCCTCACGGCGCGCGAGTCGAAGAGCATCCCCACAGCCGAGCTCGGCCTCCGCTCCGAGAAGCGCGAGGAACTGGTGGCGGCTGTCTGACGACGGCGGCTGCCGAGGCCCCGTCCCGCGATGCGGGGCGGGGCCTTCGTGGTCACGGCAGCGGGCGCGCCATCACGATCTCAGGACCGATGACGCTGGTGAAGGTCTCACCCGTGGGCTCGAATCCCGCCCGGCGGTACGCCCCCTGGGCGCGGGGGTTGTCGCGGTGCACGTCCAGGCTGAGCC
>JAVBUG010000197.1:0-6804 GCA_031555515.1 Microbacterium sp. | reverse complement strand
GTGCGCCTGGCCGCCGAGGTCGGCGACGACACGGCCCTGAAGCGCCTGCAGGGCATGCGGTTCCACCCGGTGTTCACGGCCCACCCGACCGAGGCCCGCCGCCGTGCGGTGTCGACCAGCATCCGCCGCCTCGCGACGCTTCTCGAGGAGCACGACGCGTCGCTGCGCGGCGGCGCCGACGAGCGCCGCGCCGAGCGCCGCATGCTCGAGGAGATCGACACCCTCTGGCGCACCGCGCCGCTGCGGCCCGAGAAGCCCGCCCCCACCGACGAGGTCCGCGCGGTCATGGCCGTGTTCGACGACACCCTCTACACGGCGGTCCCCCACGTGTACCGCCGCGTGGACGACGCCCTGCAGGGCCCCGCCGCCGGCGGACGCGCGCCGGTCGTGCGCCCCTTCGTGCGCGTCGGCTCGTGGGTCGGCGGCGACCGTGACGGAAACCCCTTCGTCACAGCATCCGTCACCCGCAAGGCCTCCGCGATCGCGAGCGAGCATGTGCTGATCGGCCTGGCACGCACCACCAGCCGCATCGGCCGCACGATGACGCTCGACGCGTCGACCACGCCGCCGAGCGACGCCCTCCTCGCGCTGTGGCGCCGCCTCAAGGCCGCCGACGAGGACGCCGCGAAGGACATCGCCAAGCGCTCCCCCGACGAGCCGCACCGGCGCATCCTGCTGCTCATCGCGCGCAAGATCGACGCCACACGTGCCCGCAACGCCGACCTCGCGTACCGCGATCCCGAGCACCTCATCGCCGACCTCCGCGTCGTGCAGGACTCGCTCGTTCAGGCCGGCGCGCCGCGCCAGGCCTACGGGCACCTGCAGCAGCTGTTGTGGCAGGTCGAGACCTACGGCTTCCACCTCACCGAGCTCGAGGTCCGCCAGCACTCGGCCGTCCATGCCAAGGTGCTCGCCGAGCTCGAGTCCGACGCGCCGCGCAGCGAGATCGCCGAAGAGGTGCTCGACGTCGTGCGCACCGTCGGGTTCCTGCAGGAGCGCTACGGCCCGCGTGCCGCCGGCCGGTACATCGTGTCGTTCACGCAGTCGGCCGACGACCTCGCGAACGTGCACAAGCTCGCCGCCTACGCGGTCGGCCCCGACGGCACGCCGCCCGTGCTGGACGTCATCCCGCTGTTCGAGACGTTCGCCGACCTGCAGGCCGCGCCCCGCATCCTCGCCGAGATCGTCGAGCACCCCGAGTTCGCCGCACGTCTGGAGGCCACCGGGCGCCGCCTCGAGGTCATGCTCGGCTACTCGGACTCCTCGAAGGACGTCGGCCCCGTCGCCGCCAACCTCGCGCTCTACGAGGCCCAGGCGAAGATCGCCGCGTGGGCCGACGAGAACGGCATCGAGCTCACCCTCTTCCACGGCCGCGGCGGCGCCCTCGGGCGCGGCGGCGGTCCCGCGAACTCCGCGATCATGGCTCAGCCGCCGCACTCCGTCGACGGCCGGTTCAAGCTCACCGAGCAGGGCGAGGTCATCTTCGCCCGCTACGGCGACCCCGCCATCGCCATGCGCCACATCGACCAGGTCGCCGCGGCGATCCTGCTCGCGTCCTCGCCGTCCAACGAAGAGCGCAACCGCGCCGCCGCGTCGAATTACGCCGACGTGGCCGCGACAATGGACGCGGCATCCCGCGAGCGCTTCTTCTCGCTCGTGAAGGCGCCCGGCTTCGCGCCATGGTTCGCCCGCGTGACGCCGATGGAGGAGATCGGCCTGCTCGCCCTCGGCTCGCGCCCGGCGCGGCGAGGCCTGTCGGTCGAGTCCCTCGAGGATCTCCGCGCCATCCCGTGGGTGTTCGCGTGGACGCAGGCGCGCATCAACCTCGCGGGCTGGTTCGGCCTGGGAACGGCGCTGGAGGCGGTCGGCGACGAGCCGCTGCTGCAGCGGGCGTACCAGGAGTGGCCGCTGTTCCGCACGCTCATCGACAACGTCGCCATGAGCCTCGCCAAGACCGACGACCGCATCGCGCTGCACTACCTCGAGCTCGGCGACCGCGACGACCTCGCGACGCTCGTGCGCGACGAGATGCGCCTCACGCGCGACTGGGTGATCCGCATCACCGGCGGGACCGAGCTGCTCGGCAACAAGCCCGTGCTGCAGCGCGCCGTCAAGATGCGCAGCCCCTACGTCGACGCGCTGTCGCTCCTCCAGCTGCGGGCGCTCCGGGCGCTGCGCGAGGCCCCGGAGGGCGCGCCGGTCGACCCCGAGCTGCAGCGTCTGCTGCTGCTCTCGGTCTCGGGTGTCGCGGCCGGACTGCAGAACACGGGCTGACCCGCACCGCGCCGCGCGTCGCAACCGGGATCGCCCAGACCCCGGCGTACCGTGGCGCCCATGGCACGGATCGTCGTCGCCGAAGTCTGCCCCTGGTGCGGGTCGCTCGATGTGCGGGCGACCGAACCGCGGTGGTTCCGGATCGAGTGGGAGCGTCGGGGCCATCTCGACGACGGCTCGGTCGACCACCTCGAGTTCTGCTGCCGCGACTGCGGCCTCGCCTGGGACTGACGTCGGAGATTCACGGATGCTGCGGCCCGCAGCATCCGACCCGCTCGCTGCTCCCCTACCGGGCGCGGCGGGGCTTCTTCGTCCCGAGCATGTACGGCAGCCCCTGGCCCACCGCCGAGAACGTGCTGCCCAGCCGCGAGCGCAGCGTGGGCTTGAGCGCCTCGGCACCGGCACCGTCCAGATCGGCCACGTCGACGAAGTAGGCGTGCACGCTGCCGATCCCCTCGAGGTCGGGGGTGATCTCGCCGACGGACGCGGGAAGGGCGGGAGCGTCGGCGGCGTACAGGTCCTCGGTGAGCAGCACGTACTCGGGAATCCCGACGGAGTTCTTGAGCAGCCGGTGGACCAGGATGACGTCGATCCCCACGAGCTTCGACCTGCCGCTGACGCTCTGCGTCGCGACATCCCCCACGTGCGCGACGAACTTCAGCTTGAGGTCTCGGGCTTGGCGGCACCCACCGCATGGGCAGAGGTTCTGCACGACATACTCGCGCTCGCGGTGGAAGGCGCGATGCATCGCGACGGCGACCTGCAGGATGTCGGCCAGCGTCGTGTCGGGGTCACGCGTCCCCGCGCGGCGCGACAGGAAGGCTCCATCGCCCTCGATCTCGACGAGCTCGAAGCCCCTGGCCGCCCGCACGATGCTCTGGAGCATCCTCGCCGTGTTGACCTCGGCGTGCGCGAGCGTCAGGCGATGCGAGCCCATGTACTCGGTGTAGCCGCCGATGTCGGCGATCAGCAGAGTCGTTCGCGAAGTCGTCATGCCTCACGTCCCTTTCGATCAGCTGTTGTCATCCGCGCTCCTCGCGGGGCCGAGGCTCGTCGAGCGGTTCGCCCGGTGCGAATCGATCCAGCTGCCGGTCGACACTCGTCGCAGCGGCCTGGGCGCTGGGCGCGTAGCCGAGCACGACCGCGGTGAACCTCTCGGACGCGAGCGCTTTGAGGCGCAGGGCCGTGTGCGCCGAGACGGTGGCCGTCCGGCGCGTTCTGCGCAGCAGCGCGATCTCGCCGAACCCCTCCCCCTCGCCCAGCGTCGCGACGACCCTGCCGTCGCCGATGACGTCGGCCGTGCCCCGCTCGATCACGTAGTAGCGATCGCCCACGTCACCCTGTGTGAACACCGGCGTCCCCGCTGCCACCTCCACCGGCTCGAGCCCGCGGGCGAGCTGCTCGATCGAGGGCAGCGGCAGGGGCTGGAACATCGGCACCTGCTGCAGAAGGGACACCTCGATATCGAGCGCATCGACGGATCGATCCAGGCGACGCAGCCGCCACCAGGACGCCAGCGCCAGCACGGGACACACCAGCCCGATCACGACGAGCGCCGCCTCGACGCCGATCCACGCGATGACCCCCGAGGCGAGGATCGAGCCGACGCCGATCGAGATCGCCACCAGGCTCTCGAGCACTCCGAACACGCGCGCCATCACCGCGTCGGGCGCCAGCCTTCCGATGAGGGTGAACCCCGCGAGGTCGATGAGTGCATTGCCGACGCCGACGAACGAGAGGAGGAGGAGCGCGGCAGCCTGCTGCGGGAAGACGCCGATGAGGGCGATGGGCAGACCCCACAGGGCGACGCCCACCGCGAACCATGCGCCGAGGCGACCCGTGCCCACCAGGAGCGACGCGGCGAGCGAGCCGACCACCGCTCCCACTCCCACGGCCGCCATGAGCGCGCCGGCGCCGGACTCGCCCATCCCCAGGAGCTCGATCGCGACGACGACGGAGAAGACCGTCAGCGCCCCGCGCGTGAGCGACTGCGCCGCCGCCAGTCCGAGGATCAGCTGCAGATCGCGGCTGCGTCCGACTGCGCGCAGTCCCTCGATCGCCTCCTTCACGAGGTCCGGGCGCGGCGCCGGCGGCCGCGGCGGCGCGTCGTAGCGCACGCGGAACAGCAGGAGCGCGGCCCAGAGCGAGGCGGCGGCCGCCACCGCGAACACGATCGACACGTCCGAGAACGCGAGCACGATGGCCGCCAGGAGCGGACCGACGAGCGTCGCGACCGAATCGAGCAGCCCGCGCACGACGTTCGCGCTGGCCAGCTCGTGCCCGGTGCGGCAGAGCGTCGGCAGCAGCGCCGAGTGCGCGGGGCGGAAGAGGGTCGCGGCGATCGTGGACAGCACCGCGAGGGCGTAGATCACGGCGATCGGGCCCGAGAGCGCCACGACGATCGCGGCCACGGCCGTCGCCACACCCCTGAGCACCGACACCACCACGAGCACGCGCTCGCGGCGGCCCCTGTCGGCGAACGGCGACAGCACCGGAGCGAGGACGGCGGAGGGCAGCATCCGCAGCAGCCCCACCAGCCCCAGCGCGAGCGCCCCGCCGTCGTTGTACGCGACGATGCCGAGGGCGACCGTGAACGCCCATTCCGCCGTCCAGGCGCCGAGGAAGCTCAGCTGGGCGCGCCGGAGATTGGCGTTGCGCCAATTGCTCGAGAAGGCGCCCACGGCCTGATCGAGCCTCGAACGGGTCCCCAGACGGCCCATGCCGCGACTTTAGGGTCTGGCGGGCCCGAAGACCAGGGCCGCCCGTGCGGCTTCAGTCGACGCGTCGGTCGGCGGCGTGGCGCGCGAGGCTGCGGCCGTACCGCTCGGTGAGCTGCACCATGAGGTCGGGGGTCTCGCGGTCGAGGCCGAAGACGTAGCCGGGGAAGTCGAGCTCGCGCTGCGCGGCCCAGATCTCCTCGTGGCGATCGGGCGGCAGGATCTGCACCGGGTCGCCGACGGCCACCCAGCCGATCGGCACGGTCGACTCGGCGGGGAGTGTCGTGCGCAGGTGCACGACGGCGTTGATGCGCACCTCGCTGCGCGCGCCGATGTGCGCACCGTTGAAGACGCGCGTGCCGGTCGCGAGGAAGACCTCCTCCTCGACGACGGCGCCCGAGATGCTCGCCATCGGGCCGACCAGCACGTGGTCGGCGATGTGCACCGGGTTCGTCGCCGTCGCGCGGATCAGCGCGTTCTCCATCACGATGACGTTCTCGCCGAGGGTGATGGCGCCGCCCTCGGCGGTGATCACCGCGCCGTGCAGGATCTGGCAGTCGGCGCCGATCTCGACGTCGCCGCTGATCACCGCGGTCGCCGCCACGACCGCGTCGGGGTGGATGCGGGGCTGTGCCCCGAGGTGCTCGAACCGCATCGTTCCTGCCTCCGACCTTCGTGGATGGGGCCAGCGTAGCGCCGTCACACGTACGGGCGACGCTGCCTGCCGTAGGTAGTGTGAAGGAGCGCCGCCCCCGCGCATCGTTCCACCCCGAAAGCTCCACCATGCCCTCAGCGCCCTCGACCCCGTCCGCCACCGAGTCCCTCGCCTCGGCGGAACCCATCCGGCTCGTCCTCGACACCGTCGAGGCCCGCAACCCGAACGAACCCGTGTTCCTGCAGGCCGTGCACGAGGTGCTCGAGTCGATCTCGCCGGTGCTCGAAGCGCACCCCGAGTTCGTCGACGGCGGCATCCTGGAGCGCCTGGTCGAGCCCGAGCGCCAGATCCTGTTCCGCGTGCCGTGGGTCGACGACGCCGGTCGCCTGCAGGTGAACCGCGGCTTCCGCGTGCAGTTCTCCTCGGTGCTCGGCCCGTACAAGGGGGGCCTCCGCTTCCACCCGTCGGTGAACCTCTCGATCATCAAGTTCCTGGGCTTCGAGCAGATCTTCAAGAACGCGCTCACCGGTCAGGGCATCGGCGGCGCCAAGGGCGGCAGCGACTTCGACCCGCACGGCCGCTCGAACGGCGAGATCATGCGCTTCTGTCAGTCGTTCATGAACGAGCTCTACCGCCACCTCGGCGAGCACACCGACGTGCCCGCCGGCGACATCGGCGTGGGCGCCCGCGAGATCGGCTACCTGTTCGGCCAGTACCGCAAGGTGACGAACCGCCACGAGTCGGGCATGTTCACCGGCAAGGGCACGGGCTGGGGCGGTGCCGAGGTGCGCACCGAGGCGACCGGCTACGGCGCGGTGTTCTTCGCCGAGGAGATGCTCGCCGTGAGCGGCGACTCTCTCGAGCGCAAGCGCGTGGCCGTGTCCGGCTCGGGCAACGTCGCGATCTACGCGATCGACAAGGCCTGGCAGCTGGGCGCCGTGCCGGTCACGGCATCGGATTCGTCGGGCTACGTCGTCGACGACGCCGGCATCGACGTCGATCTGCTCCGACAGGTGAAGGAGGTCGACCGCGCGCGCATCTCGGAATACGCCGCGCAGCGGCCGTCGGCGCGCTTCGTCGAGGGCGGGTCGGTGTGGCAGGTGCCGGCCGACGTCGCGATCCCGTCGGCGACGCAGAACGAGCTCGACGAGGACGACG
>JAVBUG010000285.1:0-9348 GCA_031555515.1 Microbacterium sp. | reverse complement strand
TGCTCATCGAGGCCGCCACGTTCGACACCGTGTCGATCGCACGCACGGCCCGCCGCCACAAGCTGCCGAGCGAGGCATCCCGTCGCTTCGAGCGCGGTGTCGACCCGCTCGTGCCGTTCGTCGCCGCACGCCGCGTCGCCGACCTCATGGTGGAGTACGCCGGCGGCACCAGCGACGACGCGTACGGCGCGGCGCTGTTCGCGGAGGTGTTCATCCCCGGTATCGAGCTGCCGCCGACGTTCGTCCAGCGCCTCATCGGCGTCGACTACACGCCCGGGCAGATCGAGGCAGCGCTGCGGCTCATCGGCTGCGAGGTCGTCGGTGCCGAGGGTGGCGACGGATGGCAGGTCATCCCGCCGTCGTGGCGCCCCGACCTCACCGACAAGTGGACGCTCGCCGAGGAGGTCGCCCGCATCGAGGGCTACGACCGCATCCCCTCGGTGCTGCCGCTGCCGCCATCGGGCCGCGGCCTCACCGCCGCGCAGCAGGGCCGCCGCCGTGTCGCGAACGCGCTCGCCGCGGGGGGCTTCGTCGAGACCCCGTCGTTCGGATTCACGACCGAGGAGCAGAACGACCTCCACGGCTCGGCCTCGGGCGAGCGTCTGCCGAGCGTCAAGCTGGCGAATCCGCTTGACGGACAGGCGCCGTTCCTGCGCCGCTCGCTCGTGCCGGGCCTCCTGCAGGTCGCGCACCGCAACGTATCGCGCGGGTTCACCGATCTGTCGCTCTTCGAAACCGGCGTCGTCTTCCTTCCGAAGGTGGGCGTGAAGTACGGCACGTCGCATGTGCCGCCGCTGGCGGTGCGACCGGATGCGGCGACGCTGGCCGAGCTCGACGCCTCGATCCCTCCCCAGCACCGCCATGTCGCCGTGCTGCTCACAGGCAGCCTCGTCGCGAAGCAGCCGGGCGTCGCACCGGTGTCGGCGGAGCTCGCCGACGCGCTCGACGCGGTCCGCACGATCGCGGCTGCGGCGGGCGTCACGATCGACGTCGCGCAGGGCGAGCGCGCGGCGCTGCACCCGGGTCGCACCGGTGTGCTCTCCGTCGACGGCACCGAGGTCGGCTACGTCGGCGAGCTTCTCCCAGCCGTGGCCGAGGCATCCGATCTTCCGGGTCGCGTCATCGTCGCCGAGCTCGACCTCGACCTCGTGCTCTCGCTCGCGGGCGAGAAGGTCGTCGCTGCGTCGCTGTCGGGCTTCCCGGCCGCCACGCAGGACGTGTCGCTCGTGCTCGGGGCAGGCATCCCGGCTGCCGAGGTGCGCGCCGCGCTCGTCGCCGGCGCCGGTGACCTGCTCGAGTCGGTGCGCCTGGTCGACGACTACCGGGGCCAGGGCGTGCCCGAGGGGGAGAAGAGCCTCACGTTCGCGCTGCGCTTCCGCGCCCCCGACCGCACGCTCACGGCCGCCGAGGCGACAGAGGCCAAGCTTGCGGGGGTGGCCGTCGCGACTGAGCGCTTCGGCGCGACGCTGCGCGAGTAGCATCCGTCTCGGAGGACACCATGTCGGAGATGATCACGGTTCCGCTCGCCGACGGCGAGGTCCTCGACGTCTACGTCGCCCGCCCGGCGGGCGACCCGATCGGCGGACTCGTGCTCATCCACGAGATCTGGGGCCTGGTCGGCCACATCACGGACGTGGCCGACCGCTTCGCCGGCGAGGGCTGGCTGGTCGCCGCACCGGACATCCTGAGCCATGGCGGCGTCGCACCCGCGCTCGGTGACGAGCTCTTCGCGCTGGTGAACAGCGACGACGAGGAGGCCCGCACCGCGGCGCAGCCGCGCATGCGCGAGGCGTTGTCGGGGATGCGCGCGCCCGAATACGCCGGCTGGGCCGTCGGCGCGCTCCGCGCCGTGGTCGACTGGCTCGCCGAGCAGCCCGGGGTCGACGACCGGATCGCCGCGACCGGCTTCTGCTTCGGCGGCACCTACGCGTTCCTCCTCGCCGCGCACGACGACCGCGTGCGCGCCGTCGCGCCGTTCTACGGCACGGCGCCGTCGGCCGACCTCATCACCGGCCTCGCCGCGCCGGTGCTGGCGATCTACGGGCAGCACGACCGCGCGCTCATCGACGCGCTTCCGGCGGTGACCGAGGCCATGGCCGAGGCGGGCGTCGACTTCGAGGCCCTCGTGTACCCCGATTCCGCGCACGCATTCTTCAACGACACCGGCCGCCGGTACAACCCGACAGACGCGGCCGACGCCTGGGCGCGTGTGACCCGCTTCCTTCGCGACCGCGTCTGACGCTCTGCCGTCGGCGGAGAGCGGATGCTGCAGCCCGGCGCGTCTGGTTGGGTGGAGCCATGACCTACGTACTGGTGCTGGGCGGGACGGGCTGGCTGAGCGGGCGCATCGCCGAGCGGTGGGCCGATGCCGGAGCCGCCGTGACGTGCCTCGCCCGAGGCGGACGCGACGCGCCGTACGGGACGACGCTCGTCGTCGCCGACCGCAACGACCCGCACGCCTATGACGAGGTCGCCCGGCGCGAGTGGGACGAGGTCGTCGACGTGTCGTCGAACCCGGTGCACGTCGCCGCCGCCGTCGCGGCGCTGGGGGAGCGCACGCGGCACTGGACCTACATCTCGACAGTGTCCGTGTACGCCGCCGACGACGCGCCGGGCGCCGACGAGACCGCCGAGCTGCTGACGCCTGCCGGCCCCGACGAGGACGAGGACTACGGTCGCGCGAAGGTGCGGGCCGAGGCATCCGTCCGCTCCGCTCTCGGGTTCCGCGCGGCGATCGTGCGTCCGGGGCTCATCGTGGGGCCCGGTGACCCGACCGACCGGTTCGGATACTGGGTGGGCCGCTTCGCCCTCGCCGGCGCGGAGGACGTGCTCGTACCCGACACCGCCGATCGGGGCGCCCAGGTGATCGACGTCGACGACCTCGCCGAGTTCGTGCGGGCCGTCGGCCGCGAGCGGTGGACGGGCGTCGTGAACGCCGTCGGCGATCCTGTCGCCCTGGACCGGCTCTTCGCCGACGCGCGCGGGGTCGCCGGGCACACCGGCGCGCTTGCCGCGGCCGACGACGGGTGGCTCGCGGCGCACGACGTCGCCTACTGGATGGGTCCGCGGTCGCTGCCGCTGTGGCTTCCGGCGGAGATGCCGGGGTTCTGGACCCGCTCGAACGCCGCCTACCGCCTGCTCGGCGGCCGCCTCCGTCCGGTGAGCGAGACGCTGGACCGCACCCTCGCCGACGAGCGCACCCGCGGCCTCGACCGCGAGCGTCGGGCCGGGCTGACCCGGCCCGACGAACGGGCGCTGCTCGGCGAGCTTCAGCGGTAGCGGCGCCCCTCGTCGCGGCGGTACAGCCACACCGCCAAGACGCCCAGCACCAGCGTCCACGCGAGGATCCCGAGCACCGCCCACAGCGGCGCGCCCGTGCCCAGCGCGGTGCCGACGACGATCTCGCGCGCCTGCCGCACCGGCAGGGTCATCGAGACGACGTTCAGCCATTCGGGGAACATCACCGGCGGGAGGAACAGGCCGCCGCCGAACGCCAGCAGGAACATCGCCACCTGCGTGACGGCGATCGCGGCCTTCGGCCCGCACGTCGTGCCGATGATGACGCCGATGAGCGCCGAGGGCACCGCGGTGACGATGACGAGGCCGATCGCCGCGAGCAGGTCGAGCGGCTCCGGGCTCGCAGCCGTGAACACCCCGCCGATCACCAGCAGCGGGATCATCGCGACCGTCGCGACGATGAGCGTCGCGGTCATCAGCCCGATGATGCGAGCGGCCGGCGCGCCCGGAAGCGTCCGGAGGTACGGCGCCCACGGCTTGGCGCGCTGTTCGGCGAGATCGATCCCTATCGAGAACAGCCCCGCCGACATGAACGCGAACACGATCATCGACGCGACGGCGGCTGTCGCGAACTCGGGGTTGTCCACGACCATGCGCTGCGGCAGGACGAACAGGCAGAACGCGAGCGTCGGGAACGCGAGGGAGCCGATCACCGCGATGGGGATGCGGACGGTCTCGAGCAGATTGAACTTGGTGTGGACGGCGGCGAGGCTCAGCGTGGACATCACGCGGCTCCCTTCGTGATCGAGAGGAAGGCCTCCTCGAGGGTCGCACCGCGCACGGTGAGCCTCGAGAAGGGGAGATCGGATGCTGCGAGCCGGCGTACGAACGCATCGGAGTCGGCGAGGACGGCGGTCACGGTGGCGGCATCGGCGTCGTGGGTCACCACCGCTTCGGGGGCGAGCGCCTGGACCTCGGCGGCGTCGAGTCCCGCGAGGGTCACGCGCTGGCGGGCCACCCCCGACACGATGGCGGCGAGCGAGTCGTCTGCGCGGACCACGCCCTCGTCGATCACGACCACGCGCTGGGCGAGCTGCTCGATCTCTTCGAGGTGGTGGCTGGTGACCACTACCGCGCAGCCGGCGGCGTGGCGCGAGCGCACCGCGTTCCACAGGCTCCGGCGGGCGTCGACGTCGAGGCCGGTGGTCGGCTCGTCCAGGAGCACGAGGTCGGGGTCGCCGACGAACGCGAGGGCGACGGCCACGCGCCGTTGCTGGCCACCCGAGAGCGCGCCGCACTGCTTGTGCAGCAGGTCGCCCAGCCCGAACTCCTCGACGATGCCGGCGCGGTCGGCGGGCGACGGATAGTGCGCCGCGACGAACTCGAGCACCTCCCGCACCTTCAATGCCTCGGGAAGCGCGGTCGCCTGCGGCGTCGTCCCCAGCTGCACGCGCGACGCGGCGTCGCGCGGATCGCCGCCGAACAGCGTCACGGAGCCGGAGGTCGGCACGCGGAGCCCCTCGATGAGGGTCAGCAGGGTCGTCTTGCCGGCGCCGTTCGGCCCGAGCAGCCCCACGCACTCTCCGGCGCGGATGTCGAGCGAGATCCCGGCCAGGGCCGTCACGTCGCCGAAGCGCTTGACGACGGCGTCGGCGCGCACGAGGGCGCCATCGCGGGTGGGCTCACCCGTGCGGGCAAGGGATCGGGTGCTGACGACGGTGTTCATCGTGATCCTCCGAGGAGTTCGAGCAGCTGGGTGCGGTACGCACGAAATGCGGCGCGTCCGCTCGGGGTGATGGCCACGAGGGTCACGGGCTTCCGGCCGGAGAACGTCTTGGTGCTCTCGACATAGCCCGCGGCCTCGAGCTTGGCGAGGTGCGTGGTGAGGTTGCCCGGCGTCATGTCGAGGAGCTTCTGGAGCAGGGGGAAGGTCATCTCATCTCCCTCCTCGAGCGCCTCGGCGAGCGTCGTCATGATGCGCAGGCGTGCGGGGGCGTGGATGACGGGGTCGAGTTCATTCATGGGCCGTCTCCCGCCGGGGCTCGAGCGGAAGGACCCCGCGCGCCATGAGCACGGCGACGACGATCATCGCGAGGGGGCCGGCGATGGCGTAGACGAGGTAGTGGTAGGGCGCTCCGACGAACGTCGCGATCGCGACGACGACGACCATGACGATGCCGAGCGCGTACTGCACGGGGGAGCGCCAGAGCGCGCCGCCCGCCAGGTAGAGAACGCCCACCATCAGGACGAACGCGCCGGGGTACAGCAGCGAGGACGCCTCGGGAGACAGTCCCGCGCGCTGCACGCCCATGAGCAGCAGCCATGTGCCCACCATCGAGATCGTCCACGACCAGCCGTAGAGCGTGCCCTGCAGCTGCGATCGGCCACGGATGCCCGATGACCCGCTGCGGATGCCCGTCACGATCGACCACACGACGGCGCCCAGGATGCACACGCCGAACACCGTCCAGGCGACGGGCGCAGGCAGCACGTCGGCGCCGCCGACGCCGTCGCCGAACCACAGTGCGGTGAAGCCGATCGCCCACGCCGCCGCCCACACGATGAGCAGCACCGTGTATCCGCGCAGCAGCCGACGGTGGGTGGCGCGGCGCTGGGACTCCATGAGATCGAACATGTGCGCCGCGTCGGCGCGGGCATCCGTGTCGTCTGTGCCCATGCAAAGTACTTTGCAGCACAAAGTACTTTGCGTCAAGAGGTGACGGACCAGATTTGCGGATGCTGCGACCCGGCGGCTATCGTCGGCGCATGCCTTCGGCGACCCAGGGACTCTCGACGCTCGTTCCGAGCGCCGCTCCCGCGCGCCGACGCCGTCTGGGCGAGCGCCGACTCTAGGCGACCCCGCACGCCGTCCTGTCATGGACCGTCGCGAGTGGGCGTCGCCGTCATCTGGCTCCCTGTCGAGCTTCGTCGAAGCGCCCAGACTCTAAGGTGGAATCCATGACATATTCGGTCGCCGTCTCCGGCGCATCCGGCTATGCGGGCGGCGAGATCCTGCGGATCCTCGCCGCGCATCCCGACGTCGAGATCCGCACCGTGACCGCGCACTCCAACGCGGGACAGCCGCTCATCCAGCATCAGCCGCACCTGCGCTCGCTCGCGCACCTGACACTCGCCGAGACCTCGCCCGAGGTGCTGGCCGGTCACGACATCGTCTTCCTGGCGCTGCCGCACGGCCAGTCCGGGCAGTACACCGACGCCCTCGGCGACACGCCGCTGGTCATCGACGCCGGCGCCGATCACCGGCTCGAGTCGGTCGCCGACTGGGATCGCTTCTACGGCGGCGACTTCCACGACCCCTGGGTCTACGGCGTCCCCGAGCTTCCGGTGGCGGGTTCGAAGCAGCGCGAGCGGCTCGTCGGGGCCTCTCGCATCGCCGCGCCCGGCTGCAACGCCTCGACGGTTTCACTGTCGCTCGCCCCCGGAGTCGCCGCCGGTGTCATCGACCCCTCCGACATCGTGACGGTGCTCGCGGTCGGGCCTTCCGGCGCCGGCAAGAGCCTCAAGACGAACCTTCTCGCGGCCGAGATCCTGGGGTCCGCGAACCCCTACGCGGTGGGCGGATCGCACCGGCACATCCCCGAGATCCGCCAGGCGCTCGCTGCGGCGCGCGCTTCGACGGGCTCAGCGACCGAAGCCGCCGCCCCCGGCACCACCGCCGACGAAGGCATCCGCATCTCCTTCACGCCGGTCCTGGTGCCGATGTCGCGGGGGATCCTCGCGACCTCCACGGCGCCGATCGCGCCGGGCGCGACCGACGACGAGATCCGCGCCGCGTGGGAGTCCGCGTACGGCGACGAGACGGTCGTGCAGCTGCTCCCGGCCGGTCAGTTCCCGCGCACGGCCGACGTCCTCGGTGCGAACACGGCGCTGATGGGCCTCGCGATCGACCGCGCCGCGAACCGCGTGACCGTCGTGACGGCGGTCGACAACCTCGTCAAGGGCACGGCCGGAGCCGCCGTGCAGTCCATGAACATCGCGCTGGGTCTCGCCGAGGGCACCGCGCTGACCGTGAACGGAGTCGCGCCGTGAGCGTCACCGCGCCCCAGGGATTCGAGGCGGCAGGCGTCGCCGTCGGCCTCAAGTCGACCGGCAAGCCCGACGTGGCGGTCGTCGTCAACCGCGGCCCGCTGAAGGTCGGCGCCGCGGTGTTCACGAGCAACCGCGCCAAGGCGAACCCGATCATGTGGTCGCAGGAGGTCATCCGCGACGGCGTGGTCGAGGCGATCGTCCTCAACTCCGGTGGGGCGAACTGCTTCACGGGCTCGTTCGGCTTCCAGACGACGCATCAGACGGCCGAGAAGGCCGCCGAGCTGCTCGACGTGAGCGCCGGCGACATCCTGGTCTGCTCGACCGGGCTCATCGGCACCGGCGACGAGGTGTTCCGCGGCAAGGTGCTCGCCGGCACCGCGCAGGGCATCGCCGCGCTCTCCGCCGACGGCGGGGAGGCGGCATCCCTCGCCATCATGACCACGGATTCGAAGCCGAAGCGCGCGGTCGCGACGGGGGACGGCTGGTCGATCGGCGGCATGGCGAAGGGCGCCGGGATGCTGGCACCCGGCCTCGCGACCATGCTCGTGGTGATCACGACCGACGCGGTGCTGGATTCGGCGCAGGCCGACGCGGCGCTGCGCGCCGCCACCGGCCGCACCTTCGACCGGCTCGACTCGGACGGCTGCATGTCGACGAACGACCAGGTCACGCTCATGGTGAGCGGTGCGTCGGGCGTCACTCCGGACCCCGACGCGTTCGCCGCGGCGCTCGCCGAGGTCTGCCAGGATCTCGCCCGGCAGCTGCAGGGCGACGCCGAGGGCGCGAGCCACGACATCACGATCGAAGTCATCAACGCCGCGTCCGAGGACGACGCGGTCGAGGTCGGCCGGTCGGTCGCGCGCAATAACCTCTTCAAGGCGGCGATCTTCGGCAACGACCCGAACTGGGGTCGCGTGCTCGCCGCGATCGGCACGACCGAGGCCGCGTTCGACCCGTACGACGTCGACGTGTGGATGAACGGCGTGCGCGTGTGCAGCGCGGGCGGCCCCGACGCCCCTCGCGAGGCGGTCGACCTCACGCCGCGAGCGACGCACCTCGTGATCGACCTCAAGGTCGGCGCGGGGACGGCGACGATCCTCACCAACGACCTGACCCACGACTACGTCCACGAGAACAGCGCGTACTCCTCATGACCGACCTGCAAGAGACAGATCCCGGCGAAGCCAGCGCCCGGGCCGTGACCCTCATCGAGTCGCTGCCCTGGCTCAAGCGCTTCCGCGACCAGATCGTGGTCGTGAAGTATGGCGGCAACGCCATGGTGAGCGAGGAGCTGCAGGACGCGTTCGCCGCCGACATCGCCTACCTCCGCTACGTCGGGGTCAAGCCCGTCGTGGTGCACGGCGGCGGCCCGCAGATCTCGTCGATGCTCGACCGCCTGGCGATCCCGAGCGAGTTCAAGGGCGGCTATCGCGTCACCTCCACCGAGGCGATCTCGGTCGTGCGGATGGTGCTCACCGGCCAGATCAACCCGCAGCTCGTCTCCAAGATCAACGCGCACGGTCCCGTCGCGACCGGCCTCAGCGGCGAGGACGCCGGCCTGTTCGGCGGCCGACGTCGCGGTGTCGTGATCGAGGGCGTCGAGCACGACCTGGGCCGCGTCGGCGACGTCGTCCAGGTCGACCCGCAGCCCGTGCTCGACCAGATCGAGGCGGGCCGCATCCCCGTGGTCTCGAGCATCGCTCCCGACCTCGACCACCCGGGACACTCGCTGAACGTGAACGCGGATGCCGCAGCATCCGCTCTCGCTGTCGCACTGGGCGCCGCGAAGCTCGTGGTGCTCACCGACGTCGCCGGGCTCTACGCCGACTGGCCCAACCGCGACTCGCTCGTGTCGCACCTGACCTCGACCGAGCTGAAGGCGATGCTGCCGACTCTCGAGTCGGGCATGATCCCGAAGAGGGCGGCGTGCCTGGAGGCCGTCGAGGGCGGCGTCGAGACCGCGGCCATCATCGACGGGCGGGTGCCGCACTCGGTGCTCGTGGAGATCTTCACCAGTAAGGGAATCGGAACAGAGGTGGTGCTCGGATGACGTGGCAGGAC
>JAVBUG010000196.1:0-2723 GCA_031555515.1 Microbacterium sp. | reverse complement strand
GACGAGACCCCGGGGTTCACCCACGGTCTCGTCCCGCGACTGTCGTCTCAAGGAAGGGAGGGAGGGCAGACGGGGGAGGAGGGGAGGGGAGGAGGGACGGATGCTGCCGCCCGGCGTGGGGGAGGATGTGGGGCGTGGACGAGACCAGGGGCGACGAGACCGACGCGGTCGTCGAGCGGTACGCGCGCTTCGCGCGCGACGAGGCGCCGGGTCGTTCCGCGCTGTACGCCGAGTGGGCGGGCGGCGTCGCCGCCGATCCGGAGCTCGCCGCGATCCTCGCGCGCATCCCCGCCACGCGTCGGCAGCCGCCCCTCGTGTTCGCTGTGACCCGCATGCTCGGGGCGCCCGAGGGAGCCTTCGCGGCGTGGGCTGCGTGGCTGCGCGAGCATGGCGACGTGGTCGTGGCCGAGGCATCCGTCCGCCGTCTGCAGACCAACGAGCCGCAGCGGTGCGCAGCCCTTCTCCCCGCCCTCGCCACGATCGAAGGGCCCATCGCGCTGCTCGAGCTCGGGGCGAGCGGCGGGCTGTGCCTGTACCCCGACCGCTATTCGTACCGATACCGGGGGAGCGACGGCGTCGTGGCGCTCGACCCGGAGGACGGCAGCTCGACGGTGGTGCTGGAATGCGAGGTCACCGGCCGGCCGCCGCTGCGACTGCCGGAGGTCGTGTGGCGCGCCGGGATCGACCTCGAGCCGCTCGACGCGGCCGACGAGGGCGACCGGCGGTTCCTCACGAGTCTCGTGTGGCCGGGCGAGAGCGGGCGCACCGAACGGATCGCGGCGGCCCTCGACATCGCCGCGGCGGACCCGCCGCACCTGATCGCCGGCGACGCGTCCGATCCGGAGGTGCTGCGCGCCGCCGCCGCGCTCGCGCCCGCCGGCGCGACGCTCGTCGTCACGACGCCGGGGGTGCTGCCGCACATCCCGCGCGCGGGCCGCGAACGCCTCCTCGACGCCGTGCGCGCCCTCGACGCGGTGTGGGTCACCATCGACCCGCCGGCGCTGCACGACCGGTTGCATCCTCCCGTCGACGCCGCGACGTGGGACGGCTTCGTGCTCGGCCGCGACGGCGAGGCGCTCGCCGCGGTCGACCCGCTCGGCTCGTTCGTGCGCTGGCGCGCGTGGCGCACGGGAGGAACGGATGCTGCGGGCTAGCGTGGACGCGTGCCTCTGACCGATCGCGACCGCGCCATCCTCGACTTCGAGGCCGAGTGGCGCCGGCACGCGGGGGCCAAAGAGGAGGCGATCCGCGCCGACCTCGGCCTGTCGCCGGCGCGGTACTACCAGCTGCTCGGCCGCCTCATCGACACGACCGACGCGCAGGAGCACGACCCCATGCTCGTGAAGCGGCTGCGCCGGCTGCGCGAGACGCGGCTGCACGAGCGCGCCGGACGCGCCGCCGACGCGCGCTGACACGAGCTCCGCGCCACGCGGGCGGGCCCGCGCGGGACGCCCAGGGTTCGACGGGTAACATCGTCGGGTGCCGACCACCAGCTTCCCCCGGGATCGTTTCGACGATGTGCCGGAGACGGACCGCGTCGGCGCCCACCGGGCCGAGAACCCGCGCATGCGCGGATGGGTCGTGCTGCTGTGGGCGGCACTCGCCACCGTCGTGCTCATCGTGGTCGGCATCTTCGGCACGCTGCTCGCGTCGGGTCGCATCGAACTCGTCCCCACGCCCACGCCGACCGTCGAGCCGATCCCCGAGGTGACGCCGGTGGTCGACGTGAACTACGACGTCATGATCCTCAACGCGACGCCTGAGCAGGGCCTCGCGACGCAGATGAAGGATGTGGTCGTGGGTGCGGGCTGGGCCGACGACAAGGTGACCGCGGGTGAGGCGGGCTCGCAGGACTTCCCGACGACCACCGTGTTCTACGTCGACCCCGCCGACGAGGCGGCTGCCGCGGGCCTCGCCGGTGTCATCGGCGGCGCCGAGATCGAGCAGAGCGAGGCGTACCCGCCGACCACCGAGGGCGTTCCGCAGCTCACCGTCGTGATCGGCGTCGACCGCACCGCCGCGGGGCAGACACCGGCTCCTACGCCCTGACCCGCCGATCGCGTGTTTCGCGCCGGTAAACACTTGAGTGCCTGCGTGTCAACAAGTGACGAAACGGCCGGGACCGTCGTTTTCGCCTGCATACGATGAAGCCCTGCACCGCCGGCTACAGGAGATACGCATGACCCAGGGCACCGTGAAGTGGTTCAACGCCGAGAAGGGATTCGGCTTCATCACCGTCGCCGACGGCCAGGACGTCTTCGTCCACTACTCGAACATCGACATGTCGGGCTTCCGCGTGCTGGAGGAGGGGCAGACCGTGGAGTTCACGGTCGGCTCCGGCCAGAAGGGCCCCCAGGCCGAGGCCGTGCGCGTCGTCTGAACGCCCGGCTCAGCGCCCGGCGCCGAACCGACACCGGAGACGGGATGCCGAAAGGCATCCCGTCTCCTTGCGTTTCCGCATCCGTCATCGTGGCTTGCACTCGATAGGGTCGAGTGCCAGAATGATTTAGCACTCGTGTTTGTTGAGTGCTAATACCCAAAGCCAACGTTCCGGAGGGACGACACACACATGGCAAAGATCCTCGCTTTCGACGAGGAGGCCCGTCGTGGCCTCGAGCGCGGCCTGAACACCCTGGCCGACGCCGTCAAGGTGACGCTCGGCCCGCGCGGTCGCAACGTCGTGCTCGAGAAGAAGTGGGGCGCCCCCACGATCACGAACGACG
>JAVBUG010000186.1:0-3079 GCA_031555515.1 Microbacterium sp. | reverse complement strand
GTCATCACCGCTGTCGGCATGACGGAGAACCTCGTCGTGATCATCACGGTCGTGGTGCTGTCGTTCGGCATCATGCTCTTCGCGTCGCGCTACATCTTCGCGTTCGTCAACAAGCACCCCACGGTGAAGATGCTGGCGCTGTCGTTCCTGCTGCTCATCGGCGTCTTCCTGGTCGCCGAGGGCTTCGGCTTCCACATCGACAAGGCGTTCATCTACGGCCCGATGGCCTTCGCGATCTTCGTCGAGGCGCTCAACCTCTGGGCCGCGTCCCGCAAGGCCAAGCGCGAGCAGCGCCGCCGCACCCCCGTGCAGCTGCGCCCGCAGTACCCCGACGTCGACGAGTCGGTCGCGGTGGCCGCTGCGCTGTCGAACGCGCCGGGTGCGGGTTCGGTGGGCCTGTCGTCGAAGCCGGTGTCGGGGGACGCCGCGCCGGGCGCGGCCGACGAGCGCCAGGGTCTCGGGTAGCCCAGGATCCACGCGAGCGTGGCAGTTTCCTGCGAGAGCTCCCTCGTGCGACATGCTGCTTTCGCGACCGCTGCATTCTCCCGCGAGCGTTGCGTCGCGCGACACCACGGTCGCAGGAAGTGCCACGCTCGCGCGACACGGTCACCACCTAGCGCCCCGGCCTGGGCTTGGAGGTTGGTAGCCCGGCGTCGTGGAGGATGTCGAAGAGCAGGCTCGGAGACCGCAGCGCCAGCAGTCGCCAGCGCGAAAACGCGTCGACCTGCCGGCGGAGTTCGTCCTCCCGATCCTTCTCGGCGAGCAGTGCCTCCTCGGGCGTGCGGTCCTGCAGCAGCGCCGGGTCGCGGTACTTGCCTGCGCCGTCGAACTCCCCGATGTGCAGATGATCCGGCCAGAAGAAGTCGGTGAACGCGTCGCGGCCGTCCGCCAGCAGGAAGCGGGCCTGAAGTTCGGGTTCGGGAAACCCCATGACCGAGATCAGTACCCGGCTGTGAGATTCGCGCACGCTGTCGGAGAGGCCGGTCGCGAACTCTGCCGCGCGGGCGGCACGCGCAGAGCCTCGCCCCGTCACGTTGCTGCGAGATCGCGGAGGTCGGATGCCTCGACCAGGGCGCCTCCGGACCGCTTGGCCCAGAGGGCCTGGTCGGCCGCGACCACGCCCTCCAGGAACCGCGATGACGCCATGAGGTCGACCGCCGTCTGGAGCGGCGTTGTAACGCTGTGTCGCTGCCAGGGCATCTCGCTGACGCCGGACAGGCGGCGTCCGTGACGGCGGAAGGTGCCGCTGGAGCGCCCACCCGACGAGAGTTCCACGGATGTGTCGATGCGCGCCGGCCACTTCCCGATCATGTCGATGCCGTGAAGCGCCGCCGCCGCCCAGTGCGACGCATGCAGCGGTGACCGTGCGCGGGCACCGGCCTCCCACACGCGCTGCGCGTGCTGGGCCATGGGTGTCAGCCGGGTCCATTGGGCCTGCAGGACGAAGGCGCCCGGGGCGATCCGCAGGATCTCGCCGCTCTCGATGCGCGCACGGAGCCGCCGGTCGTTGACGGGTTCACCGTCGTTCTCCCGACGCCGGAATACCGTTCTCAGCGGCGGTTCGTCGATCCACATGCCACGACGATGGCCGCGAGACGCGGCTGCGGAGTCGGTCGCGGCCGGATCGGTGGGGAGTTGCCGACAGATTCAGGCTGTGGAGGAGACGCGACCGCTGCATCTTCCTGCGACTGCCGCGCTTGGCTACATCGTCCTTTCGCGAGTGCTGCACGTGGCTGTGACCGCGGCGTTGCGCGACGGCGCGGTCACCGGAAACTGCCGCGGTCGCGAGCGGGCGCGCGGCTCGGTGGCCGAGCGCCGAAGCCGGCGTCAGGCGGCGGTGTCGGCGAGGAGGCGGTAGCCCATGCCCGACTCCGTCAGCAGGTGCGCGGGGTTGCCCGGATCGGACTCGAGCTTCTTGCGCAGCTGCGACATGTACAGCCGCAGGTAGCCGGTGTCGGCCACCTGCTCGGTGCCCCAGATGTCCTTGAGGAGAGCCTGGCGCGTCACGAGCGAGCCGGGGTTGCGCGCGAGGAACTCGAGGATCTTCCACTCGGTCGGCGTGAGGTGCACGCGCTCGCCGGAGCGGGTCACGGTCTTGGTCGAAAGGTCGACCACGACGTCGCCGAAGGTGACGACGGGGGCCCCGGATGCTGCGGTCACGCGTCGCGACAGCGCGCGAAGTCGTGCGAGCAGCTCGTCGATCTGGAACGGCTTCGTGACGTAATCGTCGGCGCCGGCGTCGAGCGACTCGACCTTGTCGGCGGAGCCGGTGCGGCCCGAGACGACGATGATGGGAGCCGTCGTCCAGCCCCGCAGCGCCTCGATGACCTGCACGCCGTCGAGGCGCGGCATCCCGAGGTCCCCCATCACGATGTCGGGATGCTCTTTGGCGGCCAGCGCGATCGCCGCGGCACCGTCGGGTGCGGCGATGACCTCGTAGCCGTGCGCGGCGAGGGTGATGCGGAGTGCGCGCACGAGCTGCGGATCGTCGTCGGCGATCAGGACCTTCACGTGCGGGACCCTTCGTCGGCGGGGATCGCGTCCGCGACCGGCAGCGCGATGACCATCGTGAGGCCTCCTCCGGGGGTGTCCTCGGGGGCGAGCGTACCGCCCATGCCCTCGGTGAACCCCTTCGACAGGGCGAGGCCGAGCCCGAGGCCGGCAGTGTTGTCGGTGTCGCCGAGGCGCTGGAACGGGACGAACATGTCGTCGCGGCGCTCCGGCGTGACCCCGGTGCCGTGGTCGACCACGCGGATCTCGGCAGTGCGGCCGAGGCGGCTCGTCGCGACGCGCACGTGCGAGCCTGCCGGCGAGTGGCGGGCGGCGTTCGCGAGCACGTTCACGAGGACCCGCTGCAGCAGCACCGGGTCGGCCTCGATGTGCGGCAGATCGGGGTCGAGCGCGAGCTCGAACCGGTCGGGGCCGGCGCCGAGTTCGTCGAGCGCGGCGAGCACGACGCCCGCGCTGTCGACGGACTGCAGCGACACCGCGAGCACCCCGGCCTGCACGCGGCTGACATCGAGCAGGTCGGTGACGAGCGCAGCCAGCGTCGCGAGCGACTCGTCGGCCGTCGCGAGCA
>JAVBUG010000195.1:0-11807 GCA_031555515.1 Microbacterium sp. | reverse complement strand
GAAGGCGATCATCGAAGAGTACGCGACGCACCCCGGTGACACCGGATCCCCCGAGGTGCAGGTCGCGATGCTGACGCAGCGCATCAAGGACCTCACCGAGCACCTCAAGGAGCACAAGCACGACCACCACTCGCGTCGTGGTCTGTTCCTGCTCGTCGGTCAGCGCCGCCGCCTGCTGGGTTACCTGCAGGACATCGACATCAACCGTTACCGCTCGCTCATCGAGCGCCTCGGCCTCCGTCGATAAGGCATCGCAGCCAGCGTTCAATCGCGCAATACATTCTTGAGAAGGCCTCCCCACGGTGGGGGGAGGCCTTCGACGTTCCCGGGTGGCCCTGCTCACCTGTCACGAAGCGCCGCGCGGTGCCGCGGATTGTGACGGGCGAGCGGATGCTGCGGCTCGGGCGAATCCGAGCGGCACCTGCGAGACCGGGTCGAGGCCGGTGAGCGTGACCCACCCGTCGGCGAGGTAGGCGGCATCGCTGCCGGGCTCCGGCGTGTTCGGCAGATCCTCGACGGCGAGGCGGATGTGGCCGACGTCTCGCTCCGTGAGCGTCGTCTGCACGATGCCGAACGGTGCGAGCGACGCCTCCACGAGCCCGCGGTTCGTCGGTGTGTTGGGCGCGTTGAGGTTCAGGACCGTGCCGCGGGGCTGCTCGAGCAGGAAGGGCAGGACGTCGAGCGCGGCGTCGGCCGCAGCATCCCAGTGGAACTCGGTCGGATTCATGCCGACGTCGAGCGAGATCGCGACACCCCATGCGCCGTTCAGCCCGCCGGTGAGCGCAGCCCCCACCGTCCCGGAGTGGAGGATGGCGCGGCCGACGTTCGCGCCGTGATTCACCCCGGAGAGCACGAGCTCCGCCGGATCGCCGAACGCGCCATGCGCGGCGATGAGGGCGACGAGGCCCGGGCCGCCGCGCACCGCGAATGCCGGGACGCCGTCGAGTCCCGGAAGCTTGCGCTGCTCGATCGCGATGCGGCCGTCCTCCTCGGCGGCGACGATCGAGGCGCTCGTTCCGCTCGACTGCCGCATGGGCGCGGCGACCGTGACGTCGAGGCCCGCGTCCCGTGCGGCCTTTGCGAGGGCGTGGAGCCCGGGGGCGTCGATGCCGTCGTCGTTGGTGATGAGGGTGCGGGTCATCGCGGCACCTCCGCGTCGGGCTTCTCCGGGTCGGCAAGTGCGGCGAGCCCGTCGGGGCTGACGTGTCCGGTGACGGGCTGGGTGACGGCCGCCGCGGAGTCGTCCACCAGCCTGCGCACGGTCACCGATTCGCGCAGGCGCGCGATGGCCTCCGGATCGCCCGTGCCGAGGCCGTGCCGCGTGACGTTGAGCGCACCGGCGGCCGCACCCGTCACGACCGCCTCGCGCGCCGTCTCGCCTCGCGCCATGCCCGCCGCCACGCCCGCGGTGAGCGAGTCGCCCGCGCCTCGCGTGTCAGCGACCTCCATCCGCGGCGACTCGACCTCGATGAAGCCCTCGGCGTCCAGCAGCAGGAGCGGGTCGCTCGCACGCGAGACGATGACCGCGTCGGCTCCGCGGCGATGCAGGTCCCTCATGGCCGCGAGCAGCGTGGCGGGGGAGTCATCGGTGAGGAGGCCATCGGCGACGAGCTCCTCGTCGCTCACCTTGAGGACGTCGACGCCGCCCTCGAGCGCCGCGACGAGCCGCTTGCCGGCGAGGTCGACCACGACCTTCGCGCCGCCCTCGCGCAGGTCCGCCGCCAGGCGGCGGTAGGTGTCGGCGGGAAGCGTCTCATCTCCGGCCGGGCCGCTGAGGATCACCAGGCCCGACTCGAGCCCGTCGCGGAGCGCGACGCCGTACAGCTCATCGAGGTCGTGGCGGGCCAATGGCTCGCCGGCGGCTTCCGCGATGATGCGGCGCTCGCCCCCTCGGCGGTCATGCACGTATGCCGAGCCGGTGCCATCGCGCTCGATCCCCACGACGGTGAGGCCTTCGTCTTCGAGCAGGTGGCGCAGCATCCGTCCGATCTCACCGGTGACGGCGCAGCACATCGTGACCGAGGCGCCCAGGCGGACCAGCATGCGCGCCTGCCACACGCCCTGCCCGCCGGCGTGCAGATGGATGTCGGGCTCGCCGCCGTGCTCCTCGACGGTCACGGTGAGCGTCGGGGACGGTGCGAAGATCGTGACGTCGCTCATGCTTCGACGCTAAGCAGGCGCCGGGAGGGCGGCGACCCCCTTGCGTGCGTCGTGGGGGCCGTGCAAGGGGATCAGGCGGATGCCTCGGCCCGGGCTGCGACGAGGTCCGCGTGGTGGATCTCCGCGACGTCGGGGTGCGCACGCAGGCGCGACTTCAGGGCGTTCTCGCCGTAGAGCGCGTGGATCGGGTTCGACGGATCCTGCGTCACGCCGCGCGCCTGGGCGGCGAGCACGTCAGTCAGCTCGATGAGCGGCAGGCGCTTGTCGAGCGCCGGGTTGAAGAAGAACGGCACCGAGATGCGGTCGTCGGGGTATCGCGGTGAGATCACGCGGTGCTTCGTCGCGATGAGGTAGCCCTGCGTCGCGTACTCGAGCAGCTCGCCGATGTTCACGACGAACGCGCCCGGCACCGGGGGAGCATCCACCCATTCGCCCTCGCGCTCCACCTGGAGGCCGCCCTTGCCCGGTTCGACCCACAGCAGCGTCAGCACGCCGGAGTCCTTGTGGGCGCCGACGCCCTGCTGCGGGGTCGGGTCCTCCTTGCCCGGGTAGCGGACGATCTTGATGAGCGTCGACGGCTCGCCGAAGTGCTCGTCGAAGTAGCTCTCGGGGGCGCCGAGCGACAGCGCCCACGCGCGCAGCAGCCTGCGCGCGACGCCCGAGAGGTGGTCGTGCCACTCCGAGACGACCTCGCGGAGCTCCGGCTGCGCGCTCGGCCACAGGTTCGGCCCGATGAGCCGCGAGAAGTCGGGGGCGTCCGCGTCGGTGATCGCCTCTCGCTCGGGACCGATGTCGATCTGCTCGCGCCAGTCGACCTTGCCCTGTGTGCGCTCTCCGCCGATGCGGGTGTAGCCGCGGAAATGCGGGCTGTTGACGTTCTCGATCGCGAGCTTGTCGGCCTCGGGGAGGGCGAAGAAGTCGCGCGCGGCCTGGTGCAGCCGCGCCTCCAGCTCGGGCGAGACGCCCGTGCCGGTCAGGTAGAAGAAGCCGACGTCATGGGTCGCGGCGCGCAGGTCGTCGCGGAACTGCGCGGCCGCCTCCGGGCCCGCGTCGAGCCGGGAGAGGTCGAGGATCGGCAGGGTGAGGTCGGTCATGGTGCGAGAGTAGGCGGCGGTCGCGGCATCCGTCCCGTTTGTTGCCTTCGGTTTCGCGGGGCCGGAGTCGATGCGCGGGTCCGCCGTCGACGTCACGCAAATGGACAACCGGCCGGGGTGTCCGGTAGCGTCGTAGGTAAGGCTCACCTTACGTTGAACCATGCGGTGCCCGGGGAGTGCCGAGGCGCGACGGGGCGCCGCTCTACCCGCACCACCTTGGGAAACCCCGTTGCTCGCCACCTTCCTCATCGGCCTGCGTGAAGGCCTCGAAGCCGCGCTCGTCGTCGGCATCCTCGTCGCCTACCTCACCAAGCTCGGCCGCCGCGACGTGCTGCCGCGCCTCTGGACGGGCGTCGGCCTCGCGATCGGGCTCGCCGTCGTCATCGGCGCCATCCTCACGTTCGGCGCGTACACGCTGACGTTCGAAGCGCAGGAGCTTCTCGGCGGCCTGCTGTCGCTCCTCGCGGTCGCGATGGTCACCTGGATGATCTTCTGGATGCAGAAGACCGCCCGCACCCTCAAGCGCACGCTCGAGGGCGATCTCGACCGCGCCCTCGCGACCGGCGGCCTCTGGGCGCTGGTCGCGATCGGCTTCGTCTCCGTCGCACGCGAAGGCGTCGAGACCACGTTGCTGCTGTGGTCGATGGTGCAGTCCTTCGGCGACGCGCCGGCCGCGCTCGCCGGGGCACTGCTGGGGCTCGCCGCCGCCGTCCTCCTCGGCTGGGCACTGGCGCGGGGGATGCTGCGCCTCGACCTGCGCCTCTTCTTCGGGTGGACCGGTGCCTTCCTCGTCATCGTCGCCGCCGGCGTGCTGGCCTACGCGATCCACGATCTGCAGGAGGCCGGAGCGCTTCCGGGCCCGTTCACCGCGGCTGCTCCGATCGATCCGGTCACCGGCGAGGTCGCCGTCGGCTGGGCCGCGTTCCCGTTCGGCTGGGCGTTCGACGTGACCGCAGCGATCCCGCCAGGCAGCGCGCTCGCTGCCGTCCTGCAGGCGACGGTCGGCTTCATGCCGCGCATGTCGTGGCTGCAGGTCATCGCGTGGGTGCTGTACGTCGGCATCGTGGGCGGCATCTGGCTCCGCGGCCAGCTGCGGTCGCGGCCCGCCGCGCGCCCGGTCGCGATCCCGGCCGCGACCCCGGCCGCAGCATCCATCGATCCCGCGGCCGCAGCATCCATCGATCCCGCGTCCGAGCGTCCCGACTCGTCCCCCGTCCCGTCCTCGCAAGGAGAAGCATGACCCCCCGTCGTCTCATCCCGGTCCTCGCCCTCGCCGGTGTCGGCGCCCTCGTCCTGTCCGGTTGCGTCGCGAAGGCGGACCTCGCCGCCTCCGACGCGCTGTCGGTGTCGTCGACGGCCTCCGGCTGCGACGTCTCGGGCGACTCCGCCACGAGCGGCACGCTCACGTTCGACGTCAGCAACGACGGCGAAGAGGTCACCGAGTTCTACCTGCTGGCCGACGACGGCCTGCGCATCGTCGGCGAGGTCGAGAACATCGCCCCCGGCGCCTCGCGCACCCTCACCGTCGTCGCCCAGCCCGGCGACTACTACACGCTGTGCAAGCCGGGCATGATCGGCGAGGGTGTCGGCAAGGCCGCGTTCGCCGTGTCGGGCGACGCCGTCGAGGTGTCCGGTGAGGACGCCGAGCAGAAGCAGCAGGCCGTCGCGCTCTACGCCGCGTTCGTCAAGGACCAGGTGGGGCAGCTCGCCCCGGCCGTGTCGGACTTCGTCGCCGCGTACGAGTCGGGCGACGACGAGACCGCGCGCGCCCAGTTCCCCGCGGTGCGCGCGTACTACGAGCGCATCGAGCCGGTGGCCGAGGCGCTGGGCGACCTCGACCCGCGCATCGACTACCGCGAGGTCGACGCGGTCGCCGAGGGTCTCGACTGGACGGGCTTCCACCGCATCGAGAAGGACATGTGGGTGCCGGCCGCCGACGCGCTCAACGCCGACGGCGAGACGCCCGCGTGGCAGGACTGGGCGCCGTCGACGACCGAGGAGCGAGCCGCGTTCGGCGACCAGCTCATCGCCGACGTGCAGGAGCTCTACGACTACGTGCACTCGGACGACTTCCAGCAGTCGCTCGATGCGCAGGGCATCGCCGGCATCTCGAACGGCGCGATCGCGCTCCTCGACGAGGTCGCCACCGGCAAGATCCAGGGCGAGGAGGACTGGTGGTCGGGCACCGACCTGTCGGACTTCGCCGCCAACGTCGAGGGATCGAAGATGGCGTTCTCGCTCGTCCGCGACTTCGCGGTGGCGCAGGGCGCCGAGGGTGAGGCGCTCGCCGACGAGATCGACGCCGGATACGCCGAGCTCGAGGCCGCGCTGGGGCAGTACGGCTCGCTCGAGGACGGCTTCGTCGCCTACACCGAGCTCACCGACGACGACAAGCGCGAGCTGACCGACCTCATCAACGCCCTCGCCGAGCCGCTCGCGCAGCTCACGAACACCGTGCTGGCCTGAGGTGACCGAACCCTCGACCGGCTCGAACGGCCCTGACGGCACCGCCTCCACGACGGGGGCGGTGCCGCCGCCGTCCACCGGGCTCTCGCGGCGCGGCGTCCTCGGTCTCGCGCTCGGCGCCGGTGCGGCCGGTCTCGCGCTCGGCGCCGGCGCGGGAACCGCGGCAGGCGTCGCCGTCGGGCGTGCGAGGGAACAGGATGCCGCAGCATCCGTCTACGACTTCTACGGCGCCCACCAAGCGGGCATCACCACGCGCGTGCAGGACCACCTCCACTTCGCGTCGTTCGACATGATGGCGCGCACCGACCGCGACGACCTCGTGACGCTGCTGCAGGACTGGTCCTACGCCGCCGCTCGCATGACGCAGGGCCTCGACGTGAGCGCCACCGGCGCCGTCGGCGGGTCGCCCGAGGCGCCGCCGGACGACACCGGCGAGGCGCTCGGGCTGCCGGCGAGCGGACTCACGATCACGTTCGGCTTCGGCCCCACGCTGTTCGAGAACGACGGAGAGGACCGTTACGGCCTCGCCTCGCAGCGTCCCGCGCAGCTCGAGAAGCTGCCGGCATTCCTCGGGGACGACCTCGATCCCGCCCACTCGGGCGGCGACCTCTGCATCCAGGCGTGTGCCGACGACCCCCAGGTCGCCGTGCACGCGATCCGCAACCTCAGCCGCATCGCTTTCGGCCGGGCACGCCTGCGATGGTCGCAGCTCGGCTTCGGGCGCACGTCGCGTACGACGGCCGCGCAGCCGACGCCGCGCAACCTCTTCGGCTTCAAGGACGGCACCGCGAACATCCTCGCGACCGACCAGGTCGCCCTCGACGATCACGTGTGGGTCGCGGCATCCGATGATCCGGCGTGGATGGCCGGCGGCTCGTATCTGGTCGCGCGCAAGGTCTCGATGCTGATCGAGACGTGGGACCGCGTGCGCCTCTCCGAGCAGGAGACGATCATCGGCCGCACCAAGGGCGCCGGCGCGCCGCTGTCGGGCGGCGAGGAGTTCACCGAGCCCGACTTCGCTGCGACCGGCGCCGACGGCGAGCCCGCGATCCCTGTGACGAGCCACGTGCGCCTCGCTCACCCCGAGCTCAACGACGGGATCCGCATCCTCCGCCGCGGATACAACTTCGTCGACGGCAACAACGAGCTCGGCCGCCTGGACGCGGGGCTCTTCTTCCTGTCGTATCAGCGGTCGCCTGAGCAGTTCGTGACGCTGCAGCGCGCGCTGTCGACCGACACGATGAACGAGTACATCCGTCACGTGGGCTCGGGGCTGTGGGCGATCCCGGCCGGCGCCGCACAAGGTTCGTACGTCGGCGCGGCGCTCTTCGCCTGAGCCGGTCCGGGAGCGACAGGCCTCAGCCGTTCTGGCGCGGATCGGGTCGCGGTGTCCGCGGTTGCTCCCGTGGGCGGCGCGAGCCGGTGGGGTCGTTGCGCCGCCCCTCGCGGCGCGCGAGGGTGCGATCGGCGAACAGCCACGTCGGGCGCGGTTCCACGAGCGGGCGGAAGACGCGACGCACCGGTTTCGTCGCGAGTCCGAGCGCGATGAGCACGGATCCGACGATCACGATCGGCAGCCAGAGCCACGTCGGCTCGGCATTGCGCAGCAACCCGTTCTCGCGGAACGGGTACAGCATGAACGAATGCAGCAGATAGACGTACATCGTGTACTGGCCGAAGTGCGTCCACCAGTGCGTGTCGCGCGGCACGAGCGCGAAGAACGCGGTCGAGAGCACCACCGCCACCACCATCAGCGCGAGTCGCACGCCACCTGCCCACCACTGCGTGCCGCCGATCGAGGCGTAGTTCTCGTCGTAGAACAGCCACTCGCGCAGGTTCATCGCGCGCCAGTCGTCGACGAAGAACCATGCCGCCCACCCGGCGACGGCGAAGAGCCCGAGCCCGCCGGCGAGCACCCACCAGGGCCGGCGGTCCAGCAGGCGAAGGCGAGCGACGATGTCGTGCTCGCGCAGCCACCAGCCGAGCGTGAAGAACGGCAGGAGGCCCAGCGTGCGCGACAGCGAGAACGTGGAGCCGATGTTCGGCAGGTAGCCCGCGCCGATCGAGATCACGATGGTCCACAGCAGCGGCCAGCGCAGCAGGGCGAGGTAGGGCAGCACCACGCGGAAGATGCCGAGAGCGAGCAGGAACCACAGCGTCCACGACGGCTGGGTGATGTTCGGGTTCGCCTGCCCCTCGACGATCCATTTGGTGAGGGTCCACAGCCCCTCGAACACGATGTACGGCACCAGGATGTCGGTGATCACGCGCGCCATCTGCGTCTTGGTCGGGGCATCCGACTTCGAGAAGTAGCCCGAGATGATCGCGAACGCCGGCATGTGGAACGCGTAGATCACGAGGTACAGACCCAGCGCGATGTCGGAGTCGTACGTCAGCCGCTGCACGGCGTGGCCGAGCACCACGAACACGATGCACGCGAAGCGCGCGTTGTCCCAGAACGGCGTGCGCCGCCGCGGACGGGCGATGGATCCCGTCGGGGTGGGGGTCGTCGCCGTGGGCGGAACGCTGCTGCCGGTCATCGTCACCTCTCGCCGGGGCGCAGACCAGACTAGCCGCGCGCGGCCTGCCGTGCTCTCGCTTGACACCGAGTCCCGCGCGGGCTGAGTCTGAGTACGAGCGTGCCGAAGAGGGTCGCCGGGAGGGATTCATCGATGACGGATGCTGCGACCCAGGCCGGTCCGACGGGCTCGGCCGCCGTCCGCCCGGTGGTGACGGTGAGCACCGGCGCCGTCCGCGGCACCCGCGAGGGCGCGCTCGACCGCTTCCTCGGCATCCCGTACGCGGCTCCGCCCGTGGGCGATCGCCGGTTCCGGGCTCCCGAGTCCGCCTCCGCATGGGAGGGGGAGCGGGATGCCTCGGCCTTCGGGGCGACAGCCCCGCAACGCCCGTACAGCCCCGCGATCGCGAAGTACCTCGGCTCGGTCGAGGTGCCGGGCGACGACATCCTCACCGCGAACGTCTGGACGCCGTCCGATCGCGCGCCCGACGCGGCCCTGCCCGTGCTCGTCTTCGTGCACGGCGGGGCGCTCACGCGCGGTGTGACCGCGCTGCCCACCTACGACGGCGAGCGGTTCGCGCGGCACGGCATCGTGTTCGTGTCGATCCAGTACCGGCTGGGTCAGGAGGGCTTCGCGGTGCTCGACGATGTGCCGCAGAACCTCGGCGTGCTCGACCAGGAGCTCGCGCTGCGCTGGGTGCGCCGCGAGATCGCCGCGTTCGGCGGCGACCCTGCCCGCGTCACCGTCATGGGGCATTCGGCCGGCGCCAACACGCTCGCGGCTCTCCTCGCCCTCCCGCACGCGAAGGAGCTGTTCGACAGGGCGATCCTCCAGTCCGGGCCGCTCGAGGCGCGGCCGCCGAAGAAGGCGGGCCGCATGTCGCGCGAGATCGCGAAGCGGCTCAAGGTCGCGACCACTCGCGCAGGTTTCGCCGCTGTCCCCGCCGACGAACTCGTCGCCGAGCAGACCGCGATCGCCGCGGGCGGCTCGCCGCTCGGCGGCGGACCGACCGTCGCGCTGACGATCGGCGGCGAGGCGGTGCCCCGCAACCCGCTGACGGCCCTGCTCGAGGGTGCGGGGCGCGGCATCCCGCTCCTGATCGGCTCGACGAGCGAGGAGTACCGGCTCTGGCTGGTGCCTTCGGGAGCGGTCGACAAGGCGACCTGGCTCACCGTGACCGTCGCGCGGCTGGCCGCGCGCGTGCCGGCGCGCATCGTCCGCGCGCACCGGACGCGCCGGCCGGGCGCGAAGCCGGGGGAGGTGCTGGGCGAGGTCATCGGCGACATCCTTCTGCGCGGCCCGATCACGCGGTTCGCCGACAGCCGGGTCGCCGCGGCGGACTCGCCCACGTGGGTCTACGAGTTCCGGTGGCGCAGCCCGGTCGACGGCCTCGGCGCCGCGCACGTCATGGAACTGGGCTTCGTGTTCGACCGGCTCGCCGAGCCTGATGCGATCGGCATCGGCGGCCCGGACGGCCCGCAGTCGCTCGCCGACGCGATGCACCGGGCGTGGGTGTCGTTCGTGGTCGACGGCGACCCGGGCTGGGAGCCGTGGTCGGAGCGCCGGCCCGTCGAGGCGTTCGACGCCGACGGCGGCCACATCGACTACGCGCCGCGCCAGAACGAGCTCGACGGCCTCCCGCAGGCGTAGTCTCACAGGCGCGATGACGACGATCGACGACGCCCTCGGCAACGACCGGGCGATTCCCGATATCGACTGGCGGGTGTTCCCCGACGGCACGATCCGAGACGTGTTCCTGGCCCCGAGCGGCGGGCTCGCCCGCGTGCGCCTCGGCGACGACGACGCGCCGCGCGTCGTGCTCGTGTCGGGTGTCGCAGGGTCGAAGGAGGACTTCGTCCGGCTGTTCCCCCTCTTCGCGGCCGCCGGCTACCGTGTCGAGTCGTTCGACCTCGCGGGGCACTACGGCTCGGCCGCTGCGGGCCCGGAGAATCTCGAGCCGCCGCGCGAGCACTACGACTATCGGCTGTTCCTGGACGACCTCATCGCGGTGCTGGAGGACGGCCCGACGCCCGCCCACGTACTCGGCTACAGCTTCGCGGGGCTGCTCGCCGAGCTGGCCCTCGTCGAGCGGCCCGACCTGTTCGCGAGCCTGACGCTCATGGCGGCACCGCCCGCGACCGGACAGGTGTTCCGCGGTGTGAAGCACATCGGGCCGATCTCCGACATGCCGCCGCACCGCGCGGCCGGTCTCATCCTGTGGGGCATCCGCTACAACCTCAACCGTACGCCGCCCCTGCGGATCGAGTTCGTCCGCGAGCGCATGGCCGTCACGCGGCGGCCCGCAGTCGACGACGTCGTCGGGCTCATGATGACGATGCCCGACATTGCGGACGAGGTCGCCTCCGCACAGATCCCCAAGCTGATCGCCGTGGGCGAGCAGGACCTCTGGCCGACGGCGCAGCACGCCGCCTACGCCCAGCGCATCGGCGCACGCCTGGCCATCTACGAGACCGGACACGCGCCCTGCGAGACCGCACCGCACCAGCTGGTCCGCGACATGCTGCAGCTCTTCGCCGACGCACAGTGAGGAGATGGATGCTGCGGGCCGCAGCATCCATCTCCGTCTTCACTTGATCGACCCCGCGCTTTCGGGGCTGGGGGGGACCGTTCCGAAACGGTCCGGAATATTCTTGGTGCGCACACGTTGCACGAGATACATTCATTTGCATGGATTCGCACGACGGGGAACCCGCACGGCGAAAGAGCGGAGAAGCGATCGTGAGCGAGAGCACCACGTGGTCGGGTATGCAGTTCGGCATCTTCACGGTGTCGGACATCACGCAGGACCCGACCGACGGCACCACGCCCAGTGAGGCGGAGCGGATCAAGGCGACCCTGAAGATCGCCCAGCACGCCGAGGAGGTGGGCCTCGACGTCTTCGCGCTCGGCGAGCACCACAACCCGCCGTTCTGGTCGTCGTCGCCGACCACGACCCTCGCGTACATCGCCGCGCAGACCGAGCGCCTCATCCTCTCGACCGCCACGACGCTCATCACCACGAACGACCCGGTGAAGATCGCCGAGGACTACGCGATGCTGCAGCACGTGTCGGACGGCCGTGCCGACCTCATGCTCGGTCGTGGCAACACCGGCCCGGTGTACCCGTGGTTCGGCAAGGACATCCGCCAGGGCCTGCCCCTCGCGATCGAGAACTACAACCTGCTGCACCGCCTGTGGCGCGAGGACGTCGTCGACTGGGAGGGCCAGTTCCGCACTCCGCTGCAGGGCTTCACCTCGACGCCGCGCCCGCTGGACGGTGTGGCCCCGTTCGTGTGGCACGGCTCGATCCGCACCCCCGAGATCGCCGAGCAGGCCGCCTACTACGGCGACGGATTCTTCGCGAACAACATCTTCTGGCCCAAGGAGCACTACCAGCGCCTGATCACGCTCTACCGTCAGCGCTACGCGCACTACGGACACGGCACGCCTGAACAGGCGATCGTGGGCCTCGGTGGGCAGGTGTTCATGGCGGCGAAGTCGCAGGATGCGGTCACCCAGTTCCGCCCCTACTTCGACAACGCACCCGTGTACGGACACGGACCGAGCC
>JAVBUG010000012.1:0-4443 GCA_031555515.1 Microbacterium sp. | reverse complement strand
TCTTCAGGCGCTCGGTCATCAGCACGCCGTAGGCGTAGGCCTTGTCGCGGTGCACGATGGCGCTGAACGCGTCGACCGGCTCGCCCTGCAGCAGGATGTCGACCTTCACCAGGTCGGCCTCCTGCTCGCCGCTCGGCTCGTAGTCGAGGCTCGCGTAGCCCTGGGTGCGGGACTTCAAGTTGTCGAAGAAGTCGAACACGATCTCGCCGAGCGGCATCAGGTAGTGCAGCTCGACGCGATCCTCGCCGACGTAGTCCATGCCCTGCATGGTGCCGCGGCGGCCCTGGCAGAGCTCCATGATCGTGCCGACGTAGTCCTTCGGTGCGAGGATCGCCGCCTTGACCATCGGCTCGGTGACGCTGGCGATCTTCGTGCCCGAGGGGAACTCGCTCGGGTTGGTGACCGTGTACGTCTTGCGGTCGTCGGTGGTCACCTCGTACGTGACCGACGGGGCCGTGGAGATCAGGTCGAGGCCGAACTCGCGCTCGAGGCGTTCGGTGACGATCTCGAGGTGCAGCAGCCCGAGGAAGCCGCAGCGGAAGCCGAAGCCGAGCGCCACCGAGGTCTCGGGCTCGTAGTTGAGCGCCGCGTCGGAGAGCTTGAGCTTGTCGAGCGCCTCGCGCAGGTCGGGGTAGTCGCTGCCGTCGATCGGGTAGATGCCCGAGAAGACCATGGGCTTCGGGTCGGTGTAGCCGGCGAGCGCCGCGCCCGCGGGCTTGCGCGGGTTCGTGATGGTGTCGCCCACCTTGGACTGACGGACGTCCTTCACGCCGGTGATCAGGTAGCCGACCTCGCCGACGCCGAGCCCCTTCGTGGGTACCGGCTCCGGGCTGGACACGCCGATCTCGAGGAGGTCGTGCGTGGCCTTCGTCGACATCATCTGGATGCGCTCGCGCGGCTCCAGCTTGCCGTCGACCATGCGGACGTACGTGACCACGCCACGGTACGAGTCGTACACCGAGTCGAAGATCCTGGCACGGGCCGGGGCATCCGCGTTCCCCTTCGGAGCGGGGATCTGCTCGACGATGCGGTCGAGCAGCGTCTCGACGCCCATGCCCGTCTTGCCGCTGACGCGCAGGACGTCGTCGGGTGAGCCGCCGATGAGCCCGGCGAGCTCGGCGGCGTACTTCTCGGGGTCTGCGGCCGGGAGATCGATCTTGTTGAGCACGGGGATGATGTGCAGGTCGTTCTCGAGCGCGAGGTACAGGTTCGCGAGGGTCTGCGCCTCGATGCCCTGCGCGGCGTCGACCAGGAGGATCGCGCCCTCGCAGGCGGCCAGCGAACGCGAGACCTCGTACGTGAAGTCCACGTGGCCGGGGGTGTCGATCATGTTGAGCGCGAAGGTCTGATCAGCCGTGGCCCACGGCATGCGCACGGCCTGCGACTTGATCGTGATGCCGCGCTCGCGCTCGATGTCCATGCGGTCGAGGTACTGCGCGCGCATGTCGCGGTCGGAGACGACGCCGGTGATCTGCAGCATGCGGTCGGCCAACGTCGACTTGCCGTGGTCGATGTGGGCGATGATGCAGAAGTTGCGGATCAGCTCGGGCGGCGTGGCAGAGGGCTCGAGGGGCTTCAGGGCGCGCGGTGACATGTCCAGACGATTGTACGGGTGCGCGCCCCTCGGCGAGCCCCGCCGCCGGCGCCCGGGTCAGGCAGGAGCGGGGATGCGGCCGAGCCCTTCGAGCAGCTCGTCGCGATCGCTGGCCACGCACACGCGGATCCAGCCCTCCCCCGAGGCGCCGAATGCGCTCCCCGGAGCGACGGCCACACCCCGCTCGTCGAGGAACCGCTCGCACCACGCCACGACGTCGCCTCCGGACACGTGCGACACATCGATCCAGAGGTAGAAGGCGCCGGTCGGATCGAGGTACCGGAGACCCCGGGCGTCGAGGAGCGCTGTCGCCGCGGCGAGGTTGTCGCGGTAGTGCGCCGCGCTGCGGGCGACGGCGGCCTGATCACCGGTGAGCGCCTCGGCGGCCGCCCGCTGCGACGGCTCATCGACGCAGCTGACCACGGACTCCTGCACGCGCAGCATCGTCTGCCGCCATCCCGGAGGTGTGACCAGCCAGCCGACCCGCGCCCCGGTCATCGCGTAGGTCTTCGACATCGAGAACACCGACAGCACGCGGCCGTCGGCGTCGAGGGTGGCGGGGCTGACGTGCGGCTCGCCCCACGTGAAGCGCTCGTACACCTCGTCGCTGATGAGCCACAGGTCGTGCCGGCGCGCCAGGTCGATGAGCGCCTCCAGCGTCGCGCGGTCGAACGTCGACCCGAGCGGGTTGGAGGGGGTGTTGACGATGATCGCGCGTGTGCGCGCCGTGACCAGCGACTCGAGTTCGGCGAGATCGGGCTGGAAGGCGCGCGCGGGACGCAGCGGATACGGCACCGGCGTCGCCTGCAGGAGATGGGCGTTCATCGTGAAGGTCGTGTAGCCCGGATCGGGCACGAGCACCTCGTCCCCCTGTGACAGGGTGAGCGCCATCGCCAGGTGCAGCGCCTGGGTGGCGCCGACCGTCACCCAGATCTGCTCGAGCTCGACGTCGAGGGCGTTCTCGCGGGAGAGTTTGTCCCGGATCGCCTCACGGAGCGCCGGGATGCCGCCGTTGGGGGTGTAGCGGATCGCACCGTCGCGCCACGCCTGGGACGCGGCATCCCGGATCCGCTCCCCCGCCATCTCGCCCGGTTCGCCCACCGCGAGGATGATCGTGTCCGGGCGGCGCAGGGCGCGCTCGAGGATGTGGCGCACGCCGGAGCCCGGCATGCGCGCGATGTGCGGGGCGATCTCGGGCATGCGGCCATGCTAGGCGGGCGCGCACGGCTACCCTGGCGTCATGGTCGTCCAGGTCGTGCTCGTGCACGGCATCCGGACGTCCGCGACGATGTGGCGCGCCCAGGGCGAGTACCTGACCGAGCGCGGCAATCCCGTGGCCGCGGTCGACCTGCCGGGCCACGGATCGCGCATGTCGGAGGAGTTCTCCCTCGAGTCCGCGTTCGCCACGATCGACGCTGCCGTGCGGGCCGCCGCCGAGCGCGGGCCGGTGCTGCTGTCCGGGCACTCGATGGGCGGCCTCCTGTGCATCGAGTACGTCGGGGCGGAGGATCCGCCGCCGGTCGCGGGCTTCATCGCGGCGTCGTGCACCGCGATCCCGCGAGGGATCGGACTGCAGACCTACCGCTTCCTGGCGCGCCGCTTCGACGCGCTCCCCGATCGGGGCATGTGGCTCACGAACCAGGTGCTCGACCGTACGCTGCCGAGCGAGACCCGGCCGGATTTCGGCGCGGGCGGGTACGCGTTCGACACGCAGGACGCCGCCCTGCGCAGCCTTTCGGTGCTCGACCTGCTCGCGGCGCTCCACCGCATCGAGGTGCCGCTGTGGTTCATCAACGGTCAGTACGACCAGCTGCGCGCCAACGAGAAGCTGTTCCTGAAGGTGGCGCAGCACGCCGAGCTCATCGTCGTGCCGCGCACCTCCCACCTCGTCACCGCCATGCGCCCGCGAGTGTTCAACGCGCTCCTCGAGGTCGCTCTGACGACGCTGGAGGCGTCACACCCCTGACGGCTGGCGCTCCCGGCTGCGGATCGCGTACGTCATGAACCCGCCGGCGATCGACAGGACGCCCCCGACCAGGAACAGCAGCCAGAAGCCGCCCACGAGCGCGACGAGGCCCGCGCCGAGGAGCGGTCCGATGAGCTGGCCGAGGCTCGCCGACACGTTCACGAAGCCGAGGTCGCGCGCGTGGTCCTCCGGGTACGGGAGCAGGTCCGTGCCGAGCGCGAGGCCCACCGACATGTAGGCCCCGTAGCCGACGCCGAGGAGAGCTGCCGCGACCATCGCCGACGTCAGCGACGGCGCCACCACGAGGATGATCGACGCGAGCCCCTGGACGACGGCCGACCAGACGACGAACGGGATGCGGCGGCCGGTGCGGTCCGAGATCCACCCCGAGGCGATCGAGGAGCCCACGACGAAGAGCGTGTACACGAGGATCAGGAGCAGCAGCTCGTCCTCGGCCGTCGCCGGATCGCGGTGCAACCCGTAGAGCAGGAAGAACAGCAGGAGCCCGGTGCCGAGCGCATTGCCGACGTTGACGGTGAGGCGCCCAGCCAGCAGCCACGCGAAGTCGCGATCGCGAAGCGCGGCGAGCCGCTCGCCGAGCGTGCGCACCTCGCGCGCCACCGCCACCTCGGCGCGCGCCGGCGGGTCGGGAAGCAGGAGTGCCGCCACCGTGCCGACCACCGCGAGGAAGCCGGCGAGCACGAGGTACCCGACCACCACGCCGAGCTCGAGCAGCACGATGACGCCGACACCAACGACGATGCCGAGTGCCTGCGACGAGGAGACGGCGGCGGATGCTGCGCCCCGCTGCGTCGTCAGCTGATCGGCGATGAGGGCGGTGAACGCCGCGGACGCCACAGCGACGCCGACCGAGACGCCGACC
>JAVBUG010000239.1:0-14159 GCA_031555515.1 Microbacterium sp. | reverse complement strand
CCCTTGTCCAGCGCCTCGCCCATCCGCCGGGCGGTGGCGGCCAGCGGGCCCTCCTCGGCGCCGGCGATCTCACGCCAGCGGTGCAGCTGCTCGGTGATGTTCACCAGCTGGAAGTAGGCCGTGAAGGCCCGGGCGACCTCGTCGGCGCGGGCGATCGTGAACGAGTCGGCGATGGCGGCGGCGCGGGCGAACGCCTCCGGCGTCTCGTCGGTGTACGCCTGGATCGTCGCGGTGCGCAGGCGCTCGACATCCTCGTACAGTCCCGGCGAACCGCTCTCGCGCAGCACCTGACCGAGGAGCGTCCCCAGCATTCGCACGTCGCCGCGCATCTGCTCGGGGATCGCCTGCTCCGCCTCGTACCGCCCGACGAGGTCGATCGCTTCGGTGTGGGTGAGTTCACGCATCTCTCCAGGCTAACGGCGCGGTGTTTCCCCGAAGTGACGCTCGACGCTGTGTGACGATCGGCCGAGCGGGGCGTCCGTGGGTGTGACGGACGCGCTCGCTACACTGACCCGTGGAGCGCCGGGAAGTCTGGTCGGCACGTCCTCGTCGACCCGCGATCCCCTCACGGAGGCCAGATGTCGCTTCTCCGCTCCGCCCGTTTTCCCGCGATCATCCTGCTGATTGCCGCGGGTCTCGGCCTGTTCGTCGCCAACTCGGCGTGGGGCCCCGCCGTCGACGACGCGATGCACGCCTCCCTCGGCATCCCGGGCGTGTTCGAGCTCAGCGTCTCGCACTGGATCAAGGACGGGCTGCTCGCGGTCTTCTTCTTCGTCGTCGCGGTCGAGCTGCAGTACGAGCTCACCGCGGGCCAGCTCAACTCGGCGCGCAAGGCGATGCAGCCCGCGATCGCGGCCGCCGGCGGCGTGCTCATTCCCATCGCGATCTACGCCGCGATGGCATGGGGGTCGGACGCCACGGCGGGCTGGCCGATCCCGACCGCGACCGACATCGCGTTCGCGCTCGGGGTGCTCGCGGTGTTCGGCCGCGGGCTGCCGTCGGCGCTGCGGGTGTTCCTCCTCGCGCTCGCGATCCTCGACGACATCGTCGGCATCGTGTTCATCGCTGTGCTCTTCACGACCGGGGTGAACGTCGCGGCGCTCGCCGGGGCCGCGATCGCGGTCGTCGCGTTCGGCATCCTGAGCCGGCAGCTCGACACGCGCGGGCGCGTGCCGATCGCCGTCGTCCTGGTGCTGCTCGCGATCACCACCTGGGTGCTGGTGTACCTGTCGGGTGTGCACGCCACCATCGCGGGCGTGGCGCTCGGGCTCGCGATGGCCCAGCGACCCGCGTTGCGTGTGCGGCATGAGCTCGAGCCGTGGGTCAACGTCATCGTGCTCCCGGTGTTCGCGTTCTCCGCCGCGCTCGTGCCGATCCCATCGGTGCCGCTGTCCGAGCTGTCACCGGCGTTCTGGGGCGTGCTCGTCGCGCTGCCGGTCGGCAAGGTCGTCGGCATCTCGCTGTTCGGGTGGATCTCGCTGCGCATCGGAAACCGGGGAAGCGCACCGCCCCTCGCCTTCGCCGACCTCTTGGCCGCCGGCGCGCTCGGCGGCATCGGGTTCACGGTGTCGCTGCTGCTGTCCGAGCTCGCGTTCACCGACGCGGCGGCGCTGCGCGACCAGGCGACGCTCGGCGTGCTCGCGGGTTCCGTGATTTCGCTCCTCCTGGCCGCAGGGCTCGTATCGTGGCGGGCATGGCACTATCGACGCCGGACGGCGGCAGCATCCGTGACGACGTGACCGCACCCCGCTCGCCGGGCGCGGCCGACCCCCTCCGCGAGGCGGCAGACGTCATGCATGCGGTGCGGGACCGCTGCGTCTGGACGCAGCAGATCGACCATCGCGCCCTCGTGCCCTACCTCGTGGAGGAGAGCGCCGAGCTGATCGACGCCGTCGAGGAGGGCTCACGGGAGGAGCTGCGCGAGGAGCTCGGCGACCTGCTGTGGCAGGTGCTGTTCCACTCCGAGATCGCCTCGCGCGACGAGGACGACCCCTTCGACATCGACGACGTCGCCCGCGGGCTCACCGACAAGATGGTGCGGCGGCATCCGCATGTCTTCGGCGACGCCGTCGCGACGACGCCCGAGGAGGTGCTGATCCACTGGAACGCCGCGAAGGCCGCAGAGAAGCACCAGCGTCGGTCGGTCCTCGACGGGGTGAGCGAACGGATGCCGAGCCTCGCGCTCGCCCAGAAGCTCCTGTCGAAGGCATCCCAGGTCGGCGCTCCCGCTTCGTCCGTCCCCACCCCTCCCGCGCTGAGACCACAGTCGGCGGACGAGACCGTGGGGATCACCCAGGGTCTCGTCCCGCAACTGTCGTCTCACGGGGATGGCCGGGGTGGGCCGGCGACGGAAGGGGAGCTCGGCGACGCGCTCCTGGACCTCGTCGCGATCGCCCGCGCCAACGGCTGGGACGCCGAGCGCGCGCTGCGTGAACGCCTGCGACGGCTCGAGCGCGACATCCGGGCCGCCGAAGGCACCCCGGAGGACCGGGAAAGAGCGCCTGGGGCCCCTCGGGAGGAGTGACCTCGATCCGACCTGGAAAGATAGGGGCGTGGCATCCGTCAATCCGCCGCGCGGCATGCGCGACTTCCTCCCCGCTGAAAAGGCTCGTCGCGAGAGCGTGCTCGCCGTCATCCGAGAGCGCTACCGCGCCCACGGCTTCGACGAGATCGAGACCCCGGTCATGGAGGAGTACTCGCGGCTGCACGCGGGCATCGGCGGCGACAACGAGAAGCTCGCCTACAACGTGCTCAAGCGGGGCCTCGATGCCGACGCGATCCGCGGCGCGGCCGACGATCCCGCCGCCCTCACCGACCTGGGTCTGCGCTACGACCTCACCGTACCGCTCGCCCGGTTCTACGCGACCAACCGCGGCCAGCTGCCGTCGGTGTTCCGCTCGATCCAGATCGCCCCGGTGTGGCGCGCCGAGCGCCCGCAGAAGGGCCGCTACCGCCAGTTCGTGCAGTGCGACATCGACATCATCGGCGACGCGTCCGCGCGCGCCGAGGCCGAGCTGGCCGTCGCGACACTCGACACGCTCGACGCGCTCGGGCTCGAGGGCGGCAGCATCCGCATCAACGATCGTCGCGTCCTCGACTGGATGCTCGACAGCTTCGGCTTCACATCCGACGAGCGCCCGGGCGTCCTCATCACGATCGACAAGCTCGACAAGCTCGGCCCCGACGGGATCGTCGCTGAGCTGCGCGAGCGCGGTGCGACCGCCGCCGCGGTGGACGCGTTCGCGGCGTTCCTCCGCCGCCCGATGACCCTCGAGTACAACCCCTACGGCGAGCGCCAGATCCGCAAGGCGCTGCCCGAGGGTGCGCCCGACGAGATCGTCGCGCACCTCGTCGGGATCGGCGCGGCGGTGGCGGCCGCGCGCGGCTCGGCGACGGAGCTCGAGGGCGACATCCCGCTCGTGTTCGACCCGTTCCTCGTGCGCGGCATGGGCTACTACACCGGCACGATCTTCGAACTGGCGCACCCGTCGGTCGACTACTCGCTCGGCGGCGGTGGGCGCTACGACGGCATGATCGGCCGCTTCCTTGGGCAGGACGTGCCCGCCGTCGGGTTCTCGATCGGTTTCGAGCGCATCGTCGACCTGGTGGCGGAGCGGACGGATGCTGCGGCCCCGGCCGTCGTCCTCGTCCACGACCGCGACGTCTCCGAGGGCGAGCTCCTCGCGCTCAAGGCGGGGCTGGTGCGCCAGGGATCGCGTGTGCGTCTCGAGCAGCGGACCAAGAACCTGAAGGCGCTCCTCGAGCGCGCAGCATCCGACGGCTACACCGCCTTCGCGACGGTCGGCGCGGGAACGACGGCGGACGCCCTCGAGGTCAAGCCGCTCGGTTGATGTCAACTGATTCTTGACGCCGAGCCAGCGTCAAGAATAGGTTGACACCATGAGCACTTCGACATCCCGCAGTTCCGCCACCCCTGGCCGCATCGTCGGCGTGGCCATCGTCTCGATCGTGGTCGGTCTCGGCCTCGTGCTCCTCAGCATCGGCTTGGACTGGGAAGGCTTCGGCGGGGGTGCGGTCATCGGCGTGGGCATCGGCTTCGCCGCCGTCGGCATGTACTTCTGGGGCTACGCCAACGGGCTGCGCCGGCCGTCGTCGCGCGGTACGTGGCTTCCGAGCCGGGACGGACGCGGGTGACCGATCTCGACGACGCGATCGGTCGCGCGGTGCTCGCGGACGCCGGCATCGGCCCCGATCAGGCGCTGACCGACGGTGACCACATCGCCCTCGTCGCTGCGGGCGCGCGCGCGGAACACGAGGTGCGGGCGATCCTCCAGAGCGCCGTCACCGCCGCGCGGGCCGGGGGCGCGAGCTGGGCGCGGATCGGCTCCGAGCTCGGGATGACGCGCCAGGCCGCGCAGCAGCGGTTCGGGAGCGGCGCCGGGTCGTCCCGGGGCGCCGTCGGCGACCTGGCTGCGGAACGCTGGCTCGGACCCGTGACGGCCTTCGACGAGATGGCCGAGCTGGAGCTCGCGGGGCGCGCGGGCTGGCGCACGGTGGAGGTCGGCACCCTCGCCCATCGCATGGTGCGCACCGACACGCAGTGGGAGCACCGCCGCATCCTGTGGCGGGCGTCCCTCGCGGCCGAGCACGCTGAAGGCTGGGAGGTGGGCTGCCGGGCCTTCCCGTGGATCTACCTCGTCCGGGACCGCGGGGTTCCGGCCGTCACGCCGGGGGAGTGAGCCGGCGACGCAGGCGCAGGGCCCGGTAGGCGACCCCGACCGCGACGACGACCACCCCGGCCACGACGGACTGCCACGGCAGCGTCACCGCGAGGACGAGGCATCCGATCGCCCCGATGATCTGCAGCACGACCGGGTAGCGCCGCGCGTCGCCGCGCTGGCGGAAGGCGGCGGCGTTGGCGACGAAGTAGTACAGCAGCACCCCGAACGATGAGAAGCCGATCGCGCCGCGGAGGTCGACGAGCGCCACGAGCACCACGACGACCGCGGCCGCGGCGAGCTCGGCGCGGTGCGGCACGTGCCAGCGCGGATGCACGGCGTCGAGGAAGCCGGGGAGGTCCCGCTCGCGCGACATCGCGAACGCGGTGCGACTCACTCCTGCGATGAGCGCGAGCAGCGCGCCGAGCGAGGCGGCCGCGGCGCCGATGCGCACCACGACGTCGATCCACGCCCAGCCCGACCGTGCGGCGGCGTCGGCGACCGGCGCGGTCGACGCGGCGACGGCGTCGGGACCCAGTGCGCTCAGCACTGCGACAGCGACCACGGCGTACACCGTGAGCGCGATGAGGAAGGCGATCAGAATCGCCCGCGGGATGACGCGGCGCGGATCGCGTACCTCCTCGCCCATCGTGGCGATGCGCGCGTACCCGGCGAACGCGAAGAACAGCAGGCCGGCGGACTGCAGGATGCCGTAGCCGCCGCCCGCCCAGACCGTCTCGGCCGTGAACCAGTCCGGGGTGGAGCCCGCCGAGAAGGCGGCGGTGATGGCCGCGGCCAGCGCACCGAGTGAGATCACGACGATCACGCGCGCGGCACCGGCGGTGCGTGTGACGCCGAACCAATTGACGACGGTGAGCGCCACGACGGCCGCGATGGCGACGGGGCGCTCCCACCCCGCGGGTGCGGCGTATGCGGCGAAGGTCAGCGCCATCGCCGCACAGCTCGCGATCTTGCCGATGACGAAGCCCCAGCCGGCGACGAACCCCCACCACGGGCCGAGCTCCGCGCGCCCGTAGGCGTACGTTCCGCCCGAGGTCGGGTGGGCGGCGGCCAGCTGCGCCGACGAGGTCGCGTTGCCGAACGCGACGACGGCGGCGATCGCGAGGCCGATGAGCAGACCGGTGCCCGCGGCATCCGCTGCCGGCGCCCACACGGCGAAGACGCCGGCGCCGACCATCGAGCCGAGGCCGACGAACACGGCGTCGCCGAGCCCGAGGCGGCGCTGGAGCGCGGGGGAGGTCACGGGCGAACTCTAGTCCGCGGGGAAGAAGGGGCGGTTCGGGGTTCCCGGGCTGCCTCCGCGCCCGCGAGGATGGGGGCCATGACGCTGCAGATCCACACCGCGCTCGCGCCGATGGGCCCGGCCACCGCCATCGAGCTGACCGACGAGCAGGTCGCCGAGCTCGGCGGCGGCAAGCGCGCGGCGGTCGTCGTCCGGATCGGCGGACGCACCGCGCGCGTGCGCCTCGGCGTGATGGGCGGGCGCAACCTCATCGGCTTCTCGAAGGCCGCGCGTGCCGAGCTGGGCGTCGAGATCGGCGACGAGGTCGACGCCACGATCGACCTCGACACCGCCGAGCGCGAGGTCGAGGTTCCCGCCGACCTGGCCGCCGCGCTCGAGGCCGCAGGCGCGCGGGCCGCGTTCGACGCGCTGACGTTCACCCGGCGCAAGGAGCTCGCACGCGCGGTGACCGAGGCGAAGCGCCCCGAGACCCGCGAGCGCCGCGTCGCCGCGGCCGTGGACGAGGTGGCCGGCTCGTAGACGGCGACCCGGCTGCGGTCCGGGTATCGCGAGGCGGTCCGGCGATCGATCGTGGGGGCACGGGGCCCGCACCGGCGCGTCAGTGGGGCGTCAGCATCCGTTCACCCGGCTGTTGTCGCATGGGGGCATGGCTCGTCCGCGTGAGATCGCGCCGCGCTCCGTCGTCATCGGCACCGCGGGAGTCGCGCTGGGCGCGGGCATCGTCCTCCTCGGCGGACGCGCCGTGTTGAAGCGACAGGCGGCTGTGGCGCGGCGCCGCATCGGCAAGCCGCTCGGCGAGGAGGCGCTCGACGCCGACCGCGTGTGGGCACGTCGGTTCGACGGCCCGCCGCTCGAGTTCGTCGTGCTGGGTGACTCGATCGCGGCCGGGCTGGGTGCCGAGCGGCGCAAGGACACGCTCGGCGCCCGCCTGGCGAAGGGCCTCGCCCGGGCCGAGCGCCGGCCGGTGCGCCTTCGCACCGCGGCGATCGTGGGCTCGGAGTCGTCGGTACTCGCCGCCCAGATTGACGCGCTGCCCGCCGACTACCGCCCCGACGCCGCCGTCATCGTCGTGGGTGGCAACGACATCACGCACCGCGTGCCGGTGTCGACCTCGGTCGCCCATCTCGAGGAGGCGATCGTGCGCCTCCGCGCGCGCGGAGCAGTGGTCGTCGTCGGCACCTGCCCCGACCTCGGCGCGCTGCGGCCGGTGCCGCAGCCGCTGCGCGCCCTCGGCTCGCGGTTGTCGCGCCAGCTGGCCGACGCCCAGGCCGTCGCCGCAGCCCGGACCGGTGCGCGGGCCGTGTCGCTCGGCCGGGCCGTCGGGCCGTTCTTCGTGACCCAGCCCGACGAGATGTTCAGCCTCGACCGGTTCCACCCGAGCGCGCTCGGCTACCGCCGGACCGCTGAGGCCCTGCTGCCCGCGCTCCTCACAGAGCTCGCCGCCGCGCGCGAGGACGCGGTCAGCCCGCGCTGACCGAGGCGGCCCATTCGGCGACGCGCGCGGCGCTCTCCTCCTCCGAGAGGTCCTCGACGCGCGTCATGATCGACCACCGCACGCCGAACGGATCGCGCACGCTCGCGTAGCGGTCGCCCGACACGAAGGTGGACGGCTCTTCGCGCACGCTCGCGCCGGCGGCGACGGCGCGAGCGGTCACCGCGTCGGCGTCGGGCACGTAGATGCCCATCGAATAGCAGTCGTCGCTATCCTCCGGCGCGGGGACGAGCCCGTACGCGGGCGAAGGCTCGCCGATCTGGAGGAGACCGAGGCCGAAGTCCAGCCCCGCGTGCACGACGAGCCCATCGAACTCGGTGACGTCGGTCACGCGTGCGCCGAACACGTCGCAGTAGAAGTCGAGCGCCTCCTTCGCCCCGCGGATCGCGAGGAAGGGGGTGAGGCTGGTCGCGCCGGTCGGGCGGCCGTCGGTCGTGTGCGCACCGGTCACGCCGGTCGTGTTCTGCGTGGTCATGCCCCCATGCTTGCGGGGGACGGATGATGCGGTCTTGAAGATTCGCGACACCCTCGGTTCCGGGGTGTCGGGGCGGCGCACTACCGTGACGGGGTGACCGATCCGACGCGCGGCGTGCTCTACCCGGAGCGGCTGCCGCGCTTCACCCGGCTCGCGCCGGAGGGCGCAGCATCCGCTCTCGTCGACTGGTTCTGGATCCCGCAGTGGGATCTTCCCGAGGCGGTCGTGTCGCGTCAGCCCGTCCTGGGCTATCCGGCCGCGAACCTCGTCGTCGAGCCGGACGGCATCACGCTCTGGGGCGCGACGACGCGGGCCTCGGAGCGCGAGCTGCGCGGGAGCGGCTGGGCGGTGGGTGCGCTGTTGAAGCCCGCGGCCTGCTCCCGCCTGCACCACGCGCCGAGCGACCTCGTCGACGCGAGCATCGCGCTCGACGAGCCCGAGCTGCACAGGTCGGTCGCGGCGGCGATGCCCGATCTCGAAGCGGCTGCCGCTGCAGTCTCGGCGTGGCTGACCGCGCGGGTCGGGCCGCTCACCCCCGAGGCGCGCCTCGCGAACGCGATGGCCGAGCTGCTGATGAGCGATCCGACGATCCTCCGGCTCGACGACGCGGCCCGGCGCCTGCGCGTGTCGGTGCGGACGCTGCAGCGGCTCGCGCATCGCACCGTCGGTGTGCCGCCGGCCGCGATGATCCGGCGCCGTCGCCTGCAGGAGGCGGCGCAGCGCGTCCGGGAGGATCGGGATGCGCCCCTCGCCGACATCGCGACCGAGCTGGGTTACGCGGATCAGGCGCACCTCGCGAACGACTTCCGCGCGGTGCTCGGGTTCACCGCCACGGACTACCGCGCGGACCTCTGAGCTCTACGCGCCGTTCGCCGCCGCCGTCGTCACGCGCTTCTTCTCGCGCACGTACACCTCACGGCGCACGCGCGCGACGACGTCTCCCGAGGCATCCGTGATGTCGGTCTCGAACCACTCGAGCACCTTCGCGCCGCCGCGTGCGCGTTCGCGGAGCTCCGCGGTCTTCTCGCGCGGCACCGCGAAGTGCGCGGTGAGCACGCCGCGACCCGGCTTGAGGAACTCGATCTCGCCGCGGGTGTCCCACACGACGTAATCGCGCCCGAGCTGGTGAAGCACGAGCATGAAGTAATACGGATCTGTCATCGCCGACATCGATCCGCCGAACGCGGTCTTCACGTAGTTGCGGGTGAAGACGTTGACGTGCAGCTCGACGGTGGCGCTCGTCCAGTCGTCGGCGATTCTCCGCACGCGGATGCCGCTGAAGAGGTTGGGGATCCACAGGCTCATGCCGATGGCGAGGCGTCGAGGGGTCACGCGCATGGGCTCCAGCATGGTCGACCGCGCTCCGTGGCCGCATTCGATTGGTCGATCTCCACAACTCGGTCTGGAAGTTGTTCTAGTTGTCATAGAATTAACGCGTGTTGGTGAGAATCGATCCCGAGAGCGATGCGCCGCTGTTCGCGCAGATCGCCGCGTCGGTGCGGGCGGATGCCGCGGCCGGCCGTGTGCAGTCGGGTGACAGGCTTCCGGCGGCCCGCGAGATCGCCGCGGCGCTCGGCGTCAACGTGCACACGGTGCTGCACGCCTATCAGGACCTCCGAGACGAGGGGCTGGTCGAACTCCGTCGAGGACGCGGCGCCGTCGTCACCGCGCAGGCGGCGACCCTCGAGGCACTTCACCACGACATCCACGACCTCGTCGCGCGGGCGCGCGCCGCGGGGCTCCCGTCCGACGCACTCGCCGCCCTCGTGAAGGAGATCGCCGCCCATGACGAACGCAACGCCCGCTGACCGCTCCGACCCGGTCGTCCGCCGCTTCGTGCTCGTCGCGGTCTGGGTTCCCGTCGTGCTGGTCGCCATCGCCGTGGCCGTGCAGCTCGTGCTGCTCCCGCAGATGCCGCCGACGGTCGCCGTGCACTGGAACGCCGCAGGGGAGGCCGACGGCTTCGCGCCGGCGTGGACGCAGCCGCTGATGACATCGCTGCTCGGCCTCGGCGTCCCCTTCCTCATCGCCCTCATGGCGCTGCCCGGCCTGCGGCGCGGCGAGCGTGGTCAGACGTACCGGCTGCTGGGCGCGACGGCGGCAGCGGTCAGCGCGCTCACGACGACCCTGGCGACCTGGACCTTCGCGATGCAGGCGGGGCCGGACGGCACCGACGAGGTGCCGATGATCGGGTGGCCGCTCGTCGGCTCCCTCGTCGCCGCGGCGGTCATCGGTGTGGCGGCCTGGCTGATCCAGCCCCGTCAGGACGGGACGGATGCCGCGGCGACGCCCGCCACACCGCTCGAGCTCGCCGCGAACGAGCGAGCCGTCTGGGTGCGGGCGACCGCGATGACAACGGGTGGCGCGGTCGCCATCGTCGCCGCGGTGCTCTCTGTGGCCGTCGCGGCCGTCGTCGCGTGGCTGACCGGCGCCGACCCGCTCCTGGCCTGGCTCCTCACCGGGATCGCGCTCCTGCTGCTCGTGTTGGCGGCGATGACGCTCGCCTTCCACGTGCGCGTGGACGAAACGGGCCTGCACGTCGACTCGGTGCTGGGCGTGCCGCGGTTCCACGTACCGCTCGCGGACGTCGTGTCCGCCGCACGCGTCGACGTGAATCCGATGGGGGAGTTCGGCGGCTGGGGTGTGCGGATCGCACCGCACGGCCGGCGCTTCGGGATCGTGCTGCGCGCCGGCGAGGCCATCGAGGTGCGGCGCCGCAGCGGCAAGCGGCTCGTGGTGACCGTCGACGACGCCGGCACCGGGGCATCCCTCCTCGAGGCGCTCGTCGAGAGGGCCGCCGCCAGGTCTTGACGCCCGGCGGGAGGCCGGATTGGCTGTGGGGCATGGCCGATCCCACTCCTGATACCTGGCGCCGCGTCGACGCGTACCTCACCGAGCTGCTCGTCGGGCATGATCCCGATCTCGAGCAGGCGGTCGCCGACCAGAACGACGCGGGTCTCCCGGCCATCGAGGTCGCGCCGGTCAACGGCAAGCTGCTGCACCTGATCGCCCGCATGTCGGGCGCGAGGCGGGTGCTCGAGGTCGGCACGCTGGGCGCATACTCGACGATCTGGCTGGCGCGCGCCCTTCCAGCCGGGGGCCGGGTGGTCACGATCGAGGCCGAGCCGCTCAACGCCCAGCTCGCCCGGGCGAACGTCGACCGCGCCGGCGTCGGCGACAAGGTCGAGATCCGCCTCGGCCGCGGCGCCGACGTGCTGCCGACCCTCGAGGGCGGCGAGCCGTTCGACCTCGTCTTCATCGACGCCGACAAGGAGTCGAACACGATCTACCTCGACTGGGCGGCCCGGCTCGGCCGCCCCGGCACGGTGGTCATGGTCGACAACACCGTGCGCGGCGGCGAGGTCGCGAACCCTGCGACCGAGAATCCCCAGATCATCGGGGTGCAGCGCGGCCTCGAGATGCTCGGCCGCGACCCGCGCTTCGACGCGACGGCCATCCAGACACTCGACGCCAAGGGCTACGACGGGATCGCCATCGCGCTCGTCGTATGACGCAGGCCTGTGGTCGCGGCATCCGTCATCACTAGACTCTTGGGCGGACCGACGACGCTCCGACGAACCACCCTCCACCAAGCAAGGAGACCCCCTGTGGCACAGATCGAGGCTGTAGGCGCCCGTGAGATCCTCGACTCGCGCGGAAACCCGACCGTCGAGGTGGAGGTGCTGCTCGACGATGGGATCGTCCAGCGCGCGGCCGTCCCCTCCGGCGCGTCGACCGGCGCTTTCGAGGCGTACGAGCTGCGCGACGGCGACAAGAGCCGCTACGGCGGCAAGGGCGTGCTGAAGGCGGTCGCCGCCGTCATCGACGAGCTCGGCCCCGCGATCGAGGGCGTCGAGGCGAGCGAGCAGCGTCTCGTCGACGAGATCCTCATCGCCACCGACGGCACCGAGAACAAGTCGCGCACCGGTGCGAACGCCATCCTCGGCGTCTCGCTCGCGGTCGCGAAGGCCGCCGCCGACTCCGCCGACCTGCCGCTCTTCCGCTACCTGGGCGGCCCGAACGCGCACGTCCTGCCCGTGCCGCTGTTCAACGTCATCAACGGCGGTGAGCACGCCGACAACGGCATCGACTTCCAGGAGTACTTCCTCGCCCCGATCGGCGCCGACACCTACGCCGAGTCGCTGCGCTGGGGCACCGAGGTCTATCACGTCCTCAAGGGCGAGCTGAAGGCCGCGGGCTTCGCGACGGGCCTCGGCGACGAGGGCGGCTTCGCGCCCGACCTTCCCAGCAACCGCGAGGGCCTCGACTTCCTCATCAAGGCGATCGAGAAGGCCGGGTTCACCCCGGGCACGGACATCGGCGTCGGCCTCGACGTCGCGGCGACCGAGTTCTTCAAGGACGGCGTGTACACCGTCGAGGGCAAGGCCTGGTCGGCCGAGCAGCTCACCGACTACTACGCCGACCTCGTGGCGAACTACCCGGTCGTCACGATCGAGGACGCCCTCGCCGAGGACGACTGGGACGCGTGGAAGGACCTCACCGACAAGATCGGCAAGAAGGTCCAGCTCGTCGGCGACGACCTGTTCGTCACGAACCCGGAGCGCCTGCAGCGGGGCATCGACCTCGGCGTCGGCAACGCGCTGCTGGTCAAGGTGAACCAGATCGGCACGCTGTCGGAGACGCTCGACGCGATCGCGCTCGCGACCCAGAACGGCTACCGCTCGATGCTGTCGCACCGTTCGGGCGAGACCGAGGACACCACGATCGCCGACCTCGCGGTCGCCGTCAACGCGGGTCAGATCAAGACCGGCGCGCCCGCCCGCAGCGAGCGCGTCGCGAAATACAATCAGCTTCTGCGCATCGAAGAGGAGCTCGGCGAGGCCGCGGTGTTCGCGGGCCGCGGAGCCTTCCCCCGTTTCAAGGGCTGATGCACTGAAGACGTCGTAACGAGAGGAGGGAGCCGTGGTCAAGACGACGGCTCCCTCTTCTCGTACCCCCGGCACGGGCACACCCCGCCGCCGCCCCGTGAGCGCACGGCGCCCGGTCGACGTGCGGGCGTGGCTCGGCGGCATCCGTCTCTCCGGCTTCATGGTGATCATGATGGGCCTGGTCGTGCTCGCCGCGTTCGTGCTGGTGCCCACGATCGGCACGTACGTCGACCAGCGCCAGCAGGTCGCCGCGCTCGAGGCGGCCGTGCAGCTCAGCCGCGACGAGGTCGCCGAGCTCGAATCGCAGCGTGACCGCTGGCAGGACCCCGCCTACATCACCACACAGGCGCGGGAGCGGCTGTACTACGTGAAGCCGGGCGAGATCGTGTACCTCGTCGACGACGATCTGCCCCCCGAGCTCGCGCCGCAGGAGCAGAACCCCGTGAGCGACGAGCTCCAGGCCGCCGATGCCGACTGGATGTCGAAGCTCGTCCGCTCGGTCACCGAGGCCGGACTGGCGCAGACCGTGGCGCCCGTGACCGTGGGCGTTCCCGACCCCGAACCCTCGAACACCCCGACACCGTGAGCGACGCCGACCGCCGCGGAGGCGGCGCGTCCGCCCGCCGCGCGGTCCAGGACCATCCCAGGTGGCGCCGGTAATCTGAGCCCGACCAAGGAGCACCTCTGTGACGACCCCGCCGTACCCCCCTGTCAGCGACGCCGATCTGGCGGTGCTCCGCGAACAGCTCGGTCGTCCCGCGCGCGGCGTCGTCGGCATCGCCGCCCGCTGCGTCTGCGGCAACCCCACCGTCGTCGCGACGTCGCCGCGGCTCCCCGACGGCACGCCCTTCCCGACGTTCTACTACCTCACGCACCCCGCCGCCACGGCTGCCATGTCGGGGCTCGAAGCCGACCACGTCATGCGGGAGCTCCAGGACGAGCTCGCCGCCGACGAGGAGGTCGCCGCCGCGTATCAGCACGCGCACGAGGCTTATCTGCGCGACCGCGCCGTGTTCGGCGAGGTGGACGAGATCGCGGGCATCTCCGCCGGCGGTATGCCGACGCGCGTCAAGTGCCTGCACGCGCTCGCCGGCCACGCGCTGGCCGCGGGCCCCGGCGTCAATCCGATCGGCGACCGTGCGCTGGCGATGTCGTCGTGGTCGCCCGAGCGCTGCGTCTGCGCGCAGCCGGGATCGGGCGGATGATCCGGCGCCTCGTGGGCGGTGTCGCGGCGGCCGCCGTCGCGCTGACCCTTGTCGCGGCCGCGCCCGCCGCCGCACAGGCCGCGCCCGCCGCCGCACAGGCCTCGCCCGCCGTGGCACAGGCCGCCCCCGCCGGCGACCCCGTGCGCAACGCCGAG
>JAVBUG010000066.1:0-5026 GCA_031555515.1 Microbacterium sp. | reverse complement strand
GGCGTCGACAGCATCGAGCAGGCGCTCGCGATCCTCGGCGATGACTCTCGTCACGACGTGCAGCGGGCCGGGCTCCTGCTGAGCTCCGCACGCGTCCACATGCTGAACGGGCGTCAGGGGCTCGGCGCGGAGGTCGCCGCGCAGACACGGGCGACCGCCGAGGCGGCGGCCGCGGCCGGCGACCCGACCGCGCGCGAGATCCTCGCGCAGGCGCTGCTCATCGCGGCGACGTGCCGCGCGAGCGTCGGCGACGTCGGTGGCGTCGCACTGTTCGAGGAGGCCCGGGCGTACTCGCTCGGCTTCGTCCGCGCCATGATGCGCTACTACATCAACTACTCGAACACCCTCATGCAGGTCGGCCGCTACGACGATGCGGTGGCCGTGGCGCAAGAGGGCATGGAGTACGGGCGCACCCACGTGGCCGACCTCGGCCCGCTCGTCATGATCGAGGCCAACGTCATCGAGGCGCACATCTACGCCGGTCGGCTGCGTGAGGCGGAGGAGCTCGGCGGGCTGCTGCCCCTGGTCGAACCGGGCCTCTACTCGGCCTTCCTGCGGGAGCGGCTGGTGTGCCTCGCGATCTGGCGGGGCCGCATCGACGGCGCCGAGGCGGCGCTCGAGGCCGCCCGCCTCGAGCTCGACAGGTTCGGCGCCTACGAGTACCAGACGCGGTTCGGCATGGCCTACGACCTCGGCGAGCTGGCCCTCGCCCGCGGCGATGCGCACGAGGCGCTGTCGCACGCGCGTCTCGCATGGGAGACGCCCGCCGGAGGCGTGCTCGCCCTGCCGCTCACCGCGATCGCGGCGCGGGCTGTCGCGCTCCTCCGCGAGCGTGGCGAGGAGGCCGACGTCGAGCCCTATCGTGCCGTGCTCGCCGGCTTCGACGCGTGGCCTGTGACCGCCCTCTGGGCTGCGGTGTTCGCCGCCGAGCTGGGCGAGGGCCCGTGGGCGGCCGCGATCGATGCGACAGGCCCCGCCTTCATCCGCGCCTACGCCCGCGTGCGTCACGGCGAAACACTGCTGGCCGACGGCGACCGCGCCGGCGCCCGGGACGCGCTCGCGGCGGCTGCGGCGTACGCCGAGGAACTCGGAGCTGACGGCCTCGCCGCGCGCGCGAACGCGCTGATGACGGATGCCGGACTCACGGGCGACGCGTCACGGTCGCTGCTGACCGCCCGCGAGGAGCAGGTGCTCGAGCTGGTCGCCGAAGGGCTCAGCAACGGCCAGATCGCCGAGCGGCTCTACATCAGCGTCAAGACCGTGTCGGTCCACGTGTCGGCGATCCTGCGCAAGCTGGACGCGCCGTCGCGCACCGCTGCCGCCGCGATCTACCGCCGCAGCGCCGCGTAGGCCCGGCCGGACGCGGTGTTCTGCGAGATGCCGCGGGTCGCAGCATCCATCATCCGAACCGGCGTCAGATGAAATACTCGGGCGTCGTCAGCAGGGCGCGGGTGTCGTCGCCCACGCGCCGAGCACGCGGCTTCGCGGGCACGCCGACCAGCACGCTGTCGGCGGGGGCGTCCTTGGTGACGACGGCGTTCGCGCCGATGACGGATCCTGCGCCGATCGTGATCGGACCGAGGATCTTGGCGCCCGCGCCGACGGCGACGCCGTCCTCGACGGTGGGGTGGCGCTTGCCGCCCTCGCGCTGGCGGCCACCCAGCGTGACGCCGTGGTAGAGCAGGACGTCGTCGCCGACCTCGGCGGTCTCGCCGATCACGACGCCCATGCCGTGGTCGATGAAGAAGCGGCGGCCGATCGTGGCACCGGGGTGGATCTCGATGCCGGTGAGCCACCGCGTGATCTGGGAGCCGGCGCGCGCGACGAAGCGGAAGTCCCGCGTCCACAGGGCGTGCCACACGCGGTGCGCCCAGATCGCGTGCAGTCCCGGATACAGCACGGCGATCTCGAGGCCGCCGCGTGCCGCGGGGTCGCGCAGCTTCGCGGCGGCGACGTCCTCGCGGGCGCGGGCGAAGAATCCGATGCGTTCGTCGGTCATTTGGTCGGGGCCTCCGGCTCGCGCAGGTGTTCGTACAGGGCGGTCGACAGGTATCGTTCGCCGGAGTCGGGCACGATCACGACGATGCGGTGTCCGGCAGCCTCGGGGCGGGCCGCGATCTGCAGCGCCGCCCACACGGCGGCACCGGCCGACATTCCGGCGAGGATGCCCTCGCGGGTGGCGAGTTCGCGCGCGACGGCGATGGCGTCGTCGAACTCGACGTCGAAGATCTCGTCGACGACCGAGCGGTCGAGCACCTCCGGGACGAAGTTCGGCCCGATGCCCTGGATGCGGTGGCCGCCGGCGCGGCCCTCCGTCAGGACGGGGGAGTCCTTCGGCTCGACGAGGACGATCTTGACGTCCGGGTTGCGCTGCTTGAGCACCTGTCCGACGCCCGTGATCGTGCCGCCGGTGCCCGAACCCGCGACGAACCAGTCGACCTGGCCCTCGGTGTCGCGCCAGATCTCCTCGGCGGTGGTCTTGCGGTGGATCGCGGCGTTCGCCTCGTGCTCGAACTGGCGGGCGAGGATCGCGCCGGGGGTCTCGTCGACGATGCGCTGGGCGGTCTCGACCGCCTCGGTCATGCCTTTGTAAGGATCGGTCAGCACGAGCTCGGCGCCGAAGGCCTTCAACAGCGTGCGACGTTCCTTCGACATCGAGGCGGGCATCGTCAGGATGACGCGATACCCGCGGGCGGCCCCGATCAGCGCGAGCGAGATGCCCGTGTTGCCGCTCGTGGACTCGACGATCGTGCCGCCCGGGAGCAGCTCTCCCGCCGCTTCGGCGGCCTCGACGAGGGCGTAGCCCAGGCGGTCCTTGACCGACGAGCCAGGGTTGTAGAACTCGAGCTTCGCGAGCACCTCCGCGCCGAGGCCCTCGGTGAGCGCGTTGAGCCGCACGAGCGGCGTCTCGCCGAAGGCGGTGGTGCTGGCGGAATGGATGCCGGGCAGGTGGACCGCCCTCGAAACAGCGCTGCGCGAAGACGGCGACGGCGCGCCGGCGCCCGAACGGGTCGGGCTGCCGGCGCGCCGTCGTGACGACTCAATCTTCGCGCAGATCCTCGAAGAGCGCGGTCGAGAGGTAGCGCTCGCCGGTGTCGGGGGTGACCACGACGATCTTCGTGCCGGCGGTCTCAGGGCGCGCGGCGAGCTGCAGCGCGGCCCACACGGCGGCGCCACTATAGATGCCCACGAGGATGCCCTCCTGGGCGGCCAGGTCGCGCGACGTCGAGATGGCGTCCTCGAACTCGACAGTCACGACCTCGTCGAACACGTCGGTGTCGAGGATCGGCGGCACGAAGTTCGGGCCGATGCCCTGGATCTTGGCCGGGCCGGGGGTGCCGGTCGACAGCAGCGGCGAGGCGGTCGGCTCGACGGCCACGACCTGCACCTCGGGCTTGCGCTCCTTGAGCACCTGGCCGACACCGGTGATGGTGCCGCCGGTGCCGACGCCGGCGACGAAGATGTCGACTTCGCCGTCGGTGTCGCGCCAGATCTCCTCAGCGGTGGTCTTGCGGTGGATCTGGCGGTTCGCCTCGTTCTCGAACTGCTTCGCGAGGACGGCGCCGGGGGTCTCGGCGACGATGCGCTCGGCCTCGGCGACGGCGAGCTTCATGCCGCCCGCGGGGTCGGTGAGCACGAGCTCCGCACCGAAGCGCTTGAGCAGCTGGCGGCGCTCGACGGACATCGACGACGGCATCGTGAGGATGACCTTGTAGCCGCGCGCCGCGCCCACCAGGGCGAGCGCGATGCCGGTGTTGCCGCTCGTGCCCTCGACGATGGTGCCGCCCGGCTTCAGCGCGCCCGACTCTTCGGCGGCGTCGACGATCGCGATGCCCAGGCGGTCCTTCACGCTCGAGCCGGGGTTGTAGTACTCGAGCTTGGCGAGCACCTCGGCGCCGGAGCCGTTGGTCACGCGGTTGAGGCGGACCAGCGGGGTGTTGCCGAAAGCAGCGGTGATGTCGGAGTGGATGCCGGGCATGTCGGGCCTTTCACGGGGTTCACGGCGGATCGAGCCCAGCCTAGGGTGAGCCTTTCGCTGTGAGTCCTTCTGTGACGAACGGCTGGCCGCGTCCCGGTACCCTGCCCGCCGGCGCACCGGCCCTAAGGTGGATGCGGTCATGGCTTCTCCCGACGAAACCCCCCTGCTCTCCGACGCCCTCCGGCGTGCCGCGTCGCGCCTCGCCGAGGCCGGCGTCGCCGATCCGTCCGTCGACGCCGAGCTGCTGGCCGCCTTCGTGCTCGGCTCCGGGCGCGGGGGAGTGCAGGCGGCCGCGATCCGCGGCGAACGCGTCACCGCCGCCGACGCGTCCCGCCTCGACGCGCTGGTCGCCCGCCGCGCCACGCGCGAGCCGCTGCAGCACATCGTCGGGACCGCGCCCTTCCGCCACCTGGAGTTGCGGGTCGGCCCCGGGGTGTTCGTGCCGCGGCCCGAGACCGAGGTCGTCGCGCAGCTGGCGATCGACGCGCTGCGGGCGGCGGCATCCGCCTCTCCCATCGCGGTGGATCTCGGCACCGGCAGTGGCGCGGTCGCCCTCGCGATGGCGACCGAGGTGCCGCACGCGCGCGTGTTCGCCGCCGAGAACTCGGTCGACGCGTTCGTGTGGACGAAGGAGAACTTCGCGCACGTCGGCGCCGACAACGCGACGCTCGCCTTCATCGACCTGGCCCACGCCTTCCCCGAGCTCGACGGCACCGTCTCGGTCGTGGCATCCAATCCTCCGTATGTTCCGGATGCTGCGATCCCGCGTGATCCGGAGGTGCGCTTCTTCGACCCGCCCGCGGCGCTGTACGGGGGAGAGGACGGCCTCGACGTCGTGCGCATCCTGAGCGGAGTGGGACTGCGCCTCGCGCACCCCGGCGGCCTGATCGTGATCGAGCACGGCGAGTGGCAGGGCGAGGCGATCCGCGCCATCCTGACCGGCGACGGCTGGCGTGCGGCATCCACTCATCCCGACCTCACCATGCGCGACCGCGCGACCACGGCCCTCCGGCCGTGAGGCACGGGCGTTCCGGCTTTCTCCAGACG
>JAVBUG010000086.1:0-10171 GCA_031555515.1 Microbacterium sp. | reverse complement strand
GTCTCGTCCGCGCACTGTCGTCTCACGCTCGTGCGAGGGGGCCGGGTGCGTGGGCCCCGCGCGGCGCGACCCCGCGTGCGCCGCGCGGCGCCGCGCCGCGCGCCTGCCGTCGCGGGGTGGTCGTCAGCTGAGGCGGGTGATCGGCGGCGGGGCGGAGGTGCCGTCGAGCACCGCATCGCCCGGCATGTACATGCGCAGAATCGGGCGGAACGCACCCTCTGGTGCCGGCAGCCAGTTGGCCGCAGCATCCGTGTCCGACGGCCGCGTGCGGCTGATGCGGATCGTGAGTCCGCCGTCGGCGTCGGTGATGATGCCCGGAGTGCGGTCGCCCACCGAGTAGCGGTCGATCTCGTTCGCGACGAGGTAGAACTCCGGCAGCGCGTACATCGTGACCGACCAGAACGCGTCGACGGGCGGCGGCGGTGAGAGCCGCAGCTCGTACTCGTGCTCGCCCGTGAGCGGCTGCCCGTCGCTGTCGAGGAACGTCATGACGTAGGCGGCCTCGTACCCGTGGTTGCCCCACAGCCCGGCGCGGGCGGCGACGGCGCGCTCGACGATCCGCCGCTTCGGATCGACGATCTTCCACTCCGGCTCGTCCTTCGTGCCGACCTCGAAGAAGTCGAGGTTGTAGTCGAAGACGTGGACGGTGTTCGACCAGGCGCCCGGCGTCGCACCGGCGGCAGCCCCCGCCATCGCCTTCGTGATCGCGCCCGCGCCGGCCTGGAAGCCGGCGCGCAGCGCGGCGAGCTGCTCCTCGTTCCGCTGGGCGACCGGCACGTCGCTCGTGACGTCGATCGCGGCGAACGACGCCTGCAGCGCCTCGTCGCGGGGAGCGGGTGCGAACGCCTGCGACCACACGCGGTACTTCTCCCAGAAGTCGAGCACATCGTCGCCGTGGAGGTCGACCGCCGGGACACCCGTCGCGACGGCGTCCGGATCGAGCGGCGTGAGCGTCGTGGCGTCCTGCAGCGCGTGGACGGCGGGCAGATCGTCGACGCCCGAGCACGACCACCGGCCGACGATGGACACGATGCGCGTCGGCGCGTGCACGATCGTCAGGCCCGCAGCATCCCCCTCCCATCCCGGAGGGACGATCAGGAACTCACCCGCCTCGTTGCCCGTGCCGCGCGTGCCGACGTAGGCGAAGTTGTCGGTCCAGGCGTCGACGAACTGCAGGACGTAGTAGCGATCGGACGCGGGCACCGAGAGGCGGACCGGCCCGACCCCGAGGTCGAGCGAGGCGATCGAGTAGACGGTGTCGTTGTTGATCGACACGAAGGTGTCGGCCGCCGAGGCGAGCGTGCGCGCGTGCGAGAACGCGTTGAACGAAGCCGGCGGGTTGGCCCCGACCCCGGTCGTCGTGTAGCGGATCACCTGCTCGAGGTTGAAGACGAGCGGGAATCCGTACAGGTACGACTCGGTGGCGAGGGTGTCGAGGTCGGTCATGGTGCTCAGGCCTCCTTGGTGATCTCGGGGATGCGCCACGAGCCGTCGAACCACGGTTCGAGAGGCCCGTAGAGCCGCAGCATCGGGAACCAGGATTTGCCGGGGATCGTCGGGATCCAGTTGGACTCCTTGCCCTCGGGCGCCGTCGGCGAGAACCACAGCACATACGACCCGTCGTCCTCGGCCTTCACCGACCCCGAAAGGCTCGACAGCGCCGGGTACTCGGTCGACTGCAGCAGCGACCGGGTCTGGGTGTCGTAGATGTCCACCGACCAGAAGTTCTTCGCCGGAGGGTCGGCGGGGATCCGCAGCGAGTACGTCTTCGCGCCGTCGAGGATCTCACCGTCACCGTCGTGCGCCGTGTACGTGTACGCGGACCCGGCACCGATCTGGGCGTGCGCCATCGCCGGGGTGATCACTGTCGCGAAGTAGTGGAAGCGGGTGCGTGCGTCGAGAAGGCGCGCACCCTCGTGGAGGAACTCGTAGCTGCCGCCGACGAACGGGTTCTTCCACGAGAGACCCTCCCAGTAGTACGCCTCAGGCTCGCGTGGCGTGTAGAGGATGGCGCGCGAGGCGCCGGCGCCGATCCGGGCGGCTTCGTCGAGGATGCCACGCAGCCGCTCGTCCGGCGCGAAGGGGCTGCCGTGCATGAGCCCGATCGCCGCGAGCGTGCCCGCGCGCTCAGGGTCGAGCGCGGTGACCGGCTCCTCCGCGACGAGCTGAGCGACCTCCTCGAAGAACGTGAAGTCGTTGGCGTGCACGGTGTTCTGCAGCACCGACGCGATGTTGAGGAAGGTGTTCTCGCGCGGGGCATCGGCTTCGGACAGCGGATAGATCCGCGTCTGCTTCATCGCCGGGACGCCGCCGAGCGCACGGAGCACCACCCAGTTGGTGAAGGTCGGGGACTCGTACGTGAAGTACCCGTCGGGGCGCTCGCCGTCGTAGCCCGGCGGCAGGAACAGGTACTTCCCGCCGGCACCCTTGTCGGGGCCGGGGATGCCCATGTCGGCGACGTAGCGGAACCAGAAGTCGTCGACGACGCACATCGACTCGGGCGGTGCCTCGATGACGGTCGGACCCCACGCCTTGAGATCGAGGAACGTCGTGCCGTACGTGGTCTCGGTGTTGGGCGTGAGGAACATGCTGCCCGAGTTCGCGCGCGGGTCGGTGTAGCCGATCTTCTCGGGCGAGTCCACGCCGGCGCTGCGCAGACCGCGCCGCATGGCCACGAGCGAAGCGCCCGGCACAGCGGTGAGGAACGCGTCGATGCCGCGCAGCAGATCGAGCGCGTCGAAGATGGTCTGCGCCGATTCCGGCTTCGGAACGCCGTCGAAGAACTCGAGGTCGCCGAACGGCGTCTTCAGCAGATCGGGCGTGGCGAGGTGGGTCACCTCCTCCGCAAGCTGCTCCTTCGTCAGTCCCGCCCCGGGGGTGCCGTCGATGGCCATACTCGTCCCTTCGTCGAAAGCGCCGCCCCCCGGCGGCGCCCATCCTCCGCATTGTGCCAGCCACCCGTGTCGCCCCGTAACGCACAAAGTGGGTGATGCCGCAGCATCACCCACCTTGTTCGCGCGGTCGGTCGCCGTCCGGGCTCAGCCCGCGAGCGTCACCGTGTCGATGGTCACCGCGGCGATGCCGGGGTGGTCGCTGAAGACGCCGTCCATGCCGGTGGCGACGAACGCGCGGATCTCGCCGTCCAGGTCGCCGTAGGCGGCGGGGTCGGCGCTGGAGCGGAAGTCCGCCGGCAGGAACTGGTTCTCGGCCCGGAACGTCCACCCGTGCACCGTGAGCCCGGCGGCGTGCGCGTCGGCGATGACCGCGGTGGGCGTGCCCAGGCGGCCGTCGGCGGTGCGCGGGATCATGACGGACTTCTCGAGGCCCACGCCGTCGGCGTACGACGCGATATCGGCGAGACCCGTCGGCGTCACGAGGTCCTTGTAGGTGCGCGTGTCGCCCGCGAGCGTGAAGTCGCACGGGCGGCCCGACGCGTTCACGAGCTGGGCGAGCGTGACGTCGGTCATGCCGTCGAGCTCACGCAGGTTCGCGGTCTCGAAGCTCTGCACGATCACCGGCGCGTTGGCGCGGTCGAGTCCGTTCGCCTTCAGGGCCGCGACGAGCGGCTCCTCGAGTGAGAGACCGATCGAGTCGAAATACGACGGATGCTTCGTCTCGGGGTACACGCCGACGGGCCGGCCGTCGCAGCTCACCGAGTGGCGCGCCAGGTCCATGACCTCGTCGAGCGTCGGGATCACGTAGAGGCCGTCGAACGCGGTGTTCGCCGGACGCGTCTGCGGCAGGCGCTCCTTCGCGCGGAGCGTGCGGAGCTCGGCGAACGTGAAGTCCTCCGTGAACCAGCCGGTCACCGCGACGCCGTCGATGAGCTTCGTGGTCTTGCGCGCGGCGAACTCGGGCCGGGACGCGACATCCGTCGTTCCCCCGATCTCGTTCTCGTGGCGCGCGACGAGCACGCCGTCCTTCGTGGACACCACGTCGGGCTCGATGTAGTCGGCGCACTGCACGATCGCCGTCTCATACGCCGCGAGCGTGTGCTCGGGGCGCGAGCCGCTCGCACCACGGTGGCCGATGAGGCTGACCGTCGACGGCTCGATCTTCGTCTTGTCGAGGTCGATGATCGCGAACTCGGTGTCGTCGGGCGTGCCGGGGATGCGCGCGTCGTTGCCGGGGTAGTTGTTGTCGTTGCCGATGAGCAGGCTGCCGTCCTTCAGCTGCACGACGGTCTCGAACGACTGCACGGGCAGCGAGTAGATCTCGCCCGTGCCGTAGCCGTCGCCTGCGCCGATGCCGTGCGGGTTGGCGATGCGCAGCGCGTCGAGCACCAGGGTCTTCTCGAGGTAGCCCTCGGCGTCGGTGCGACGCAGGTCCACCTGGTACACGCGCTTGGTGACGGCCTGCTCGCCCTCGAAGTCGTCGCGCTCGATGAGCAGCAGCACGTCGCCCCGGACGGTGAACGCGTCGCCGATGACGTTCGGCTCCTGGTCGGTCTGGTAGCTCCACGTGCGGTCGGTGTAGGCGCCGGCGCGCGTGTCGAACTCGAGGATCTCGCGGCGGCGCAGGTCGCTGTCGTCCGCGTACGAACCCTCGACGACCGGGTAGAGGTAGCGCCCGTTCACCGACGCCGCGAGGGCCTCGAAGCCGCGGCTGGCGCGCACGCGCGGGGTCTCACCGGGCTGCAGGTACGGGTTCTGCGGCGACTTCGCGCCGTCGAGCGCGAACGGCTTCTCGAGCAGCGTGCCCTCGGCGTCGAAGTGCAGCAGGAACGGGCCGAACTCCTCGCCGACCCAGAACGTGCCGTCCTTGGCCTTGACGACCGACTCGATGTCGAAGTCGGCGCCGGTGAGGAGGCGCTCGGCGGTGCCGTCGTTCACGATCGGGAAGTCGAGCACGTGGTTGCGGTCGTTGTACGACACGAACCGCTCGATCCGGATCTCGCCGGCGCCACCGGCGGCCGTCTGCCACGCGGGACGCACGAGGTAGTTGCGCAGCAGGAAGTCGGCGGAGTTGCCCTTGGCGCCGAAGCCGTTGTCGGGCTGAGCCCAGAACGTGCCGTCGCCGTTGTCGATCGCGGCCGAGAAGCCGGGGATGACCTGGCCGTCCCACGGGCCGGTGCGCCCGTTGGCCGAGCTGGCCAGGGCACCCGACGCCGGGCCCGGCTCGAGGTGGTCGGCCGAGAGCGTCGCTCGTGCGACGAGCGTCGGCACGTGCGTCTGCACGTACGGCGACTGCGAGTGGGGGGATGCGGCGGCGACCGGCTGGGCAAAGGCGGCGGAGGTGGGGAGGAGGGCGACGGCGGTGGCCGTCGCTGCTGCCGCGGCGAGAAGGCGCGGCAGGACGCGTCGTGTGGGGATTCGACTCATGCCCCCGACGCAACCGGGGGCGTTCGGCCGCGTACTGACCGATCGTCGACCACTCCGCGACGGCCGGGTGAACGGGTGGCAAGCGACGCGTGAGAACGATCTCACCGACGGCAGGACGATGGATGCTGCCGCACAACCCCTGATCAGGAGCCGATGCGGGCGCGGTCAGAGCGCGGCCAGCAGCGCCGCGAGCGGCGGCGGCACGCGATCGAGCGGCACCGCCTCCGCGAGCAGCCGGGCGTAGCGCGCCTTGTTGCCGCTGCGGCCCCCGAAGAAGCGCGCGAGCTGCGCGTCGACCGGACGTTCGCGCTGGAACGGCTGGCGCTGAAGGCTCCGGAACGACTCGAGCTCGCCCTGCTCCGCGATCACCGCCTCGACGCGCGCGACGCCGAGAGCGCGCACGAACTCGGCCTCGAGGTCGGGGTCGCACACGAACACCGTGTCGAGCACGCGCTCGAAGTCGCGGCGCTCCCCCACATCGACGAGACCGACGAGCGGCACGCCGACGAGTCCCCCGGCCGCGCGGCGGGCGCCCTTCGAGCCGCCCACGACACGGATCTCCGGCATCCGCATCCCCATCCGCGCCGCGAGCGTCTCGAGAGCGATCCGATCGCTCTCGCCTTCGACCAGCGCGACGGTCATGCGGCCTCGGCCTCGGCACGCTCCTCGTCGAGGATCTCGAGGAGGCGCGGTGCGAGCGAGGCGGTCCCCGCGATGAGGGTCGACACGATCCACTCCGGCGCGCCGGCGGGGACCGGCAGGGCGACGAGGCCCTTCGCCTGGGGCTTGTTCGCGACGTGCTGCGGCACGATCGCGACGCCGAGCCCGCGCACGACGAGGTCGAGCAGCGTGTGCACATCGTCCACGCTGCAGCGCACCCGCCGCTCGACGCCGTGCCGCTGGAACGCGTCGTCGTTGATCGTGCGCAGCGCCCACGCCGGCCGGAAGTCCACGAAATCGGCGTCGCGGAGGTCCCTCCACCGCGACACCGGACGCTCGGCCAGCGGATGAGCGGGCGGGACGATGAGCACGAGGGGGATCCGCGCGAGCTCTGCCACCGCCGGCACCGGCGCGGGGTCTGCGCTGGCGACGAAGGCGACGTCCAGCTCGCCGGCTGCGACATGGTCGACCAGCTGGTGCGACCCCGCCTGCACGAACTGGATGTCGACGGCGGGGTGGCGGCGATGGAACCGCTCGAGGAGCAGGTTCACGTCGAGGGCCCCCAGGCACTGCTCGGCGCCGATCCGCAGCGAGCCGGCGAGCTGGTGCGACGCGCGGACGACGGCGTCCCGTCCGGCGGCCGTCTGGGCGAGGATCTCGCGGGCGTGCGGCAGGAGCGCGAGGGCGGTCGGCGTCGGCTCGACCGAGCGCGTCGTCCTCTCGAAGAGCTTCGCGTCGAGTTCCTGCTCGAGCCGGCGGATCGCCGCCGACAGCCCGGACTGCGAGACCCGGCACCGCTCCGCGGCGCGGGTGAAATGGCGTTCCTCGGTGAGGGTGACCAGGTACTCCAGCTGGCGGTGCTCCATGGCATATCCATTCGCTTCGATTCTCAATCGCAGAATATACAGTTGTTGGACTTCTTTGTGGGCGGTACCTAACGTGGACCCGGCAGTACTGACCCGACCCGAGAGCGGACCCATGAAGACCATCGAACTCACCGGCGTCGAGCGTCCGGCACCCAACGTGGTGCTCGGCCTCATGCGCATCCACGACCTCGACGACGACGCCGTGCGCACGCTCATCCGCACCGCGCGCGACGCCGGCATCGACTTCTTCGACCACGCCGACATCTACGGCCGCGACCTTCACGGCTGCGAGCGGCGCTTCGCCGAGGCGATGCGGCTGTCGCCGGCCGAGCGGGAGCAGATCACGCTCCAGACCAAGGCCGGAATCCGGCATCCCGGACCCTACTTCGACTTCTCGTACGAGCACATCGTCGAGTCGGTGGAGGGATCGCTGCGCGCCCTCGACACCGACTACATCGACATCCTGCTCCTGCACCGGCCCGACGCGCTGGTCGAGCCCGACGAGGTCGCCCGTGCGTTCGACGAGCTCGAGGCCGCGGGCAAGGTGCGGGCGTTCGGCGTCTCGAACCACACGCCGCGCCAGATCGACCTGCTGAAGAAGTCGGTGCGCCAGCCCATCGTCGCGAACCAGATCCAGCTGTCGATCACCCACGCCCCGACCATCGCGCAGGGCGTCGCCGCGAACATGCACGGTGAGGACCAGTCCCTCACGCTCGACGGCGGCGGGATCATCGACTACTGCCGCCTGCACGACATCGCGGTGCAAGCCTGGTCGCCGTTCCAGGCGGGATTCTTCACCGGCGTGTTCCTCGACTCGCCCGACTACCCCGAGCTCAACGCCGTGATCGAGCGCCTCGCGAACACGTACGACGTGCCGCCGATCGCGATCGCGGTGGCCTGGATCACCCGGCACCCCGCGCTCATGCAGGTGGTGCTCGGCACGACGAGCCCCGAGCGGGTGGCCGGCGCCGCCGAGGGCTCCGACATCCCGCTCACCCGCGCCGAGTGGTACGAGCTCTTCCGCGCCGCGGGCTACCGCGTGCCCTGACCCGACACCGGGCTCGCGGACGACCGCGGGCCGACCTACTGGCGAGAGAACTCCGAGGCGCGCTGGATCTGGTCGAGGGTCGGCGTGACGCCGGTGTACCGCTCGAACTGGCGGGCCGCCTGCAGCGCGATCACCTCGGCACCCGTGATGACCGGGATGCTGCTGCTCCGCGCCGCCTGGATCAGCGGCGTCTCGGCGGGGTAGGCGACGACGTCGAAGACGGTCTGCGCCGCCTCGATGTGCTCGCGCGAGAACGAGAGGGAGTCGGCATCCGCCCCCGCCATCCCGAGCGGGGTGACGTTGACCAGCACCGCATGCCCGGGCGCTGGATCCGTCGTGACGCTGCGGTAGCCGTACTTCGCCGCGATCTGCTCGCCCGCCTCGGCGTTGCGGGCCACCACCGTCACGTCGTCGAAGCCCGCGCCGCGGAATGCCGCGACGACCGCCTTGCCCATGCCGCCCGATCCGCGCACCAGCACGGGAAGGGCGGGGTCGATCGCGTGCCTCTCGAGCAGCTCCGCGACGGCCTCGTAATCAGTGTTCGAGGCGATGAGGCGCCCGCCGTCGTTGACGATCGTGTTGACGGACTCGATCGCCGCGGCAGAGAGCTCGATCTCGTCGACGAGTGGGATCACGGCCTCTTTGAACGGCATCGAGACGGAGCAGCCGCGGATGCCCAGCGCCCGCACCCCGCCGATCGCGGCGGCGATGTCGTCGGTCGTGAACGCCTTGTAGATGAAGTTGAGCCCGAGCTCGTCGTACAGGAAGTTGTGGAACCTGGTGCCGATGTTCGACGGGCGGGCGGCGAGCGATATGCAGAGGACCATGTCCTTGTTCAGAATAGGCACAGTGCCATTGTGCCCCTCCGCCGATGTCGGACCCCGCGACGACGATGCAGAAGGCGCATGCGCCGCCCGACCCTCGAAGGAGAGCACAGGATGACCGCCATCGAATACCGCCGGCTCGAACCCGTCACCGTCTATGCCGCGTCGGGTGTGGCGCCGGCAAGCGAGGGCGTGCCCGCCGTCGTCGACCGCATCCTCCCGCCGCTGCACGACGCCCTCGAGGCCGCGGGCGTCGAATACCGCGAGCCCGGCACGTTCTGGTACGAGCCGCTCGAGGGCGGCGACCTGCGGGTGTGGGTCTCGTGGCTCGCGGGCGACGCGCCCGTGGAGGGCGACGGCTGGCAGGTCGTCGAGCTGCCTGCCGCCGAGCGGGCCGCGGTCACGACCTACCGGGGCGAGATGAGCGGCATCGGCGACGCGTGGGGCGCGTTCATGCAGGCGGTCACGGCCGACGGCGGCGAGTTCGACGGCCCCTGCCGCGAGGTCTACCTCCAGGCCGACGGTCCGCAGTCCACCTGGGTGACCGAGCTGCAGCAGCCGGTCGCCTGACCCGTCGCACGCAGACGGAAACGGATGCTGCGGCACGCAGCATCCGTTCCCGTGAGCGTCACCGCGCGGCGAGCACCTCGACGAGGCGCTGTGCGGTCGCCACGCTGGACTGCGGGTTCTGCCCGCTCACGAGCGAGCCGTCGGTGACGACGGTGACCGACCACGGATCGCCCGACGCGACGACGGCGCCGAGGTCGCGCAGCCGCGACTCGACGAAGTACGGCGAGGCGTCCTTGAGGCCGCCCTGGTGCTCCTCCTCATCGGTGAAGACCGCGAGCCGGCGCCCGGCGAAGGCGAACGAGCCGTCCTCGCGCACCGCGCTCAAGAGCCCGGCCGGCCCGTGGCACAGCACGCCCACCACGGCATCGCGGTCGACCGCGTCGACGAGGAGCCGTCCGAGGTCGGCATCGGTCGCGAGGTCGACCATCGGTCCGTGCCCGCCGGGCAGCGCGATCGCGTCGTACTCGCCGGCCTTGACGTCGGCGAGCGCACGCGGGGTCGCCAGCAGCGCGTCGATCGACGCGAGGTAGTCGCGCAGCTCGTCGGCGGAGTCCCCGCCGAGACTGCCGGGGTCGACCGTCGGGCGCACGGCGCCCGGGGTCGCGACATCGACGGTGTGACTGGCGGCGACGAGCCCGCGGTGCAGCTCGACGAGCTCCTCCGCCCAGAATCCGGTCGGGTGCGCCGTGCCGTCGGTGAGCGCGACGGCGTCCGCGCCGGTGACCGCCATGAGTACGTGTGCCATGTCTTCTCCCGTTCAGGTCGGCGGCCCGTGCGAGCCGCCGACGGAGGGAACGAAGCATCCATCGGCATCATTTCCTATGCTGGAACTCGCCCATAGATTTCTTGATGGACGGATGCCGCATGCAAGAGCTCGATCTA
>JAVBUG010000177.1:0-6397 GCA_031555515.1 Microbacterium sp. | reverse complement strand
TGAGTGCCAGCCGGTTGCCTAGACTGACGTAAGCACTCTCAACGTCAGAGTGCTAACGAGTCTTAGTCTCAAGAAAGAAGAGGTAGACCGTGTCGGTTTCCATCAAGCCGCTCGAGGACCGCATCGTCATCAAGCAGGTCGAGGCCGAGCAGACCACGTCCAGCGGTCTGGTCATCCCCGACACCGCCAAGGAGAAGCCCCAGGAGGGCGAGGTCGTGGCGGTGGGCCCGGGTCGTATCGACGACAACGGCAACCGCATCCCGCTCGACGTCGCCGTCGGCGACCGCGTGATCTACAGCAAGTACGGCGGGACCGAGGTCAAGTTCGGCGGCGACGAGTTCCTCGTGCTGTCGGCTCGCGACGTCCTCGCGGTCGTCGTTCGCTGAGTTCCGCGCACTGCGCGTACCGAAAGGGTCGGATGCTTCGGCATCCGGCCCTTTCGTCGTTCCCGGTGGCAGGAATCGGGTCACGGACGACGGAAAACGGATGCTGCGCCCCCGGCGCAGCGGGCCGGGCCGCTGTGGGGCGGGCGTAGGCTGACTCGGTGAGTCACGAGCAGTCTTCCCTTCCCGATCGCGACGTGGTGGACGGACTCGACGACTCGACGGCGCTCGACCTCGGCGTCACGACCGGCACCCGCCGGATCGTGAGCGACGCGGCGGAGGCGCGCGAACGCCGGCTCGGCGGGATCTTCACCTTCTCGGCATACCTGCTGTGGGGCTTCCTGCCGCTGTACTTCCTGCTGCTCGCGCCGACCGGGCCGTGGGAGATCGTGGCGTGGCGCATCCTGCTGTCGCTCGTCTTCTGTGCGCTGCTGCTCACGGTGACCCGCACGTGGCCCCGGCTGACCGCGATCTTCCGCCGGCCGAGGCTGATCGGCCTCACCGTGATCGCGGGCCTCTTGATCTACGTCAATTGGCAGGTGTTCATCTACGGAGCCTTGAACGGTCACGTGATCGAGACCAGTCTGGGCTACTTCATCAACCCGATCGCGACGGTGCTGCTCGCCGTGCTCGTACTGCGCGAGCGGCTGCGCCCGACGCAGTGGGTCGCCATCGGCATCGCGGCGGCAGCGGTCGCCGTGATCGTGATCGGCTACGGCGCCTTCCCCTGGATCGCGCTCACGCTCGCAGCATCCTTCGGCGTCTACGGCCTCGTGAAGAAGAAGGTCGGCCCGTCGGTCGACGCCGTGAGCGGCCTCACCCTCGAGACGCTGTGGCTCACGCCGATCGCCGTGGTCGTGCTCGTGATCGTCGGCGCGACCGAGGGGCTCACGATGGGCGCGGACGGCTGGCAGCACACCGTGCTCCTCAGCCTCACCGGGGTCATCACGGCGGTGCCGCTGCTGCTGTTCGCCGCGGGTGCGCGCCGCGTCTCGCTCACGACGATCGGGCTGCTGCAGTTCGTCGCGCCGGTCCTGCAGTTCCTCGTGGGCTGGCTCCTCCTCGGTGAGCCGATGCCCCTCGAACGCTGGATCGGCTTCGGGCTCGTCTGGGTGGCGCTCACGGTGCTCACGGTCGACTCGCTCGTCCACGCCCGCCGCACGCGCGTCGCGGCATAGACGCCGGCCCTTCCGGCCCGGCCCGCGCTCAGCGCACGAGGCGGGCGATGGCCTGCGTGGCCTCGGTGATCTTCGCGTCGGCCTCCGCGCCGCCCAGGCGCGCAGCATCCACCACGCAATGGCGCAGGTGGTCGTCGAGCAGACCCACGGCGACGGCCTCGAGGGCGGACGTCAGCGCGCTGATCTGCGTGAGGATGTCGATGCAGTACTTCTCGTCCTCGACCATCTTGTGGATGCCGCGGGCCTGACCCTCGATGCGCTTGAGGCGGTTGAGGTACTTGTCCTTGTCGGTGATGTAGCCGTGGTGGGCGTGCTCACCGGCGTGCGCGTGCGGGTGATCGATGGCGGTGTCGGTCATGTCGGACTCCTTCAACGGTGAGTGGTCGAGAGGCTGCGGAACCGCCGCAGGCGCAGGCTGTTGCCCACCACGAAGACGCTCGAGAACGCCATCGCCGCTCCGGCGATCATAGGGTTCAGCAGGCCCAGGGCCGCCAGCGGGATCGCGGCCACGTTGTACGCGAAGGCCCAGAACAGGTTGACCTTGATCGTCCCGAGGGTCGCGCGCGAGAGGCGGATCGCGTCGGCTGCGCTGCGGAGGTCGCCGCGCACGAGGGTGATGTCGGAGGCCTCGATCGCGGCATCCGTCCCGGTCCCCATCGCGAGGCCCAGGTCGGCCTGCGCGAGGGCGGCGGCGTCGTTCACGCCATCGCCGACCATCGCGACGACGCGGCCCTCGCTCTGCAGCTCGGTGACGACGGCGACCTTGTCGTGCGGCAGCACCTCGGCGATCACACGCTCGATGCCGACCTCGTCGGCGATCGCGCGCGCCGCGGCGGCGTTGTCGCCGGTGAGGAGCACCGGCGCGAGGCCGAGGGCCTTGAGCTGCCGCACCGCCTCGCGGCTGGTGGGCTTGACCTGGTCGGCGACGACGAGGAGGCCGCGCACCGCGCCGTCCCAGGCGGCGAGTACCGGGGTGCGGCCCAGCGCCTCGGCCGCGGCCTTCGCGACGGCCAGGTCGTCGGGGAGGGTCAGCGCCCAGTCGGCGAGCAGGGCCTCGCGGCCGACGAGCACCGCGTGCCCCTCGACGACGCCCGAGACGCCCTTGCCCGGCACGTTCTGGAACGACTCGACGTGGGGGAGTGCCCCGGCCTCGGCGGTCGCGGCGCGGGCGATCGCTTGGGCGATCGGGTGCTCGGAGGCGTGCTCGAGGGCACCCGCGAGACGCAGCAGCTCGGCGCGGGCCGCCGGAGCCTCCGGGCCCACGCGGCCGGAGGCTCCGCGCGGCGCGTCGGCGCTGCGTAGAGGGGCCGTGGGGATCGTGTGAGGGTCGAGCGAGCCCGCGACCACGACGTCGATGAGCGACATGCGTCCGCTCGTCACGGTGCCGGTCTTGTCGAGCACGACGGTGTCGACCGTGCGCGTGGACTCGAGCACCTCGGGGCCCTTGATGAGGATGCCCAGCTGCGCACCGCGGCCGGTGCCGACGAGCAGTGCCGTCGGGGTCGCCAGCCCGAGCGCGCACGGGCACGCGATGATGAGCACGGCGACCGCCGCGGTGAAGGCCATCGACGCGGGGGCTCCGGTCAGGAGCCAGGCCACGAGCGTGCCCAGCGAGATGAGCAGCACGATCGGCACGAAGACGCCGGAGATGCGATCAGCCAGGCGCTGCACCTTCGCCTTGCCTGACTGGGCGTCTTCGACGAGCCGGGCCATCTGCGCGAGCTGCGTGTCGTCGCCGACACGCGTCGCACGCACGACCAGGCGGCCGCCCGCGTTGACCGTGGCGCCGACCACGGCATCGCCGGGCGCGACCTCGACGGGCACGGACTCGCCCGTGACCATCGAGACGTCGACGGCGGAGGTGCCCGAGGTCACGACGCCGTCGGTGGCGATCTTCTCGCCGGGGCGTACGACGAACTCCTCGCCGGCGCGCAGGTCGGCGACCGGCACGCGCACCTCGACGAGGGCGGGTGCGGCGGGGGAGCCGATGCCCGGCATGCCCAGGGCGACCTGACCCGCCGGGGCGCCCGCGGGGCGCAGCACCGCGACGTCCTTCGCGCCGATCTCGAGGAGGGCGCGCAGCGCGGCGCCGGCGCGGCGCTTCGACCGCTGCTCGAAGTACCGGCCCGCGAGCACGAACGTCGTCACACCGGCGGCGACCTCGAGGTAGATGTCGCCCGCGCCGTCGCTGGGCGCGACCGACCACTCGAACGTGTGCGTCATGCCCGGCATGCCCGCGTGCCCGAAGAACAGCGCGTACAGCGACCACAGGAACGCCGCCGAGACGCCCAGCGAGATCAGCGTGTCCATCGTGGCGGCGCCGTGGCGCAGATTGATCCAGGCGGCGCGGTGGAACGGCCACGCGCCCCACACCACCACCGGGGCCGCGAGCGCCAGCGACGCCCACTGCCAGAACGTGAACTGCAGGGCCGGGATCATCGAGAGGAGGATCACCGGCACCGACAGCACGATCGACCCGATGAGCCGGTGCCGGAGGCTCGTGAGCTCGGCGTCGGCGGGCTGCTCATCGGCAGGCTCGGTCGCGGGCGGCGCGGGGAGGGCGGCCGTGTACCCGGTCTTCTCCACCTCCTCGATCAGCGCCTGCGGGTCGAGTCCCGGGGGAGCGGTGACGAACGCCTTCTCCGTGGCGTAGTTGACGGATGCCTCGACCCCGTCCATCCGGTTCAGCCGCTTCTCGATCCGCGCGGCGCACGACGCGCACGTCATCCCGCCGATCTCGAGCTCGAACCGGGCGGCGGGGGCCGAGGCCTCACTCATGCGCGGACCGCGCTGTAACCGGCCTCGTCGACGGCCGCGAGGACGGCGGCGTCGGCGAGCTCGGCCGCGGAGACGATCTTGAGCGTGCCCGCGGCGGCGCTCACCTGCACGTCCTGGACGCCCGCGAGCTTCGACACCTCGCCGCGCACGGACGCCTCGCAGTGCCCGCAGCTCATTCCCGTCACCGTGTACTCGGCCTCTGCCATGACTTCTCCTCCGTCGTTCGAGAGGGATACCCCTCAGGGGTACCCGATCGCTCCAGTGTATACCCGCGAGGGGTATGGGTGGCCGGCCGGGGACGCGGCATCCGTTCCGGCGCGCTCCGCGCAGCGGGCGACGGGTTATCCACAGCGAGGCGCCCGAGAGGGCCCGCAGAATTACGGTCCGATCACGGTTTTCAAGCTGTTACAGATCGTTAACGAAAGGCAACATTGGCGACGCTTGACGACGATTAGGTTTAGTGCACTGGGTCGGCGCCCGAGCCGTTCCCGTTGTAATCGCACAGCAAGGAGCAACATGAGCGTCTTCACCCGCTCGCGCAAGACCACCGTCCTCGGTGGCATCGCGCTCGTCGGCGCCAGCGCCCTCGTCCTCGCCGGCTGCGCCGGTGGGGGCACCGGTGGCGGCGACGAGACCACCCCGCCCACCGAGGAGCGCGACCTCACGATCAAGATCGGCACGATCCTTCCCCAGACGGGAAGCCTGTCGTACCTCGGCCCGCCCGAGGAGGCCGGCGTCGGACTCGCCGCCGCCGACATCAACGAGGCCGCCAAGGGCAGCACGATCGACGACATCGTGTGGGGCGACTCGGGCGACACCGACAACAAGGCGTACGCCACGACGATCCAGAAGCTCATCTCCGAGAAGGTCACGGCCGCCATCGGCGCCGCGTCGTCGGGTGTGACGAAGCTCTTCCTCGACGACGCCGTCGCGGCCGGCGTCCTCACGTTCTCCCCGGCCAACACGTCCCTCGACTTCACCAACTGGGACGACAACAACCTCTACTGGCGCACGGCTCCGGCCGACACGCTCCAGGGCGAGGTCCTCGGCAACCTCGTCGCCGAGGACGGTCACGAGAACGTCGCGGTCCTGTACCAGAACGACGCCTACGGCACCGGCCTCAACGAGGTTTTCCAGGAGGTCTTCACGGGCTCGGGCGGTGAGATCGTCGCCGAGCAGTCCTACAACACCGGTGACACCAACTTCGACGCGCAGATCTCCGCGATCCTCGCCTCGAACCCCGACGCCATCGCGCTGATCACGTTCGACGAGATCTTCACGGTCGGCCCGGCGCTCATCGCTGCGGGCTACCCCGCCGAGGACCTGTACCTCGTCGACGGCAACCTGAAGAACTTCGGCGCCGACCCGAAGTGGCCCGCCGGCGTGAGCATGGAGGGTGCGAAGGGCACGACCCCCGCGGGCCCCGCGCCCGACGAGGAGTTCCAGGGTCGCCTGAACGACTGGTGGGTCGCCGACGGCAACAGCGAGCTGACCGACTTCTCGTACGGCAACGAGGCGTACGACGCCGTCGTGCTGATCGCCCTCGCCTCGCTCGCCGCCAACTCCAGCGACTCGGCCGACATCGCCGCGAAGCTGCAGGAGGTCTCGGGCGGTTCGGGCGACGGTGAGAAGTGCACCACGTTCGCCGACTGCGCCGACATCATCCTCGGTGGCGGCACGGCCGACTACGACGGCTACTCGGGCCCGATCACGTTCGACGAGCACGGCGACCCGACCGAGGCCACCATCGGTGTCTTCCAGTACGGTGCCGACAACACGTACACCCGCATCGACCTGTAAGCCAGGCTGACGCAGCGCAGGGCCCCGGAGCGATCCGGGGCCCTGTCGCATTCCCCGCACCCGCCGCGGCGGGCCGCGGCAGGCCGCGCGCGCACCGTCCTCGCGTGAGACGACAGGGGCCGGACGAGACCGCGGGGAATCCCCGAGGTCTCGTCCGGCCACTGTCGTCTCATCGAAGAGGGCGGGGTCGCAGGGCGCAGCCCGGCGGGCTCGGCCCCGCGCACACATAAAGGAAGGAGGGGACCGGATGCTGCAGCA
>JAVBUG010000167.1:0-14289 GCA_031555515.1 Microbacterium sp. | reverse complement strand
TGCTGCAGGGCAACATCGGCCGGCCCGGCGCGGGCGTCTGCCCGGTGCGCGGGCACTCGAACGTGCAGGGCGACCGCACCGTGGGCATCTACGAGAAGCCGTCGACGGCGTTCCTCGACGCCCTCGACGCCGAGTTCGGGTTCGCCGCTCCGCGAGAACACGGTTTCGATACGGTCCAGGCGATCCGTGCGATGCGCGACGGCCGGGTGCGCTTCTTCATGGGCATGGGCGGCAACTTCGTGTCGGCGACCCCCGACACCGCGGTCGTCGAGGCGGGCATGGCGCGGGTCGGGCTCACCGTGCACGTGTCGACGAAGCTCAACCGCTCGCACGTGGTGACCGGGCGCCGCGCGCTCATCCTCCCGACGCTCGGCCGCACCGACCGCGACCGCCGCGGCGGCCGCGAGCAGCGGGTCACGGTGGAGGACTCGATGGGGGCGGTCCACTCGTCGCGCGGCCGTCTCGTCCCGCCCTCGGAAGAGCTCCTCAGCGAGGTGGCGATCGTGGCACGGCTGAGCGGCCTGGTCTTCGCCCCCCGTTCGTTGAGCGACCGAGCAACGCCGTCACGAGCGGAGGAGATGTCGCGAGCGGAGGACGGCTTCGCAGCATCCGCTCCTCCGATCCCCACATCGCCTCCGCTCGTCACCACCGAGCAGGAGAGCGCCGGCCAAGGATCCGACCGCGGCCTTCCCGAGCACGGCGCCGCAGAACCCGAGCATCCCGATCCGGCCGGGCTGCAGCATCCGTTCAACGTCCCCCGGGCCGACTGGGCGGCCCTCGAGGCCGACTACGCCCTCATCCGCTCCCACATCGAGCGGGTCGTGCCGGGCTTCGACGACTACGAGGAGCGCATCGACAAGGGCCGCACGCTGCACCTGCCGAACGGGCCGCGCGACGCGCGGCGGTTCGCGACCGCCGACGGCAAGGCCCGGTTCACGGTGAACCGGCTCGAGTATCCGGTGATCCCGCGAGGTCGGCTGCTGCTGCAGACCCTTCGCTCGCATGACCAGTACAACACCACGATCTACGGCAAGGACGATCGGTACCGGGGCATCCACGGCGGTCGGCGCGTGGTGCTCGTGAACGCCAAGGACATCGTGTCGCTCGGCTTCGCGGAGAACGACGTCGTCGACCTCGTCTCGGAGTGGACGCGCCCCGACGGCACGATCGAGGAGCGCCGGGCCGAGGAGTTCCGCATCGTCGCCTACCGCACGCCGCGGGGGAACGCGGCCGCCTACTACCCCGAGACGAACGTGCTCGTACCCCTCGACTCGGTCGCCGACGTCTCGGGAACGCCGACGTCGAAGTCGGTGATCGTGCGGCTCGAGCACCGCGCGTGAGCGCGGTCCACGCGCCTAGGGTGGAGACATGACCCGAGCCGCTGTCGTCACCGTGTCGGACCGGTCGGCCGCGGGTTCGCGGACCGACGAGAGCGGACCGATCGCCGTCGCCGCGCTGCGTGAGGCCGGCTTCGACTGCGCCGACGCGGTCGTCGTGCCCGACGGCGCCGACAGCGTCGAGCGCGCCCTCACCGCAGAGGTCGTCGCGGGCGTGAAGCTCATCGTCACGACGGGCGGCACGGGAGTCTCGCCCCGCGATCAGACCCCCGAGGGCACCGCGCGTGTCGTGACGCGCCAGATCCCGGGCATCTCCGAGGAGCTGCGTCGCCGCGGTGCCGCCGAGAAGCCCGTGGGCATGCTCACGCGCGGCCTCGCCGGCGTCGTCGACCCGCACGGGGTGCTCGTGGTGAACCTTCCGGGATCCCCGGGGGGAGTCGCTTCCGGCATGCCGGTCGTGGTCTCGGTCGCGCGGCACGTGCTCGACCAGCTCGGCGGGAGCGATCACTGATGGCCGTGTCGACCGACGCCGTGCGCGTCGCGGCGATCAGTGCCGAGCCGCTCGATCTGGATGCGCACCTGCGCGCCGTCGACGACCCGCACATGGGCGCGCTCACCACGTTCGTGGGGCGCGTGCGCGATCACGATCCGGATGCCGCGACCGCCGTCGTCGCCCTCGAATACTCCGCCCACCCCGACGCCGCGGCGACGCTCGCCCGGCTCGCGTCGGCCGCCATCGGCTCGACCGGAGCGCTGGTCGCTGTCTCGCACCGCGTCGGCACGCTGCAGGTCGGCGACGCCGCCGTCGTGATCGCTGTCGCGTCCGCTCACCGGGCGGAGGCCTTCGAGGTCTGCCGCACCCTCATCGAGTCGATCAAGACCGACCTTCCGGTGTGGAAGCGCCAGGTCGAGTCCGACGGCACCGCGACCTGGCTCGGCCTCGGCGGCTGAACGCGCACGCTTGCGCCGGGCACAGAATCGGAGGTTCTGCGCGACACGCCGGGTCGCGGCATCCGTCCCCGGCGCGTCGCCCGAGAACTCCGATGCTGTGCGGGGGATCAGCCGCCGGCGAAGGGCGGCAGCACGTCGACGAGTTCGTCGGCGGTGAGGGGAGTGTCGTCGGCGACGCGTGAGCCGCCGACGAGCACGGCGCAGCGGGGGAGGATGCCGCCGAGCCCGGGATAGGCCGCCGCCACGGCCTCGCGCAGCGCCCCGAGCGTGACCTCGGACCGGCGTTCGGTGTCGAGGCCCGTGGCCTCCTGGGCAGCGGCGAAGTAGCGGACGACGGCCATCAGACCTCCCACTCCCTCGCCATCGCGGTGATCGCGGCGACGGCGGCGGCGGTGTCTTCGGGCGAGCCGCCGGCGCGACCCGCCACGAGGCCTGCCGCGAACGCGCTGAACGGCGCCGCCGGGCGGGCGACTCCCAGCGCGACGTCGCGGGCGAGGTCGAGGATCAAGGCGACGGGAAGCTCTTCCGGCGCGAGGCCGAACCGCTCGCGCAGCGCGTCGGCCCACGCGTCGAGGGCTTCGGGCGGAAGGGTGCGGGACTGCTCGCTCATGACGGCTCCTCCGGGGCGTGCTGGGCCCGCCTGCGGGCCTCTTCCAGATCCTCCCACGTGTCGACGTCGCGGGTCAGGGCATCGGGGGCGGTCACGACCGTGATCGCGAGATCGTCGAGCAGCGCGCGGACGGGCGCGTCACGACCGGCATCAGGGAGAACGGATGCCGCGTCCCGCAGCGCGCGCGTGCGGTACACGCCGATCAGCCATTGCGGCCGGCTCGTCGCGTCGGCGAGGCAGAGCCCATCGGTGTCGGAGGGGAGGAGCAGGATGTCGTCGACCAGCCGCCGCACGGCGGCGCCGATGCCGGGGAGGTCGCATGCGAGCAGGAGCGTCCACGTCGGGTCGTGCTCCGCCGGCCAGGAGGCGAGGGCTGCGACCACGGCCGCCGCCGGACCGGTGAACGGCGGGTCTTCGCGCACCCAGGTGACCGGCAGCGTCTCGTCGAGGACGGGTGCCACCACCGTGATGGGCCGGGCGGCAGCATCCGTCGCCGCCGACACGGCCGCCGCGAGCAGCGTGCGCCCGCCGACGTCGAACAGAGGCTTCGCCGCGCCGCCGACGCGAGATGCGCGGCCACCGGCCAGCAGGATCGCGCCGAGGCTGCCGGCGGGCGCGAGAGGTGTCATGCCTCGCCGGGGCGGTGCCAGTCGCCGCTCTTGCCGCCGGTCTTGGTCACGATGCGCACATTCTCGATCGAGGTGCCCTTGTCGAGGCCCTTCACCATGTCGACGACCGCGAGGGCGGCGACCGAGACGGCGGTGAGCGCCTCCATCTCGACGCCGGTGCGGTCGGCGGTGCGCACCGTCGCCTCGATGCTCACGCCCTCGTCATCGATCGCGAGGTCGACCGTCGCGCCGTGCACGCCGCTGACGTGTGCGAGCGGCAGCCGCTCGGGCGTGCGCTTGGCGGCCTGGATTCCCGAGATGCGCGCGACGGCGAGCACGTCGCCCTTGGGCACCGAGCCGTCCCGCAGCGCGGCGACGACGTGGGGCGCGCAGCGCACGAATCCGCGCGCCGTGGCGGAGCGCACCGTGGGCTGCTTGAGGGTCACGTCGACCATGCGCGCGTGACCCGCCTCGTCGAGGTGCGTGAACGTGGGCCGGTCGGTGCTCATGAGATCAGCATGACATCGACGAGGTCGCCCGCCGCGACGGCGTCGACGTCCGCCGGCACGACGGCGTAGGCCTCGGCGCGGCCGAGTCCTCCCGCGAGATGCGATCCGCCGGAGGTCGCGGGGATCACCCGCCACGTTCGCGGGTCGGTGCGGTCGACGGTGACGGGAAGGTACTGCCGGCGCCCGGGCGGCGTGCGCCAGCCCGCCGCCGCAGGCAGCGCGAGCATCGGGCGGTCCCGCGCAGCACGGCCCTGCATGACCAGGAGCGCGGGGCGAACGAACACCTCGAACGACACGGCGGCGCTGACGGGGTTGCCGGGAAGACCGAACAGCAGCGCACCCGAGGGGAGGCGGCCGAAGCCCTGCGGCTTGCCCGGCTGCATCGCGACCTTCGAGAACGTCATCGTGCGCGCGAGCGTCGTCTTGACGACCTCGTAGGCGCCTGCGCTCACGCCGCCGGAGAAGACGACGACGTCGGCGCGCTGCGGCGATCGTGGATCGGTGACCTCCGCGAGCACGGCGTCGAGGTCGCCAGGCTCATCCGGCACGCTCGTGCGACGCACGACCTCGGCGCCGGCGTCGACGGCGAGGGCGGCGAGCAGCACGCTGTTCGACTCGGGGATCTGGCCGCGGCGCAGCGGCGTCCCGGGTTCCACGAGCTCGCTGCCGGTCGAGATCACGGCGACACGCGGCCGCCGCGAGACCACGACCTCGGCGACTCCAGATGCCGCGACCGCCGCGACCTGCAGCGCACCGAGCACGACGCCTGAGGGGAGCACCTCGTCGCCGGCGCGGGCGTCCTCGCCGGCACGACGGACGTGCGTGCCGAGGGCGCGCGGTGCGCGCAGGACCGAGATCGATCCGAGCGAGTCGGCGAGTCCGCCCGCAGTGTCTTCGAACGGCACGACCGCATCCGCGGCGGAGGGGACGGGAGACCCCGTCATGATGCGCGCCGCCTCACCGGGTGCGAGCGCAGGGTCGGCGTCGGTGCCGGCAGGCAGGTCGGCGACGACCCGGAGTGTCGCCGGGGCGTCGGCCGCAGCATCCGTGACATCTGCGAAGTGCACGGCGAAGCCGTCCATCGCGGAGTTGTCGAAGACGGGGATGTCGACGGCGGCGCGCACCGGCTCACGAAGCGTGCGGCCATGGGCGTCGGCGAGCGGCACTCGCTCGCCGGGCAGCGGCTGGGCGGCGGCCAGCACGTCGGCGAGGTGTTCCTCGACGGTGCGAAGGCCGCTCACGCGTGCACCGGCCTGATGTCGCGGTTCCACGCGTCGATGCCTCCGGCGAGGACGGATGCCTCGACCCCGGCGCGTCGCAGGGCCGCGGCCGCGCGCTGCGCGCGCATGCCCACCTGGCACACGACGACCACCTCCGCCGCCCCGATCCGTGAGGGGTCTGCGAGCACGTCGCCGAGCGGGAGCAGCACCGAACCCGGGATGGTCCCGCGCTCGGTCTCGAAGGGCTCGCGCACGTCGAGCAGCACCGCGCCGGCGCGCTGCGCGGCCTGGGCCTCGGCGGGCGAGAGCTGCGGGATCGCGGGGATCTGCGCGAGAGCGGATGCCGCGGCCTCGCGCGCTTCCGCGGGCGCCGGGGGCGCAGCATCCGGTGTTCCATCGCTTGCGGGTCGCAGCGGCACCTCGTCGGTCCGTCCGCGCAGGGCATCGATCACGAGCACGCGTCCGAGGAGAGGATCGCCGACGCCGGTGATGAGCTTCACGGCCTCGGTCGCCAGGATCGACCCGACCTGCAGGCACAGCGCGCCGAGCACGCCGACCTGCGCGCACGACGGGGCTTCACGTCCGGCGTCCGGCGGGTACAGATCTGCGAGCCGCACGTGCGCGGCGCCCGCGGGCGGCGCCGACCAGAAGACGGTGGCCTGCGCGTGGAACTCCTGCACGACGCCCCACACCAGCGGCACGCCGAGCCGCTCGCACGCGGCGGCGACGGCCTCGCGGGTCTCGAACGTGTCGGTGCCGTCGACGACGACGTGGACGCCCGCGAGGAGCTCCGCGGCGTTGTCGGGCGTGAGCCGCGCCTGCACCGGACGCACGACGGTCGTGGGCGAGAGGTCCGCGGCGATGCGCACCGCCGAGTCGACCTTCGCCGCGCCCACATCGCTCACGCGATGCATGACCTGACGCTGGAGATTGGATGCCTCGACCCGGTCGTCGTCGATCACGGTGAGGGTGCCGACACCCGCGGCCGCGAGCGCGAGCACGACGGGGGAGCCCAGCCCGCCCGCGCCGACCACGGCGACGTGCGCGGCGGCGAGCCGGCGCTGGGCGATCTCGCCGAAACCCGCCAGCACCCGGTGACGGGCGGTGCGGGTGCGTTCGGCGTCGGTCAGCTCAGCGACCGGCTCCACGAGCGGGGGAAAGGCCATGCCTTCAGGCTAGCCGCGCGCCTCCGACCGGGGGCCGGGAGTTCACCAACCCGAAGACGGGCATCGTCCGAACCCCTACCGGTCGCCGAGGGGGTCGTCGCTCTCGCGCGTCACAGGCCGACGCGCAGGGGCGCGGGGCGTCATACTCCGGCGCCGAGGGCGGGGGCGCGGCCTAGCCTGCGTCCATGGGTGACGTGGCGGCTGTTGTGGCGTCGACCGGCCGCGCGGTCGCGCCTGTCGACGTGGGAGTGCCGCCGGTGCTCGAACGGGTGTGGGCCGATGCCCTCCCAGAGCTCTCTCGCCCGGTCGCTCCGGTGCGCACTCCGCAGCCGCGACTGCTCGTCCTGAACGACGAGGTCGCTGTTGAGCTCGGCCTCGATCCCGACCACCTGCGGTCGTCCGAAGGGGTTCGCTTCCTGACCGGCGAATCGCCCGGGCCGGGTTCCCAGCCGGTGGCGCAGGTGTACGCGGGGCATCAGTGGGGTGTCTTCAAGCCGATCCTCGGCGACGGTCGCGCGGCTCTCCTCGGCGAGCGGCGAGACCGCGGCGGACGCCTGCGAGATGTGCACGTGAAGGGGATCGGCCCCACCTCGATGTCGCGCGTCGACGGGTTCGCCGTCGTCGGGCCGATGCTCCGCGAGTTCCTCATGACCGAGGCGATGCACGCGCTGCGCGTTCCCACCACGCGGGCGCTCGCCGTGGTGGCCACCGGCGCCCCTCGCGACCACGACGGTCGCGTGCTGCCCGGCGCCGTGCTCGCGCGCACCGCGGCCAGCCACGTGCGGTTCGGCTCGTTCGAATACGCGCGCGCCCAGGGCGACCTCGCGCTGCTGCGGCGGCTCGCCGATCACGTCATCGCGCGCCACTACCCGGCGGCGGCCGATGCCGATCACCCGTATCGTGCGTTGCTCGACGCGATCGTGGATGCGATCGCGGGCCTCACCGCCGACTGGATGCGCACCGGCTTCGTCCACGGCGTGCTCAGCACCGACAACGTGCTGGTCTCCGCAGAGACCATCGACTACGGACCCTGCGCCTTCCTCGACGCGTACGAGCCCGGTGCGTCCTTCAGCTCCATCGACGAGTTCGGCCGCTACGCCTACGACCGGCAGCCCTCGATCATGCGATGGAACCTCGAGCGGCTCGGCGACGCGCTGGTGCCGCTGCTCGCCGACGATCCCGCCACCGGCGAGCTCGTCGCGGCGGAGATCGTCGACGCGTTCGACGCGCGCTATCGGTCGTACTGGGCCGCGGCGTTCCGGCAGAAGCTCGGCCTCGGCGATCGAGTCGACGCCGACCGCGCCGCCGCGCTGGCGCGAGCCGCCCTCGACCTGCTCGCGGAACACGCGGTCGACTTCACGGGATTCTGGAGGGACCTCGCCGCAGCGGCGGACGGCGACCCGCAGCCGCTGCACGATCGCTTCCTCGGTCCGGTCGCCGAGCTCGACGCGTGGCTCGCCCGATGGTCGGCACTCACGCCGGACGCCGCCCTCATCCGGGCGGCGAACCCGCTCTACATCGCCCGCAACCACATCATCGAGGAGGCGCTGCTGTCTGCGACCGACGGGGATCTCGCGCCGTTCGAGCGCCTGCTCGAGCTGCTGCGTCACCCATACACCGAACGACCCGGAGGCGAGTACCGCCGCTTCGCGCGGCCGGCGCCCGAAGGCACGCCCCGGCACCGCACCTTCTGCGGCACGTGACCGCGGGCTCGCCGCCCCGGAACTACTCGGCGCCCGGCTCGCGGAACTTCTTCGGCAGCCCGGCGATCACGAGTTCGTAGGAACGGTCGATCGCCTCGCGAAGCTCATCGTCGGGGATGCCGCCGCCCGTTCTCAGCGTGTTCCATCCGGACCGCCCGATGTAGGCCGCGACGCGCGCGTCGTCCGGGTAGCGCGCCAGCCAATCGTCGGCCTCGTCGCGGGTCGTGGCGGCCTTGACACCGATCGAGCTGCCGTCGCCGAGGAAGACGAAGATCTTGCCGCGCTCGCCGGGGCCCACCTTGAAGACGACGTCGCCCTCCCAGGGCTCGTCCTCCCACGCACCCCACTTCGCGGCGCAGTACGCGTGGATCTCCTCGGGCGTCACGCCCTCAGTATCCTCGCTCGACCGGTACTGTGGGCGCCCCGTTCGCGGGTGTACGGTGCGGATGTGGACGGATCGTCCGCCGGATCAGACTCCGACCCGGAGCAGCCCGAGCTCCGGCGTGGACGTTCACGGCCGTCACCCGTCGGCCGCGAACTGGACGATCTGCGCGCTCGCGCGTACGGTCCGCACGCCGATATCCAGGGCGATCCGGCGGCGATGGCGAGACTGATCGAGCTCGAGGCGGCTCGCAGCGCCGGAGCGCCGGGCCTCCACGCCGCTGCAGACCGCGCTGAGTCTGCGGATGCGACTCGCGCGACCGCGTCGGCCGCTGCGGACGTGGCATATCGCCAGCCCGTGATGACCGTTGAACCGCCGAGCGAAGCGCGTCCGATGGCAGCGGACGCAGACTCTTCGGGGCCGCCCGTTCGGCGCCCCACCGCGAGATGGAGCCTGCTGTCGTTGATCGCCGAGTCGATCCTGGTCGTGGGTGTCCTGACCTACACGGCGACCTGGTTGCTCGTGCCCCGGCCGGACGCGACGCTGCGCGTGACGGGGACTGAAGCGGACCCACTGGTCCTTCGGCTGCTGGACGGCGCCGGCATCGGCGCGAACGGGTCCACGTTCCGGCAGTTCCAGCCGTACCACGGCATCGACGTGTGGTACTTCGAGCACAGTGTGCGGCCCTGGGAGTGCCTCGTCGTCTTGGACAGCGGACACAGCGGAAGGTTCGATTCTCGCTGCGACCCGCGTGGGGCCGAGCTGATCCTTCACCAGTGGGTGGGTGACGGCTTCGCCGATTGGCTTCCGGACGGAAGCGTGGTCAGCTTCCACCTCCGCGACGACACCGTCGCGGTCTTTCTTCATCCTCCGCCGACCGACCCTTGATCACCGCGCCTGCGGTGAAAAAGCACCCAGTGCGCCGCATCTGCGGTGCTAGCGTGAGGGCATGGCCAGCTACAAGATCGCCGAAGCCGCGCGTCTGCTCGGCGTGAGCGACGACACCGTCAGACGGTGGGTCGACGCCGGCACACTGCCGACCACCGGGGCATCGCCGACCGAGATCCCGGGCGACGCGCTGGCGGCCCACGCGGTCGAGCTGGCCGCGACGCCGAACGACCCCGCCGACGTGCTCTCGAGCGCCCGCAACCGCTTCGTCGGGCTCGTCACGCGCGTGCAGGCCGACGGCGTGATGGCGCAGGTCGACATCCAGGCCGGACCGCATCGCGTGGTCTCGCTCATGTCGTCGGAAGCGGTGCGCGAACTCGGACTCGAGCCCGGCTCGCTCGCGGTCGCGGTGGTCAAGGCCACGAACGTCATCGTCGAAACCCCGAAGGGCTGATATGCCGCGCACCGCGCTCCTGCGTACCTCCGTCGTCCTCGCTTCGCTCGCACTGCTGCTCACCGGCTGCGCGACCGGCGCAGATCAGGATCCGGCCGCGACGTCCGCGCCGACGGGGTCGGCCGAGCCCGAGCTCACCGGTGACCTCACGGTGTACGCGGCCGCGTCGCTGAAGGCGGCGTTCGATGAGCTGGCGACGGAGTTCGAGGCGCAGCATCCGTCCGTCGATGTCCAGCCGATCACGTACGACGGCTCGTCGACGCTCGCGACCCAGATCATCGAGGGCGCTCCGGTCGACGTGTTCGCGTCGGCCGACGAGAAGAACATGCAGAAGGTCGTCGACGAGGGCCTCGCATCGGGTCCCGAGCTGTTCGCGACGAACACGCTGGTGCTGGTCGTGCCGGCCGGCAACCCCGGCGGCGTCGAGACCCTCGATGACCTCGCGGACGCCGACCACACGGTGGTGCTGTGCGCCGCCGAGGTGCCGTGCGGCGCGGCGTCGGCGACGCTGCTCTCGAACGCCGGCGTGATGGCGAGTGTCGACAGCTACGAGCAGAACGTGACGGCGGTGCTCACGAAGGTCGCCGCCGGCGAGGCGGACGCGGGACTCGTCTACGTGACGGATGCGGCGACCACGGACGACGTCGAGACGATCGAGGTCGACGGAGCCGACGACGTCGTCAACCGCTACCCGATCGTGGCGCTGTCCGCCGCGGCGGACCCCGAGGTCGCCGACGCGTTCGTCGCGTTCGTGCTGGGCGACAAGGGCCAGGAGGTGCTCGCGGCCCTCGGCTTCGGGGCGCCGTGACGACCGCGACGGCACACGCGCCCGCGCGGGAGGATCGCGCGGGGTTCGTGCCGCGTGTGCTGGCCGTGCCCGCGGTGATCGGGCTCGCGCTGCTCGTGCTGCCGCTGGGGGCACTCGTGCTGCGCGTCGAGTGGGCGACGCTGTGGAGCGACGTCACATCGCCCGAGGCTCTGTCGGCACTGGGGCTCTCGCTCGCGACGGGTGCGATGGCCACGGCCGTGTGCGTCGTGCTCGGGGTGCCGCTCGCGCTCCTCATCGCCCGCAGCACCGTGCGGACGGCGGCCGTGCTCCGCGCGCTGGTGACGGTGCCGCTCGTGCTGCCGCCCATGGTCGGCGGCGTCGCGATGCTGTTCCTCTTCGGTCGCACCAGCTGGCTCGGCGGCATCCTCGCGGAGTGGGGCATCCGCATCCCGTTCACGACCACTGCGGTGGTGATGGCGCAGACATTCGTCGCGCTGCCGTTCCTCGTGCTCGCGCTCGAAGGCGCGCTGCGGGCGACGGGAATCGGGTACGAGCAGGCCGCCGCGGGTCTCGGCGCGGGGCGCTGGACGATCCTCGCCCGGGTGACGCTGCCGCTCGCCGCACCGGGGCTCGTCGCCGGCATCGTACTGTGCTTCGCCCGTGCGATCGGCGAGTTCGGCGCGACCGCCCTGTTCGCGGGCAACGCGCCGGGCGTGACGCAGACCATGCCGCTCGCGATCTACACCGCCTTCAACGGCGCGGGCGTCTCGCAGGGAACGGCCGTCGCGCTGTCGCTGCTGCTTCTCGTCACCGCCGTCGGCGTGCTCCTCCTCGTGCGCGCCTGGCGGGCGGAGGCGCCGAGGTGAGCGCGGTCGTGTCCCACGGGCGGACGGATGCTGCGGCCCGCGCCGCCGCGGGGCTCGACGCCCGCGTCGTGGTGCGTCGCGGCGGGTTCGCCCTGGACGCCGTGCTGCAGGCGCCGGGTGGCTCCGTCGTCGCCCTGATGGGACCCAGCGGGGCCGGCAAGTCGACGCTGCTCGGCGTGCTCGCGGGGCTGACGGGCTTCGACGAGGGGCACGTCCGCCTCGGCGGCCGGACGCTGGACACGTCGCCGGCCCGCCGCACGCCGCCGGCCTCACGCGGCGTGGTGCTGCTCGGGCAGGACCCGCGCCTGTTCCCGCACCTGAGCGCGCTCGAGAACGTCGCGTTCGGGCTGCGTGTGCACGGCACGACGAAGGCGGCCGCCGCGGACGGAGCCGCCGAGTGGCTGCGCCGCGTCGGCCTCGAGGATCTCGGCGGGCGCCGGCGGGCGCAGGTGTCGGGGGGCGAGCTGCAGCGCGTCGCACTCGCGCGTGCGCTCGCGACGGCGCCCGCCGCGATCCTGCTCGACGAGCCGCTGACCTCGCTCGACACCGAGACCGCCGGCGACGTGCGGGCGCTCCTGCACCAGCAGCTCGCGGCGACCGGAACCACGGCGGTCGTGGCGACCCACGACGCCGTCGATGCGGTGGCATTGGCGAGCGATCTGGTGGTGCTCGAAGACGGCCGCGTCACGCAGTCCGGTCCGGTGCGTGACGTGCTCGCGTCTCCGGCGACGCGTTTCGCGGCGGCGGTGGCGGGGCTGAATCGTGTGGACGGGACGGCGGATGCTGCGGCCTGGCGTGCCGGGAACCTCGTGCTGCCCGTGCCGGCGGGAATGCAGCATCCATCGTCCGCTGCGGTCTTCCGGCCGAGCGATGTCCGGGTCGTCGACGGACCGCCGACCGGTGCGGGGGAGTGGACGGCGCGGATCGTGCGGCTCGAGCAGACCCCGGCGGGGGTACGTGTGCGCACCGCCGACCCCGACGTCGCCGTGGACGTCGCGGCCGATCGCGCCGCAGGCCTGGCGCCCGGGAGTGCACTCACGCTGCGGGTGGACCCGGCCGACGTGCGCTTCGTCGTCGAGACCTGAGCCTGCGGGCGGCCCGGCGCGTGTCGTCTGCGCGCGCCAGAGCGCGCTCCGCTCAACGAGCGGTGCTTTGGGCTTCGTTCGTCGAGCGAGCGAGGAACGAGCGAGTCGAAACGCCTGAGCGCGGCCGTAGACTCGGCCGGTGACGCGAATCCGACCCTTCCGGCCCGGCGACGAAGCCGCGCTCGCCGAGGTCTGCCTGAAGACCGCGGACGCGGGCGCCGATGCCACGGGACTGCTGGACGACGACGACCTGTGGGCCGAGATCTTCGTGCTGCCCTATGCGGCGCGTCACCCCGAGTTCGCCTTCGTGGTCGAGACCGACGACGACCGCGTCGTGGGCTACATCGTCGGTGCACCGGACTCCGCGGCGTTCGAGGACTGGTTCGCCACCGACTGGTGGCCGCGGTTCGCCGAACGCTGGCCGAAGCCGCAGGGCGACCCGCTGCCGGTGAGCGTCTCGCGCCAGGACGGCATCGTCCGCTACGCCTACGCGCGCCGCGGCGGCGCGCAGCCGTTCGGCGACGCCTACCCCGCGCACCTGCACATCGACCTGCTGCCCGAGACTCAGGGACAGGGGCTCGGCCGCCGTCTCATCGAGACGCTCGAGGAGGCGCTGCGCGACGCGGGCGTGCCCGGCCTGCACCTCGTCGCGTCGTCCGACAACACCGGGGCGATCGCCTTCTACCCGCGCGTCGGGTTCGAGCCGCTGCCGTCGCCGGAAGGCACACAGGTCTTCGCCACGCGCCTCTGACGTACGCCCTCGGGCACCCCGCGTCAACCCGTTGGGGAGGCCGGAGGGCTCCCGTAGTCTGCGGACGTGGACGAAGTCTCGGCGCCGACCGGCCGCGAGCCGGAACTGACCGCCCGGCCGCGTGCGGACGGCTCCCCGCCCCGTGCGCTCGTCCTCGGTGCCACCGGCTACATCGGTGGCCGCCTGGTGCCTCGGCTGCTGAACGCCGGGTACGAGGTCCGCGTGCTGGCGCGAGACCCCGCGCGGGCGGCGGCGCTGCCGTGGGGCGACCGCGTCGAGATCGTCGGCGGCGACGCCGCGGACGCAGCATCCGTCTCCGACGCGGCGCGTGATGTCGACATCCTCTACTACCTCGTCCACTCGATGTCGGCCGGCGCGACCTTCGAGGACGCCGACCGTCGCGCGGCCGAGACCGTCGCGAAAGCCGCCGGCGAGGCCTTCGTGGGTCGCATCGTCTATCTCGGCGGCCTGCACCCCGACGGGGTGAGGCTGTCGCCGCACCTGCGCTCGCGGGTCGAGGTCGGCGGGACCTTCCTCACGAGCGATGTGCCGACGATCGTGCTGCAGGCCGGCGTCGTGATCGGGTCAGGGTCCGCGTCGTTCGAGATGGTGCGCCACCTGACCGAGGTGCTGCCGTACATGCCGGCGCCGAAGTGGGTGCGCAACCGCATCCAGCCGATCGCCGTGCGCGACGTGCTGCACTACCTGCTGGGCGCCGCGCGGCTGCCCGCCGACGTGAATCGCGCCGTCGACATCGGCGGACCCGACGTACTGCGCTACGGGCAGATGATGAACGGCTACGCGGTCGAGGCGGGCCTGCGGCAGCGGCCGATCGCGGCGCTGCCCGTGCTGACGCCGCGTCTCGCCTCGCACTGGGTGAACCTCGTGACGCCGATCCCTCGATCGATCGCGCGCCCGCTCGTCGAGTCGCTGCAGAACGAGTGCGTGATGAAGGACCACGACGTCGATTCGCTGATCCCGCGGCCCGCG
>JAVBUG010000368.1:0-10746 GCA_031555515.1 Microbacterium sp. | reverse complement strand
ACCGATGTCGCCGGTCAGCTCTGGATGGACGCGAACACGCCGCTCGTGCGCCTGATCCGTGAGAACGGCCGACTGATCCGCCTGCAGAGCTACGAGCACTCGTACCCGCACTGCTGGCGGTGCCGGAACCCCCTGATCTACAAGGCCGTGTCGAGCTGGTTCATCCGCGTCACGGACATCAAGGACGACATGCTCGCGAACAACGAGCAGATCACCTGGGTGCCCGAGAACGTCAAGCACGGGCAGTTCGGCAAGTGGCTCGAGGGCGCGCGCGACTGGTCGATCAGCCGCAACCGCTACTGGGGCTCGCCCATCCCGATCGGGAAGAGCGACGACCCGGAGTACCCCCGCGTCGACGCCTACGGCTCGCTGGAGGAGCTGGAGCGCGACTTCGGCACGCTGCCGCGCAATCCGGAGGGCGAGGTCGACCTGCACCGGCCGTACATCGACCACCTGACGCGCCCGAACCCCGACGACCCGACCGGCAAGAGCACGATGCGTCGCATCGAGGACGTGTTCGACGTGTGGTTCGACTCGGGCTCGATGCCGTACGCGCAGGTGCACTACCCGTTCGAGAACCAGCAGTGGTTCGACGAGCACTCGCCGGCGGACTTCATCGTCGAGTACATCGGGCAGACCCGCGGCTGGTTCTACGTCATGCACGTGCTGTCGACGGCGCTGTTCGATCGCCCCGCGTTCACCGGCGTGTCGTGCCACGGCATCGTGCTGGGCAGCGACGGCCTGAAGATGTCGAAGTCGCTGCGCAACTATCCGGACGTCAGCGAGGTGTTCGACCGGGACGGGTCCGACGCGATGCGCTGGTTCCTGATGTCGAGCTCGGTGCTGCGCGGCGGCAACCTCATCGTCACCGAAGAGGGCATCCGCGCGGGCGTCCGCGAGTTCCTGCTGCCGCTCTGGAACGCGTGGTACTTCTTCGCGACGTACGCCAACGCTGCCGGGGGTGCCGGCGATGAGGGCTACCAGGCGTCGTGGCGCACCGACTCGACCGACGTGCTCGACCGCTACATCCTGGCGCTGACCGGCGACCTGGTGCGCGACGTCGCCGCCGATCTCGAGGTGCTCGACTCCACGCTGGCCGCGGCCAAGCTGCGCGACTTCGCGGAGGCCCTGACCAACTGGTACATCCGGCGCTCGCGCGACCGGTTCTGGGTCGGCGTCTCGGACGATCCGAAGAGCCGCGAGGCGTTCGACACCCTGTACACGGTGCTCGAGACGCTCACGCGCGTAGCCGCGCCGCTCATCCCGCTCGTCTCCGACAAGGTCTGGCAGGGTCTCACGGGTGGGCGCAGCGTGCACCTGCAGGACTGGCCCGACGCCGAAGCATTCCCTGCGGCCGACGACATCCGCGCCGCGATGGACGCCGTCCGCGAGGCATCCAGCGTGGCGAACGCGCTCCGTAAGAAGGAGGGCCGTCGCGTGCGCCTGCCGCTTCCCACCCTGACGGTGGCGGTTCCGGATGCTGCGTCCCTCGCGCAGTTCGACGGCATCCTGCGCGATGAGCTGAACGTGAAGTCGGTCGAGCTCATCGAGCTCGGCGACGACGTCTCGGAGCGCTACGGCATCAGCAAGCGACTGACTGTGAACGCGCGCGCCGCCGGGCCCCGCCTGGGCAAGCAGGTGCAGCACGTGATCTCCGGGGCGAAGGCCGGCGTGTGGGACGAGCGCGACCGCGTCGTGGTCGTCGACGGCATCGTGCTGGAGCCGGGGGAGTACGAGCTCACGCTCGAGGCCGGCGGGGTCGCGGACGGCACGGCGATCGCGCTCCTGGCGGGCGACGGATTCGTGCTGCTCGACACCACGACGACGCCCGAGCTCGAGGCGGAGGGCCTGGCGCGCGACGTGATCCGCGCCGTCCAGGACACCCGCAAGGCGGCGGGCTTCGACGTCAGCGACCGCATCCAGCTGGGCCTGCTGTTCGACGACCCCGCTGACGCCGAGGCTGTCGCGTCCGCGTTCGACACCGCCGATGTGGCGGGCGAGACCCTCGCGGTGGCGTACACCGTGCGCTCCCGCACCGCGCAGCTGCGCGCGTCCGGGGAGTCCGGCGCGGCGGTGGAGTTCGAGACCGACATCGCCGCCGGCACCTATGCCAACCGCGGAGTCTTCACGGTCGACGTGGCCAGGGTCGAGGCATCCGTCGATGCCCAGAGCGAGCGGAGCGAGTCCTGATGAGCGATCGCGACACGAAGCGCGCCGACGCCGTCTACGAGGCGCTCCTCGAGCGCCAGGGGGAGCGGTGGGTGCAGCCGCGCGTCGAGCGCACCAGGCGCGTGCTCGAACTGCTCGACGACCCGCAGAAGACGTATCGCGTCGTCCACGTCACCGGCACCAACGGCAAGACGTCGACCAGCCGCATGATCGAGAGCCTCGTGCGCGCCCATGGCCTGCGCACCGGCCTGTTCACGAGCCCTCACCTGGAGCGGTTCACCGAGCGGATCATGGTCGACGGCGAACCGATCGACGACGCGGCGGTCGCCGACGCATGGGATGAGATCGCCCCGTTCGTCGATCTGGTCGACGCCGAGCTCGCCGCGAACGACGACGCGCCGCTGACGTTCTTCGAGCTGCTCACCGTGCTGGCGTTCGTCGCCTTCGCCGACGCGCCGATCGACGTGCTCGTGCTCGAGGTCGGCATGGGCGGGTCGTGGGACTCCACGAACACCGCCGACGGCGACGTCGCGGTGTTCGCGCCGATCGACCTCGACCACGCGGACCGACTCGGCGACACCATCGCCGAGATCGCGAGTGTCAAGGCGGGCATCATCAAGGACGGAGCGGCAGTGGTGTCGGCTCGGCAGGACGCTTCCGCCGAGAAGGTGCTTCGCGAAGCCGCCGCCGCGCACGGCGCCTCGATCGCGTTCGAGGGCACGGACTTCGCTCTCGCGCAGCAGCGGCTCGCGGTGGGCGGACAGCAGATCAGCGTGCGCGGCCTCGCCGGCACGTACGAGGGCGAGTACCTGCCGCTCTACGGCGCGCACCAGGGTTTCAACGCCGCCCTGGCGATCGCGGCGGTCGAGTCGCTCGTCGGCGGCGCGACGCAGCCGATCGCCGGCGACGTGCTGGCGGACGGTCTCGGAGCGGTGACCTCGCCCGGTCGCCTCCAGCTCGTCGGCGCCGCCCCGACCGTGCTCGTCGATGCGGCCCACAACCCGCACGGCACCCGGGCCCTCGTGGCCGCTCTGCGCGAGTCGTTCGACTTCGACGAGTGGGGCGTCGTGCTCGGCGTGCTCTCCGACAAGGACGCCGCCGGTATCGTCGCGGAGATCGCCCCTGCGGCGGCGCACGTGTTCGCCACCGCCCCCGACTCGGAGCGCGCGGAGGACGCCGACGCCATTGCCGACCTCGCGGAGGCGCATGACCTGCGCGTGTCCGTGCACCGCGATCTCGCCGACGCCGCGGCGGCAGCGCGCGCGTGGGCGGCAGCATCCGATCGACGCGCCGTCGTGATCGCGGGTTCCGTCGTGCTCGCGGGGGAGGCCCTCGCCCTCGCGGCGGACGAGGACTGGAAGGGCGGGTGGAACGAGTGACGGAAGCGAAGCAGCCGAAGCCCCGGCGCCCGCGCGGCGCGGCGGAGTCGCTGGCCACGATCGTCCTCGGCTTCGAGTCGATCGTCGTCTTCCTCGGCGGCCTCGTCGTGTACGGCCTGAAGGCGCTCCCCGCCTCGATGGCGCCCTGGTGGGGAATCGTCGCCGGAGCCGTGCTCGCGGTGCTGATGATCCTCACGACGCGCCTGGTCCGCTACCGCTGGGGGATCGTGCTCGGCTGGGTGCTGCAGGCGATCGTCCTGCTCGGTGCGTTCCTCGTACCGGCGCTCGCGATCGTCGCGCTCATTTTCGGCGGCATGTACGGGTATGCGACGATCAAGGGGGCCGCTCTGGACCGGCGCAACGCGCGCCTCGCAGCGGATCCCCCTCCCCACGTCTGATCCGACACGAAAGGCTCCGCATGCCCATCGAAGAGACCCTCGTCCTCGTCAAGCCCGACGGCGTCGCTCGCGGCCTCACCGGCGCGATCCTCGCCCGCATCGAGGCGAAGGGGTACGCCCTCGTGGACATCCGCCTGGTCGAGCCCGACCGTGAGACGCTCGAGCGCCACTATGCCGAGCACGAGGGCAAGCCGTTCTACGAGCCGCTGCTCGAGTTCATGATGTCGGGGCCGTCGGTCGCGATCCGCCTGGCCGGCAACCGCGTGATCGAGGGCTTCCGCTCGCTCGCGGGTACGACCGACCCCACGACCGCCGCTCCTGGCACCGTCCGCGGCGACTTCGGCCGCGACTGGGGCCTGAAGGTGCAGCAGAACCTCGTGCACGGCTCCGACAGCCCCGAGTCCGCCGCGCGCGAGCTCGAGATCTGGTTCGGCTGATAGCTCCGGCCGCTGACCTCGGGACCGCCCGCCGGGCCGATCCCGAGGTCAGCCGAACAGCGTCTGCCAGATGTTGACGACGGCGTTCATCTCGAGCTGCGCGAGCAGCAGGATGATCGCGTAGCTCACGATCGCCGCCAGCGGCACCCACACCATCAGCCGGTCGGCGACGTCGCGGACCCGGTCGGATGCCGGAACGAGGCCTGCGCGGAGCAAGTGGAGCGTCACCGCGTAGAACGTGGGGATCGTGACCGCCCAGGTCACCATGCACCACGGGCACAGCGTGTGCAGGTTGGGCGCGTAGATGCTCTGGCTGATGAGCCAGATCACAAACCCGAACGCAAACGCGATGCCGGCCCAGAAGCACCACCAGAACCAGCGCGCGAACCGCGCGCGCGCGAGGATCGCCATGCCGACGACGATCGGAGCGACCCAGCCGGTGAGCCCGAGGATCGGGTTCGGGAACCCGAACGCGCTGCCCTGCCACGACTCGAGGTTCGCGCTGCACTGGACCAGCACGCTCAGGTCGCACGACGCGATGGCGTCGGGGTTCGCGAGCTTCTCCAGCTTCTCCAGCGTGAGCGAGAACGCCGCCCACCACCCGATCACGCCCGCGATCACGAGCCATATGGCGAGTCCGGTCGGACGGGTGTGGGTCTGCTGGTCGGGCATGCCTCGGATTATGACATCGAGATCTGCACGGATGCCGCACCCCCGCGCCGTGGCAAATCGCCGATCTCCGGCGTGGGGAAGGCGCCGTCACGGTGCGAATGGGCATTCTGGCGGTGTAAGTGCGATAATGGGGGGCGATGACTCACGGCCGCGCCGTGACGATCATCACCAGAAGACTTCAGGGCGACGAATGCCCTTGGCAGCGCGAGCATCCGCCTAGCGCCGGACGACCGCTGCAGACCGAGTGAGTTCGCGGCACCGCCCCGTCCAGAGGGGCATGGGCGGCGCTGCACGAGATTTCGCCGGGCGACGCGCGGTGTCGCCCCGCTAGGAGTACGCCAGTGATGGCTGATGGAACCGATGCAGAATTCACCCCTCAGACCGAACCGGACGCGCCGCTGACCCCAGCGGGCGACGAGGCGACACCCGCGGCAGACGCGGACTCGCCGGTCGAGGAGCCGCAGGAGACCGTCGAGGTCCCCGCGCAGACCGAGGAGAGCCCGTCCGAGGCGGCCGAGGTGGCGCCCGAGCCGGCCGCAGAGGCCGAGCCCGCCGCAGAGGCTGAGCCGGCCGCAGAGGCTGAGCCCGAGGACGAGCCTGCGGCGGAGGCCGAGGCACCGGCCGACGGCGATGCCGAAGCCCCGTCCGCCCCCGAGGCGTCCGCCGCAGCTGAGGCGCCTGCCGAGCCGGAAGCACCGGCCGAGCCCGAAGCCGTGACCGCGGTGACCCTGGGGCTTCTCCCCGAGGTCTTCGTGTCGGCCGTGTCGACGCAGCTCATGTTCTACGCGCCCGAGATCGCGCCGCTTCCGGCACGTCCGGGCCGCCAGCAGCCCGAGCCGGAGCCCGAGGCTGCAGCGTCGTCGAGCACCTCGCGTCGCCGCAGCCGTCGTCGCGGCGAGGGCCGGGACGAGGCATCCACTCCTTCCGAGCCGTCGCAGCCACGCCAGCGCGCGGTCGAGCTCATCACGGAGCCCCAGCGCATCAAGGGCTCGACCCGTCTCGAGGCCAAGAAGCAGCGCCGCCGCGACGGCCGCGAGGCAGGTCGCCGTCGTGCGGTCGTGACCGAGGCGGAGTTCCTCGCTCGCCGTGAGGCCGTCGATCGCGACATGATCGTGCGCTCGCGCAACGGCCGCATCCAGATCGCGGTGCTCGAAGACAACGTGCTCGTCGAGCACTACGTCGCCCGCAACCAGGACGCGTCGCTCATCGGCAACGTCTACCTCGGTCGCGTGCAGAACGTGCTGCCGAGCATGGAGGCCGCGTTCGTCGACATCGGCCGTGGCCGCAACGCCGTGCTGTACTCCGGCGAGGTCGACTGGGACGCCGTCGAGACCGGCAACCAGCCCCGCCGCATCGAGCTCGCGCTCAAGACCGGTGACCGCGTGCTGGTCCAGGTGACGAAGGACCCCGTCGGACACAAGGGCGCCCGGCTCACGAGCCAGATCTCGCTCCCGGGTCGCTATCTGGTGTACGTGCCGGGCGGCAACATGAACGGCATCTCGCGCAAGCTCCCCGACACCGAGCGCGCGCGCCTCAAGAAGATCCTCAAGGAGGTGCTGCCCGAGTCGTCGGGCGTCATCGTCCGAACCGCCGCCGAAGGCGCCACCGAGGACCAGCTCACGCGCGATGTGCAGCGCCTCACGAACCAGTGGGAGCACATCTCCAAGCAGATCGAGACCATCCAGGCGCCTGCGCTGCTGCACTCCGAGCCCGATCTCCTGGTCAAGATCGTCCGTGACGTCTTCAACGAGGACTTCTCGAAGATGCTCATCCAGGGCGACGACGCGCACCACACGATCTCGAAGTACCTCGAGTCCGTCGCGCCCGACCTCCTCGAGCGCGTCGAGCGCTACGAGGGCGAGCACGACCCGTTCGACGTGTTCCGCGTCACCGAGCAGATCGAGAAGGCTCTCGACCGCAAGGTGTGGCTGCCTTCCGGCGGCTCGCTGGTCATCGACCGCACCGAGGCGATGACCGTCGTCGACGTCAATACGGGCAAGTTCGTCGGCTCCGGCGGCAACCTCGAGGAGACGGTCACGAAGAACAACCTCGAGGCCGCGGAGGAGATCGTCCGCCAGCTGCGCCTCCGCGACATCGGCGGCATCATCGTCGTGGACTTCATCGACATGGTGCTCGAGTCCAACCGGGATCTCGTCCTGCGTCGCCTCGTCGAGTGCCTGAGCCGCGACCGGACCAAGCACCAGGTCGCCGAAGTCACCTCGCTCGGCCTCGTCCAGATGACGCGGAAGAAGCTCGGGCTGGGCCTGCTCGAAACCTTCAGCGAGGCCTGCGAGGTCTGCGCGGGGCGCGGCCTGATCGTGCACCACGACCCGGTCGTGAAGCACCGCGTGCCCGCCGCCGGCGGCGCGCCCTCGTCCGGCCGACGCGCGCGCGGCGGCGCCCAGGCTCCCGCGACCGGCAGCGGCTCGAACGGCACCCACGTGATCACGGAGGGTGTGAAGTCGGCTCTCGCGCAGATCGCGGCATCCACGATCCACCACAGCGAAGAGGCCCCGCACGCCGAGGCGGCGCCCGTCGTCGAACAGGCTCCTGCCGAGCGTCCGAAGAAGCCGCGCAAGAAGCGCGGCGACTCCGGTGCGAAGAAGGAGAACCGCACCGAGAAGGATCTCCTCCTCGACTCGGTGCTCAACGCCCTTCCCGAGCCCAAGGCCCCGGGGCAGGGTCGCTCACGTCGTCGCGTGACGACCGCGGCGCTCACGGGCACCCCGGTGCCCCACACGCCCTCGGAGGACTGAGCGCATCGCGCCGTCCCGGCTCAGACCGGGGCGGCGCGACCCCACTGTCGGCCCGCACGCGGCCTCGATAGGGTGAGCCCCGGGAGCTGGGGAACGGGGGCGCGATGGCGCGCTACGTCTTCGTGACGTGGGACGGCGGCGGCAACCGCATGCCCACCATCGCCATCGCGCGAGCGCTGGTGCAGCGCGGTCACGACGTACGCGTCCTCGGTCACGACTCCCAGGCTGACGCCTTTCGGTCGGCCGGCCTGCCGTTCACGGCATTCGCGAGCGCACCCGGTTTCGTTCTCGATCCGCGGCCCGCGGGCCTGCTGCGGCTGTTCGCCGACCGCGGCCTGGCCGACGACACCGTGGCACTGCTCGCCGCGTTCCCGGCCGACGTCGTGGTGGTCGACTGCACCCTGTTCGCAGTCCTCGATGTGCTCGATCGCATGGGACAGCGGTTCGCGGTGCTCGAGCACACGCTGCACGACTTCCTGGCCTCCGGGGCGCGAGTGGCGGGTGGCGTGCTGTGGACGCGGGGGATACGCGTGCGCGCGCCGCGCCGACGCGCCGCGCCGGTCCTGGTGGCCTCCGTGCCGGGGTTCGAGGTTCCGTTCCCTGCCCAGCGCGAGCTCTCCGCGGCGCCGGGGAGTGTCGTGTACGCGGGCGCGATGCAGCACGCCGTCGCCGCACAGCCCCGCACGCCAACGGTGGTGCTGAGCCTCAGCACGTTCCGCTTCCCCGACCTCGTCGCGACCTGGCAGCGCGTGCTCGACGCCGTCGAGGGCCTGGACGTGCGCGTGGTCGCCACGCTCGGGCCGGCCGTGACGATCGGGGAGGTCGGAGCGCCCCGCGGCGTAGAGGTGCACGAATGGATACCGCACGACGAGCTGTTCCCCGAGGCCTCCCTCGTGGTGAGCCACGGCGGACACGGCACGACGCTCGCGGCGCTCGCGCACGGCGTGCCGGTGCTCGTCCTGCCCCTCGACGCGACGTCCGATCAGCCGCGCATCGGACGGGCGGTGGCGCGCGCGGGCGTGGGCGCGACGATGTCGAGACGGACGGATGCTGCGACCCTCCGCCGCGCGGTCCAGCAGGCGATGGCGGACGAAGCCCTGCAGCAGCGCGCACAGCGCCTCGGCGACGCCATCCGTGCTCTCGACGGTCCCGGCCGCGCGGCGGACGTGCTCGAGATGTCGGGTGCCGCTGCGCGCTGAGCTCAGTGGCGGTCGCGGCCGCGCACGCGCAACCCGGAGGCGATCAGGCGACGCACCAGCTCGTGGCCGCTCACGTGAAGCGCGCCGGCGGCGACCAGGCGTGCATGCGCCTCTTCGGGCACGTCATAGTGGTCGAGGTCGAATCCGCGCGCGGGGATGCCGTTCGCGGCGGCGAACGCGTGGAGCTCCGCGAGGTCGGTATCGGTGACCAGATGCGCCCACAACCGACCGTGCGCCGGCCACAGAGGATCGTCGATGAGGATCGCCACGTCCAGATCCTACGCACCGGATGCCGCGACACGGCCCTGCGCGCTTTCGCGGAGTGTTCCGGCATCTGATAAAGTAGACCCTTGGTGCGTCGAGATATCCGCACCAAGTCTTCGTTGACGTCCCCGAGTGCGTGCGCGCGCTCCCAGAAGAAACAGGTGTGAAGTGGTTTACGCAGTTGTGCGCGCCGGCGGCCGGCAGGAGAAGGTCGAGGTCGGCACGATCGTCGTTCTCGACCGTCAGGCCGCGAAGATCGGCGACAAGATCGAGCTCCCCGCGGTGCTCTTCGTCGACGGTGACACCGTCACGACCGACGCCGACAAGCTCGCGAAGGTCACCGTGACCGCCGAGGTGCTCGGTGAGGAGCGCGGCCCGAAGATCGTGATCCAGAAGTTCAAGAACAAGACCGGCTACAAGAAGCGCCAGGGGCACCGTCAGGACCTCACGCGCGTCAAGGTCACCGGCATCAAGTAAAGCCACAGGAGACGCAGAGATGGCACACAAAAAGGGCGCAAGCTCCACCCGCAACGGTCGTGACTCCAACGCTCAGCGCCTCGGCGTGAAGCGCTTCGGCGGCCAGGCCGTCAACGCCGGCGAGATCCTCGTCCGCCAGCGTGGCACGCACTTCCACCCCGGCGCCAACGTCGGCCGCGGTGGCGACGACACGCTGTTCGCGCTGGCCGCGGGCTCGGTCGAGTTCGGCCAGAAGGGCGGCCGCAAGGTCGTCAACATCGTGGCGGTCGCGGAGTAATCCAGCGAGTCGCACAGACTTCCGGAAGGGGCGGGCTTCGGCTCGCCCCTTCCCTTTATCCGTTCCCGGCATGCCGGGAGCATGAAGACCTGAGGGGGACCGCATGGTCACGTTCGTCGATCGGGTGACGCTTCACCTGCGAGCCGGCAAGGGCGGCAACGGCTGCGTGTCGGTCAAGCGCGAGAAGTTCAAGCCGCTCGCCGGACCGGACGGCGGCAACGGCGGTCACGGCGGCGACGTCGTGCTCGTCGCCGACCCGCAGGTCACGACGCTGCTGTCATACCACCACTCGCCGCACCGCTCCAGCGGCAACGGCGGCTTCGGCATGGGCGATCATCGCTCGGGAGCGCTCGGCGAGCCGCTCGAGCTGCCCGTTCCCGTCGGCACCGTGGTGAAGGACGCCTCCGGCGAGACGCTCGTCGACATGATCGAGCCGGGCATGCGCTTCGTCGCCGCCCCGGGCGGGCTCGGCGGGCTCGGCAACGCAGCCCTCGCAAACCCCAAGCGCAAGGCGCCGGGCTTCGCGCTGCTCGGCACGCCCGGTTGGGAGGGCGACGTCCTCCTCGAGCTCAAGACCGTCGCCGACGTCGCACTCGTCGGCTTCCCGTCGGCGGGCAAGTCGAGCCTCATCGCGGCCATCTCGGCCGCGCGCCCCAAGATCGCCGAGTACCCGTTCACGACGCTGCACCCCAACCTGGGCGTCGTCCAGGCAGGGGAC
>JAVBUG010000248.1:0-3284 GCA_031555515.1 Microbacterium sp. | reverse complement strand
TTGCCCTGCTCGCGGGAAAGGAGCACGGCGAGTTCCTCGGCGTTCGCTTCGATGTCGTCGGCGATCTCGTTCAGGATGCGGGAGCGCTCGGCGTGGCCGAGCGCGTTCCACGCCGGCTGTGCCCGACGTGCGGCGGCGACGGCGGCGTCGAGGTCGGCCGCGGTGTGGACGGGCGCGTAGCCGATCGTCTCGCGGGTGGCAGCATCCGGAATCGCCCGCCCCTGGGTCTCGGAAACGGTGATGGCGTCCAGCAGCGACGTCGCGACGGTCATGTGATCCTCCTCGATCGGGTCTGACTCGATTGTCGGAGGATGCCGCGCGCCGCAGTTGACCGCGCGCGCAGGCTGCTTGACCGCCCGCGCTACGCCAGGCGCACGCCGCTCGGCGGCACGCCGAAGTGCGCGCGGAACGTGCGGCTGAAGTGCGCCGCGTCGACGAAGCCGTTCGCCAGCGCGACGTCGGTGATGGAGCGGTGCGCCTGCTGCGGATCGACGAGCACGTCGTAGCAGCGCTCGAGTCGGCGGGTGCGGATGACCGTGGACACGGTCGTGCCCTGCTCGTTGAAGAGGGCGTGCAGGTGACGCACCGAGATGAAGTGCGCCGCCGCGATCTGGCCGGGGGAGAGCTCGCTGTCGGACAGGTGCTCGTCGATGTGGTCGAGCACGCGGCGCATCAGTGTGCCGTGCGCATCGGTGCTCGTCGCCTCGCGGCCGAGGTTCGCCTCGGCAGCGTGCCCACCATGTCGACGGCGGTGCGGAACATGCGGCGAGCGAGGTGCGCGTCGAGTTCGCCGGCTCCGCGCGCGAGCGAGGCGACGTAGGGCGCGATCATGGCGCCCACGCCGCCGGCGCCGTCGAGGCGCGTCGCGGTGAGGCGGCCGATCGTCTCGGCGGGGATGTCGAGCATGACCTTGGGGAACATCACGACCGACATCCGCATCGTCTCGTCGAACAGGAGCGAGTACGGGCGGTCGGTGTCGTAGATCGCCATGTCGCCGGCGCGGAGCGAGATCTCGCGGCCGTCCTGCACGATGAGCCCGCTGCCTCGCTCGATGAGCGAGAACTTGAAGTACTGCTGCGGTGCGCGGGCAATCAGGCCGGGGGTGCGGTGGACGCTGTGCCCGTCGGCGGCGATGTCGAAGACGTGGATGTCGCCCGCCACCGCGGCTTCGAGCGCGCCGCGGAAGCTCTCGCCCTGCGCGGCGTGCACGTCGAGCGCGACGACCGCGTGCGACACGGCGTGGCGGTACGCCGTGAACGACAGGGGTTCTTCTGACATGGGCTCACCTCACTGTGGCCGAATCGTATACGATGCGTGAGTTTAGCACGCGGGCATCCGTTGTGCCCCCACAGGCAAGGACTCTGCCCGCGGCGTCAATCCCGGGTGCGCCGGCCTCGGGACGATGATCCCGACCCGACCCGAGCATCGAAGGAGCTGCACATGGCCACCTCCGGCCCCACGACCTCGACGACCCGCACGGCAGCGCATCGCCGGCTCGGGGTCCTCGCGGTCGCATTCATGATCATCGCCGCCTCGGCGCCGTTGACCGTCGTCGCCGGCGGCGTGACCAGCGCATACTCGGTCACCCATGTCGACGGCATCCCGTTCGGCTACATCGTGCTGGCCGCAGCGCTCGCGATCTTCGCGATCGGCTACGCGGCGATGAGCCGCTTCATCACGAACGCCGGCGCGTTCTACTCGTATGTCTCGCAGGGGATCGGCCGACCCACCGGCGTTGGAGCATCGGTGCTCGCACTCATCGCCTACAACGCGATGCAGATCGGCATCTGGGGCATGTTCGGCTTCCAGATCTCGTCGTTCATCGAATCCAAGACCGGGTGGGCGAGCCCGTGGTGGGTGTGGGTGATCCTGGGGATCGTCGTCGTCGGAATCCTCGGCGTGAACCGCGTCGATCTCTCGGCGAAGGTGCTCGGTGTGCTCGTGGCGCTGGAGTTCCTCGCGGTCATCGTCTTCGACGTCGTGGCCTTCGTGAACCCCGCCGAGGGCTTCACCGTCGCACCGATGACGCCGTCCGCGCTCTTCGTGCCGGGCGTCGGGGCCGTGCTCGCGTTCGGCATCGCGGCGTTCATGGGCTTCGAGTCGGCGGCCATCTACGGTGAGGAGTCGAAGGACCCCAAGCGCACCATCCCGCGCGCGACGTTCCTTGCGGTCGCCGTCATCGGCGTGTTCTACGCGATCTCGTCGTGGGCGCTCGCGCTCGCCGTCGGCCCGGCGAAGATCACCGACCCCACCGGCATCACGCCGGAGGAAGCCGGACCGCCGCTGTTCTTCAACTTCGTCGCCGAGCACCTCGGGGTGCTGTGGGTCGACCTCATGTCGATCCTCTTCATCACGAGCCTCTTCGCCGCCCTGGTGAGCTTCCACAACGCCGTCTCGCGCTATGCCTTCTCGCTCGGCCGCGAGGGCGTGCTGCCGCGCCAGCTGGGCACGGTGCGCACGTCGAGCGGCGCGCCCTGGGCGGGCTCGCTGGCGCAGTCGGTGCTGGCGCTCGTCGTGATCATCGGCTTCGCGATCGCCGAGAGCGGCTGGAACCCCGAGAACGGTCCCTACCCGGTGCTCACCCTCTTCACGTGGCTCACCAACCTCGGCGCCTTCGGCCTGGTGCTGCTCATGGTGCTCGTCTCGGCGGCCGTGATCGGCTTCTTCCGGCGCGACGCGCGCGACGTCGGCGCGGGCAGTCGCCTGTTGGCGCCGATCGTCTCGCTCGTCGCGCTCGGAATCGTCTGGATCCTCATCCTCGTGAACTGGGACGTGCTCCTCGGCCAGCCCCAGTCGACGCCGACGACGTTCATCCTCCCCGCGATCCTCCTCGTGCCGTCCATCGCCGCCGTGCTGTGGGCCTACCGGCTCCGCAAGGCCAAGCCGGACGTCTACCGCCAGATCGGCCACGGTGCCGAGGAGGCGGAGGCGCCCCACCTCGGCAGCGAGGCCGTGGGGGTCTGATCCGCCCAGCCTGGGCAGCAGGGCGACGGATGCCGCGGCATTCGTCGCCCTCACCTTCGCGAAGGTCCGTGTCGCGCACCCTCGAGCCGCCGGTAGGGCAGGCGCAGCGATAGAGCGACAGGTTCGCCCGCGAGCCTGCGTGCGGGGACCGAGCTCTCGGTGCGCGGCCCGGTCAGAACGGCGGGTCGGCAGCGACCGGTTCGTCGTGGCGGGGCGCGGGTGGTGTGACCGTGAAGGTGGGGACTTTGCGTTCGGGCTGCACGACGTAGCGTCGTCCGGTCGGTGAGGTCCATGCGACGGCTCCGCCGGAGCCTTTGATC
>JAVBUG010000222.1:0-4354 GCA_031555515.1 Microbacterium sp. | reverse complement strand
GCACGTCGAGCGCGACGGCATCCACGGCCGTCTGCGCGCCGAACCGCTTCGTCAGACCGGCGGTCTGGATCGCGAGGTCGGCCACCGCGGGCTCAGTCGCCGGCCGCGACGCGTGCGAGGTGATCGGCGCTGACGGCGCCGGCGAACACGCGTCCGTCGTCGGCGAAGTACACCGTGACGAGCGCCGTCTCGAGCACGCGTCCACCTGCTACCGGCCGCGTCAGGCTCTCGAGCGTCGCCTGCTGTTCGCTCGTGGCGCCCGAGGAACTCGTGTCGGCCGCCGGCAACTCGACGACGGCGGTCCACCCTTCGCCATGCACAACAGGCTGATGCGCGGCATCCGTCCGCGTATCACCCGGGTCCGGCGCTCCCCCGTGGTCCGGTGCCGACAGGGTCTCGTTCTCGACGGTGTACCCCGGCGCGGGGGTGTACGTCAGCGTCACGGGGTCGGGCGCCGAGTACGAGACGTCGGTGAACGCGACATCGAACGCGGGCTGGTCGGCGCCGCGGGCGGTGATGGATGCTGCGACCGCAGCGCCCGTCTCACCGTCGATCGCGAAGCGCACCTCGCCGACGAGGCTGGCGTCGTCGTTCGGCACGAGCACGAGCTCGTACACGTCGCGTCCTGCCACGCGCCCGTCGGTGCCCACCGAGATCTCGGTCGAGTCGTCGAGCTTCGCGAGGGCGTCATCGAGCATCTGCTGCGGGGTCTGTGCCGTCGCGTCGGGCTGCTTGCGCGGAGCGGTCATGTCGCCGCTCGCCGTGTAGTGCGTCGCGGTCTTGGTCTCGGAGTCGACGAACCAGCCCTCCCCGGCGGCCCGGTCGACATACACGTCGCGCTCGGCGAGGCGATCGAGCACCTGCAGGCGCGACCTGTCGCCGTCGAGGTAGACGTTGGCCGTGTGCGAACCGGTCAGGAGGTCGAGGGCGTCCGAGACGCCGGCGCTCGACTCCGCGCCGCCGGACGAGTCGGTGAGGCTCGCGACGTCGGGCAGGCCGAGGTCCGACGTCTGCTCGATGGTCCCTGTCAGCGCGGTGACATCGCTCGCGGCGGCGAACTCCAGCAGCTCGGCGGGGGTCTTGTCGGGGAGATCCACCTGAGCGTCGGCGGCTGCCGGGATGACCACGGCCGCGGCGACGGCCGCCACCAGGACGAACCCGCCGGCGATCGGGAGCCAACGAACTGGTGACCGGCGCGGATGCCGCCTCTCCATGGGGAAAGGGTACGCCTGGGCGTCGAGCGCGTCACCACCTCCCACGGCTGCGCAGACCACGTGCGCCTGCACTCGCAGGCTGCGCTCGGCGAGCCCCGCCACGAGAGGATGATGGAATCATGCCGGCCGCACACCGTCCCGGACTTCGAATCAATGCAGGGGTCACCATCCCGGAGTCCGAGCTCTCCTGGCGGTTCTCGCGTTCCTCCGGCCCGGGCGGGCAAGGTGTGAACACCGCTGATTCTCGAGTGGAACTCGCGTGGGATGCGGCCGGATCGCCCGTCCTCTCCCCCGTTCAGCGAGAGCGGCTCCTCACGAACCTGCGCGGCCGTCTGGTGGGCGGCGTGCTGACGATCGCGGCGTCCGAGCACCGCGAGCAGTTGCGCAACCGGGATGCGGCGCGCGCACGGCTCACCTCCGTCGTCGCCGACGCCCTGCGGCCTCCCCCACCGATGCGACGATCTACAGCTCCCACCCGAGGAGCGAAGGAACGGCGCCTGAAGGCGAAGAAGCATCGCACGGACGTCAAGCGGCTTCGTCGACCACCCGATGAATGACCGCGCCGCACCCAGGCGGCGGTGGGACTGAGCGCATCGGAGATGTACCCGTCTGCCCCGGCGGCGGCCCGCTCACAACCGCGGCCGCACGCCGCAGCGGCGCCGGGATCATCCCGGCGCCGCTGCGCGTACCCGTGGAGCTATAAGCCCAGCAGGTCGCCCACCAGGCCGTCGACGTCGCTCGAGACGTCGCCGACGAGGTCATCGACGTGGGTGCCGATCTCACTCGTCAGGTCGCCGACCTCGGCCCCCACGTCCCCGACGGAGACGCCGGTGTCGTTGCCGGACCCGACGTTCGTGCCGTTGCCGACCGAGTTGCCGTTGCCGACCTCGTTGCCCGACCCCACGGGAGCGTCCACGGTCACGTCATTGCCCGAGCCGACCGGCGCGCTCACATCGTTGCCGGACAGGACCGGAGCGTCGTTGCCCGAGAGGATCGGGCCGTTGCCGACGTCGCTCACCAGCGGGGCGTTGATGAGGCCGCCGTCGATGCCGAGGCTGCCGATCGTGTTGTCCTTCGCGTCGAGCGCGTCGTCGACCCACACCCAGCCCTGGAAGGCGTCGAGCGAATCGAGGGCGTCGACCGACGTGCGGGTCTCATCCGCCGAGGACGTGTGGTCGTCGGCGTTCGCGGGGATCGAGAACCCCGCCACCGCCAGTGCCACCGCACCGAGTCCCGCGGTTCCCATCAGTCCGGCTCGCGTCATCTTGCGCATCAGATCTTTCCTTCCGTTCCGTGACGTGCGGGCTTTCCCGCACGTCAGGTCATCCGGAGACTCCGCGCAGCCGGATTGGCCGGCATCGGCCGAACACGTGACTTGCACCCCGCTGGCGCCGCGTGATTGCGGGGCTCGCAGCGATTTCCTGAGAGATCGCTGAGCGCGATGGGAAAGCGGCGATCAGGTGGCTGACGGGCGCCGGCGGGCGCCCATGACCGGGCCTTGTGGACCCATTCGTCCGCGGTCAAAATGGTGTCGATTTGCGCGCCTCGTTCGGGTTTGAGGAGACAGCCATGGATGACGTGTCGGTGCCGTTCACGACGGATGACTACCGAGCACGCATGAAGGGGGCGGTGCAGGCCGCCGCGGCGGAAGGTCTTGACGGACTGCTCGTCACGCCCGGCCCGGATCTTCTCTGGCTCACCGGGTATCAACCGACGGCCATCACCGAACGGCTGACGTTGCTCGTGCTCCGCGAGGATGCCGAGCCGCAGCTGCTGGTGCCGATTCTGGAACATCCGGATGCCGAGTCAGCAGCCGGTGCCGGAGCTGTGACCATCACGGACTGGCGAGACGGCGCGGACCCGTACACCGCGGCCATGCCCTTGCTCCGATCCGATGGGGAGTACGCGATATCCGACTCGGCGTGGGCGATGCACCTTCTGGGTCTGCAGGCACGCGCACCGAAGACCAGGTACTCGTCGGTCACGGAACGACTGCCCATGCTGCGGGCGGTGAAGGATCCCGCGGAACTCGCCAGGTTGGAGGCGGCGGGCGCCGCTGCGGACGCCACCTTCCGTGAGATCGTGAAGGTGCCGTTCGCGGGGCGCAAGGAGACCGACGTCGCCGCCGATCTGGCGCGGCTGCTTCGTGAGTTCGGGCACGAACAGGTCGACTTCACCGTCGTCGGGTCGGGCCCCAACGGCGCCAATCCGCACCATGAGGCGGGCGATCGCACGATCCTTGCCGGAGACATGGTGGTGCTGGACTTCGGCGGACTGATGCACGGATATGGCTCCGACACGACCCGCACGGTCTGCGTCGGTCAGCCGACCGCCGAGATGCGAGAAGTCCACGACATCGTGCGCGCCGCCCAGCAGGCCGCGTTCGAGGCCGTGCGCCCGGGCATCGCCTGCCAGGAGGTCGACCGCGTCGCGCGTCGGGTCATCACCGAGGCCGGGTACGGCGACGAGTTCATCCATCGCACCGGGCACGGGATCGGGATGACGACCCACGAGCCGCCGTACATGGTCGAGGGTGAGTGGCGGCCGACGGTGCCGGGAATGTGCTTCTCGATCGAGCCGGGCATCTACCTCGCGGGCCGTTTCGGCGTCCGGATCGAGGACGTCGTCACCGTGACCGAGGACGGCGGGCATCGCTTCAACGACACCGACCACGGGCTCACCATCGTCGAGTGATCGACATCCGGTGACGCCGCATGAGCACAGCCGCCGGTGGTGCTCTACCGTCGGGGCCCCCTCAGCGCTATCTTCAGCACTGATCGGCTTCTGTTTCGGTATCTCGCCACGCGGAAAGGGTCGTCCGATGGGTCACTCGCCTGATTTTCGAGTTGGCGCGCGATGAGCGGCGCGGAGTCGTCGAGCCGAGGACGTGGCACGGTCCGTGCGCGTGCCGCGGCCGTGCCCGCACCGGTGTGGATCTCGTGGATCGCCCTCGCGCTCATGACCACCAGCTCGGTCGCCAGCTTGCGGCCGGCGCCGACGATGGCCGTGTACGGGCTGGCGGCCGTCTTCCTCTACCTGGTCCCGGCGATCGTGTTCCTGCTGCCGACCTCGCTGGTCGCCGCTGAACTCGCCTCCGGGTGGAAGGGCGGCGTCTACAAGTGGGTGTCCGAGGGCATCTC
>JAVBUG010000290.1:0-7767 GCA_031555515.1 Microbacterium sp. | reverse complement strand
GTTTTCCCAGGGTCTCGGCGGCCGACTGTCGTCTCACGCCGGCGAGGGGGCGGGGGCGCGGGGGGGGCGGGGGGCGGGGGGCGCGGGCGCGGGGGAGGTCAGGCCATGAGCGGGATCGCGCCGACGAGCACGCCGACCGCCAGCATCGCGAGCGACACGATGCAGGCGCGCCACAACACCTTCTTGTGGTGATCGCCGAGGTTGACGCTGGCGAGCGACACCAGCAGCAGGATCGCGGGCACCAGCGGGCTCTGCAGGTGCACCGGCTGGCCGGTGATCGAGGCCCGGGCCATCTCGACGGGGGCGATCCCGAAGTGCTCCGCGCTCTGCGCGAGCACCGGCAGGATGCCGTAGTAGAAGGCGTCGTTCGACATGAAGAACGTGAACGGGATCGACAGGATGCCGGTGATCACGGCCAGGAACGGGCCCAGCGAGGCGGGGATCACGGTGGTGATCCACGTCGCCATGGCGTCGACCATGCCGGTGCCGTTCAGCACGCCGACGAGCACGCCGGCCGCGAGGACCATCGACACGACGCCGACGATGCTCGGGGCGTGCGCGACGATCTCGTCGGCCTGGCTCTTCAGCTTCGGGAAGTTGACGACCAGCGCGATCGCGGCGCCGACCATGAAGACGTACGCGAGCGGGAAGACGTCGAGCACCAGCAGCACCATGACGGCGAGCGTGAGCGCCAGGTTGAACCAGATCAGCTTCGGCCGCAGCGTGGCACGGTTCGGGTCGAGCATGGTGTCGGCCATCGCCGTGTCTTCGCGGTCGACGACCGCCGTCGCGGCGGGCACTCCCCCGTGGCCGCCGGCGAGGGTCAGGATGTTGCCGGTGCGCAGCGTCGCACGGGCGCCGGGCTTCGTGTCGGAGCCGCGGAAGATGCGGGGAGCGGCGAGCGAACCGCCGCCGTCGAGGCGCGAGTTGTCGATGCTGCCGATGCGCTTGCGCTCGGAGAGACCGAGGAACCACGAGAACGTCAGCGCGATGACCAGGCCGGCCGCGAGCGACGGCAGCATCGGCACGAAGATGTCGGTCGGCTGCAGCCCCAGCGCGGTCGCGGCACGCACCGTCGGACCACCCCACGGCACGATGTTGAGCGTGCCGTTCATGAGGCCCGCCACGCACGTGAGCACCACCGGGCTCATGCCGAGGCGCAGATAGATCGGCAGCATCGCAGACGTCGTGATGATGAAGGTCGTCGACCCGTCGCCGTCGAGCGACACCGCACCGGCGAGGATGGCCGTGCCGAGCACGACTTTCGCGGGGTCGTCGCCGAGCAGCCGCGTGATGGCCCGGATGAGCGGGTCGAACAGCCCGACGTCGATCATGATGCCGAAGTACATGATCGCGAACATGAGGAGCGCGGCCGTCGGCGCCATGCTCCCGATGGCGTCGATGATCATGTCGCCGAGGCCGAGCCCCGCGCCGGCGAACAGGCCGAACGCGGTGGGCACGATGATGAGCGCGACCATCGGGGTGAGTCGCCGCGTCATGATGAGCGCCATGAAGACGAGCACCATCGTGAATCCGAGGGCGACCAGCACCCACTCGGGCGGGACGAAGGCCGTCGCGTAGCCTTCGTCGGCCTCGGCGGCCTGGAGGAGGAACGGTGCTGCCGCGTTCATGTCGACTCCTTCGTCGTAAGGTGCGTCAGATCTCGCACACCGGTTGCGGTGCGTTCGAGAGAGGTTAGGCGCGAGCTGCGCACGGTCGCGCGGTAAGTCGCATTCCCTCACGTTGTGCGCGTAGCGTGTGTTCTGCGCATTCTGCTCATGCGCGCCCGTCGCACCCCCGAGGAGATGTCATGCGTTTCGCGACACGGCTGCTGCTCGTGCAGCTCGCGACGGTCGCCGCCGTCGTCGCCGTGTGCGCGCTCGTCTTCGGATGGCTCGGCGTGCGTCAGCTGCGCGCCGAGTCCGAGGCCGCCGCCCTCAACATCGCCCGCACCGTCGCCGAGGACCCCGACGTGAAGTCCGTGGTCTCCGAGTTCTCGGCGGATCCGGGGACTCCGGATGCTGCGGACCTCCGTGACGGTCCCCTGCAGCTGATCGCCACCGACGTCGCCGAGCGGACGGACGCCCTGTTCGTCGTGATCACCGACGATCACGGCATCCGTCTCGCCCACCCGAACCAGGATCTTCTCGGCGAGGTGGTCTCGACCCCCTTCGCCGAGGTGCTCGAGGGCAACGAGGTCGTGGACTGGGAGGTCGGCACGCTCGGCGAGTCCGCGCGTGCGAAGGTGCCGATCTACGCCGAGGGCGGGAGCGAGCCGGTCGGCGAGGTGAGCGTCGGGTTCGAGCGTGCGAGCGTGTTCGACGACCTGCCCGCCCTGCTCGCGACGATCGCGATCGCGGCGCTCGGCGGGGTGGCTCTGGCGACGCTCGCGACCCTGCTGCTGCGGCGCCGCTTCGAGCGGCTCACCCTCGGGCTGCAGCCCGAGGAGCTCGTGGCGCTCGTGCAGAATCAGGCAGCGGTGCTCGAGGGCGTCGGCGACGGCGTCGTCGCGCTGGATCCCGACGGCGTCGTGCGCGTCTGCAACGAGGCGGCGGAACGGATGCTGCGCCTCGATGATCCCGTCGGCCGCCGGTTCGACGACCTGGCGTTGCCGGACGACGTGGTCCGGGCCGTGCGGGACGGAGCGACCGCCGTCGAAGCTGTCGTCGGCGACCGCGTGCTGTACCTCGACACCCGGCCGGTGCGTCGCGACGCCCGTGCGCTCGGCCAGATCGTCGTCGTGCGCGACCGCACCGACATCGAGGCGCTCGCGGGGCGGCTCGAGACCGTGCGCGCGATGACCGAGGCGCTGCGCGTGCAACGGCACGAGTTCGCCAACCGGCTGCACGTCGCCTCCGGCCTGATCGACGCCGAGCGCGTCGACGAGGCGCGCGCGTTCCTCGGCGACCTCACCGAGCGGGGCGCTGTCGACTTCGCGGTCGCGGGCCTCGAACGCGTGCCCGACGCGTTCCTGCAGTCGCTCCTCGGCGCGACGGGCGCCGCCGCGCGCGAGCGCGGCGTGACGGTGCGCATCTCCGACGACACTCTGCTGCTCAGCGAGGTCGCCCTCCCCGAAGACGTCGCGGCGATCCTCGGCAACCTCGTCGGGAACGCGGTCACCGCCGCCGTCGCCGGAGAGGAACCCCGCTGGGTCGAGATCGCGCTGCTCGGCGACGGCGACGAGCTCGTGGTCGCCGTCGCCGACTCGGGCGGCGGAATCCGTCCGGACGGACGCGACCCGTTCGGCCGCGCGGGCTCTCGCGAGGTCGACCCGAGCAGCGGCGACAGGGTGCACGGACACGGCTTCGGTCTCCCGCTCTCGCGCGATCTCGCCCGCCGGCACGGGGGCGACGTGTGGCTGATCGACGCCGGAGGCGGCGGTTCGGGTGCCGTGTTCGGGGCGCGACTGCCCGGGGCGCTGCGCCGCGACGCCGCGCCCCCTCGAGAGGAGAACGCATGACCCCGCCCATCCGCGTGCTCGTCGTGGACGACGACTTCCGCGTCGCCGGCCTGCACCGCGACGTCGTCGCATCCCGCGCCGGGTTCGCCGCGCTCGATCCCGTGCATTCGCTCGGTGCCGCACGGCAGGCCGTGCGCACTCACGCGCCCGACCTGCTGCTCGTCGACGCGTTCCTCCCCGACGGCGACGGCGTCGAGTTCGTCGCTGCCGTCGACGTCGACGCGTTCGTGCTGTCGGCCGCGACGGATGCCGCGACCGTGCGTCGCGCGCTCCGCGCCGGCGCCCTCGCCTACCTCACGAAGCCCTTCGACGCCCGCGTGCTCGCCGAGCGCCTCGACCGCTACGCCCGCATGCGCAACCTCCTCTCGACCGACCGCCCGCTCGAGCAGGACCAGATCGACCGCGCCCTGACGGTGCTGCACGGCGCTGCGGAGCCGGCCACGGTCGCCCGGTCGGCGACGGAGCAGCTGATCCTCGAGGGCCTCGGCGACGACGAGGCGTCTGCGGCCGAAGTCGCCGACCGGGTCGGCATCTCGCGGGCGACGGCCCAGCGCCACCTCGCCACGCTCGCGGCTCGCGGACAGGTCGAGGTGCGACTGCGATACGGCACCACCGGCAGGCCCGAACACCGATACGTCGCCGCCCGCGGCTGACGGGGCGACGTCGTCACCCTCGCAGGAGGGACCGGAGGGACTCGATCGTGTCGGCCTCGTCGGGGCGCTTGTCGGGACGGTAGCCCTTCACGCGCGCGAAGCGCAGCGCGACCCCGCCCGGGTACCGCGTCGACCGCTGCACGCCATCGATCGCGATCTCGACCACGGTCTCGGGGCGCACATGCACCGCGTACGCCGAGCGGTGGGTCTCGATCGTCGGAAAGTGCTCGGTCTGCCACCGCAGCGTCGCGTCGGTGAGGCCCTTGAACGTCTTGCCCACCATCACGAAGCCGCCCGGTTCGCCGAAGACCCCCTCCGGGTCTCGGGCGCCCAGGTGCAGGTTCGACAGCTTTCCGGTGCGGCGACCCGACCCCCACTCGACCGCCAGCACGACGAGGTCGTAGGTGAGCACGGGCTTGACCTTGAGCCAGCTCTTGCCGCGCCGCCCGGCGGCATACGGAGCGTCGAGCGCCTTGACCATGACGCCCTCGTGGCCCGCGGCGAGCGCCTGCCGCGAGAACTCCTCGGCCTCTGCCGGGTCGTTGGTGACGATGCCGGGCATGCGGGCGTCGCCGACGGCTCGATCAAGCAGCTCGAGCCGCGTCGCCAGCGGCTCGTCGATCAGGTCGCGGCCGTCGAGATGGAGGATGTCGAAGAACCACGGCCTCAGCACCGTGGCCGCCGCGTCGTCGCCCATCGATCCGAATCGCGACATCGTGTCTTGGAACGGGCGCGGGCCACCGTCCTCGTCGAGCGACAGCGTCTCGCCATCGAGGATCATCCGCTCGGCGGGCAGTGCCCGCACGGCTTCGACGAGCTCGGGCACGCGATGGGTGATGTCGGCGAGGCTCCGGGTGAAGACGCGAACATCGTCGCCGTCGCGATGCACCTGGATGCGCGCCCCGTCCAGCTTGTATTCGACGGATGCTGCGCCCCCGAGCGTCTCGAGCGCCTCCGTCGTCGAGCCCGCCGTCGCAGCGAGCATCGGCAGCACGCCGCGCCCCACCTCGAGGCCGACCGCCGCGAGCTCGTCGGCGTCGCCGGTGAGCGCGATGCGCGCCGTCGCACCCAGGTCGCCGGACAGCATCGCTGCTCGCCTCACGACGGGCGCTTCGCGTTCGGAACCCTTCGCGATCGCATCGAGGAGCACACCCTCCAGCGCCCCGGTGCGCAGCTCGCCGATCATGACGCGCGCGAGGAAGTCCCACTCGTCGCTCGTGGCGGCACCCGCGAGCGTGTCGAGCTCGGCGCGTCGCGCGAGCACCGAGCCCGCGCCGTCGGCCCCCGCCAGTCGGCTGAGGGATGCGTCGACATCGAGCACGGTCAGCGTCGGCTTCTCGGCATGGACGACGTCGAGACCCATGAGACTCCGCCACCCGACGCCGAGCCGCCCCTGCCGCGGGTTGGCGGTGAGGAATCCGATGGCGGGAGCGATCTCGTCGGGCTGAAGTCCGCGCAGCACAGTGGCGAGGACGGCGATCTTGGCCAAGCGCGACGAGGTCGCCGCGACCTCGCCCGTCGCGGTCACCAGCTCGTTCAGCAGCACACCGGCATTCTGGCACCGGCCCCCGACACATGTCCCCGGCTTGACGGCTAGCGCGTGACCGTCCTCAGCGCGGAATCCAGGTCACGGTGCGCGAACTCGTACCCCGCTGACAGCAGCACCTCGGGGGCGGCCCACCGGCTCTTGAGCACGAGCTCCGGTTCGGTGCGCAGCACCGCCATCGCCGGCTCCAGCATGAAGCGGTAGGCGGGAAGACCGATCGGCTGCCCGATGAGGCGTCGCAGTGTCGCCATGAGCGTCCGGTTGTCGCTCGCCTCGGGAGCCGCGAGGTTGACCGGACCGTCGATCTCGGGCCGGTCGCGCACGAAACGCACCGCGCCGACGACGTCGTCGAGGTGGATCCAGCTGAAGCGCTGCCGCCCGCCCGAGCGGTGCCACGGCGGCCTGCCGTTCCCTGTCGGACGCGGACCGATCCCGCGGTACCGACGGTGCGCCCACCACCAGCTGTCGTACTGCGGGCCGCCGAGACCGAGCCGCGCGAGGCGCAGGAGCATGTTCGTCGCCGGGCCGTCGCCGATGACGATGGCCATGCGCAGCGCGACGCGACGCGTCGCCGGCAGATCGCCCGCGAAGAACACGTCTTCCCAGTTCCGCGCGACGTCGACGGAGAATCCCACCCCGAGCTCGCCCTCGGCCTCGGTCTGCGGCCGGTCCATCGCGTAGCGATAGATCGTGGCGGTGCTGGCGTTGAGCCACAGCGGAGGAGGGGACGCGGCATCCGTCACTGCCTCGCGCAGCGTCGTGGTCGTCTCGACCCGCGATCGCAGGATCTTGTCGCGGTTCGCGTCGGTGTAGCGGCAGTTGACCGACTTCCCGGCGAGGTTCACGAGCACGGCGGCACCATCGATGAGAGCACGGATGCCGTGCCCGTCGTCCCACGTCGCGTCCGCGCCTGTCCGGCCGATGGTGCGGACGTCGTAGCCGTCCTCGGCGAAGGCGCGCAGGAGCGCCTGCCCGACGAAGCCGGACGCCCCCGCGACCACCGCGACGGGTCGGCTCACCGGCCGGTTCCCTCGGTGCCGCTGGTGCTCCACAGCGCCCACACGACGAGCAGCGGCTGCAGCAGCAACCGGACGAACCGCGCCCGATCGGTGCGCAGCAGGGGTGCCGGCCGGCGCGTCCGCCATTGATGGACATTGCCCGGGAAGACCGCCACGAAGAACGCCGCGACCGCCCAGCCGGTGCGGCGCCGCTCGCCGGGAAGCGCCACGAGAGCACCGCCGAGCATCAGCTCCACGACACCCGACACGACGACGATCGTGTCCTTGTCGGTGCGGAACAGTCGCGTCGCCCAGTCGGGGACGACGATGCGATAGCCGCGGCGCCCCCAGGCCAGGTGCGACGCGCCTGCGGCCACGAGCAGTGCCGCCAGCGCCCAGCGGGCGATGGTCCGGGTCACGCGACGGCGTCCGCGATCGCGTCGATGAACCGGAGGTGGTCGTCGACGGTTCCCGAGGCCGTGATGACGCGCAGCACGACCTCGTCGACGGCCGCGCGGTACGCGACGATCCGGTCGCGCAGCTCCTCCGGACGGATCACGGTGTCCGCGGCGGCGACGCCCGACCGCGCGAAGTTCGCGGCATATGCCGGGTACCCGGCGTAGCGGGCGGTCTCGTCCTCGAGGGCGCGGAGCGCCGCAGGATCGGCGGCGGCGCGCACGTAGAGCGCGATGTGCGTGGCCGGTGCGATCTCCCGCGCCTGCGCCGCCTGCTGCGCTGCCACCCCGGGGGTGAGCCAGCTGAGCAGGAGCCCGTCGGACTCTGCCGCGGCCGCGCGGCGCATCTTCGGTCCCAGAGCGCCGACCACGACGCGGGCGCGAGTGCGGGCGCGAATCCGTCGACGATCACTCGGCGGCATCCGTTCAACTCCACCAGAACCGCGCGTGTGTCGACCTCGAACTGCGCTCGACCGAGCCTCACTGCCGATGCTCGGTCGGCGCAGGAGGGTGATGCTGCGAGTCGATCGACCTGAACTTCGGCACCGTTGCTCCCGTCGAAGCGTGCGCCCTCCGGGTCGAGCGAGAAACGACAGAAGGTGTACGCGGCGAACGGAGCAGTCAGGGGAGCAATTCCCTCGGTTGGAGCAGTGAA
>JAVBUG010000380.1:0-29691 GCA_031555515.1 Microbacterium sp. | reverse complement strand
GGAGGGGACGGATGCTGCGTCCCCCGCCGCCGTCAAGACCCCTGGCACCGTCGACGCCGCGGCCCCGGCCACGGATCCGGCCCCGGCCACGGATCCGGCCCCGGTCACGGATCCGGCCCCGGTCACGGATCCGGCCCCGGTCACGGACCCAGCCCCGGTCACGGATGCGGCCCCGGTCCTCGGCGCCGCCGATGCGCCGGTCGCGGGCTCGAGGGAGGGCGCCGGCGGCGCGGCGGAGGTTCCGGCCGCCGCACCGCCGCTTCGGCGCAGGAGGCAGCATGCCCCGTAGCAGCGTGATCCTCGGTCCCGCGCCCGTCGACGCCGTCGCCGTCGGCCGAGCCGCGAGCGCTGTCTGGGCGCTGCAGACCGATCCCGATGCGCCGGCTCTCGAACTCCGTGCCGTCGACGAGGGCGCCGCCCTGCAGGTCGTGGCGGCAGGCGTCCCGGTGCTCACCGTGCTGCGCGCCCGGGCCCTGCCCTCGCACGACGAGGTCGCGCGGCTCCTTCCCGGCGTCGCCGCTCCCGGCACCGCCGGCTTCTGGACCGACGCGTACACCCCGTGGCGACCGGAGGGCGCGATCGGCGTGGCGATCCTCGATGCGCTGGCCGAGGCATCCGGCGCCGTCGTCACCCATCAGGGTCTCGCCATCGCCACCCGCCTCACGTGAGCACGCGACCGCTCACCGCGAGGGTCAGCCGTCGCGGCATCACCCCCGCGGCCCAGGCGCTGACGGCGTTCGCGCGCCCCGAGACCACGCTCGGCGGCACATCGTCGCGGTCGAGCCTGCGCAGGGTCAGCGCGACGACCTGCGTCGGCGTCTGGAACCGGCCGACGGCGGCATCGGCGCCGGTGATGTCGAAGAACTCGGTGCGCGTCGCACCCGGGCTCACCGCGATCACGCCGAGCCCCGAGCCCTTCGTCTCGTACGCGAGGGCCTCGGTGAAGCTCAGCACGAACGCCTTCGTCGCGCCGTAGACCGCCATGTTCGGGCACGGCTGGTAGGCGCCGGTGCTCGCGATCCCGATGAGCGCCCCGCGGCCGTCGGCGACCATCTCCGGCAGCAGCTCACGCGTGATGGCGACGAGTGCGGCGACGTTCACCTGCACCATCTCGCCGATGCGCGCAGCATCCGCCTCCGCGAACGCCCCCTTCATGCCGAAACCGGCGTTGTTCACCAGGGTCTGCACGCGCAGTCCCCGCTCATCGAGCTCGCGGCGGAGCGCGGCTGCGGCGTCCGCCCGGGTCAGATCGAGGGGGACGGATGCCGCGCGCACCCCGTGATCGCGGGTGAGCCGGTCGGCGAGGTCGCGCAGGCGATCCTCGCGGCGTGCGACGAGAACGACGTCGGCACCCCGTGCGGCGAACTGCCTCGCGTACTCGGATCCCAGCCCCGAGCTCGCACCGGTGATGAGCGCGGTCGTGCCGCGGTAGTCCCTGGTCATGGCAGCCAATGTAGACACTGACAGCATTGTTGTCAATGCCAACATCGGGCTAGGGTGGAACCGTGACGGAGCGCACCTACCACCACGGCAACCTTCGGGCCGCGCTGCTCGAGCGCGCGTGGGACGTCGTCGACGCCAAGGGCTCGGATGCTCTCTCGCTGCGGCAGCTCGCCCGCGACGTCGGCGTGAGCCACGGGGCGTCCGCTCGCCACTTCCGCGACAAGCAGGCCCTCCTCGACGCGCTCGCGGTCGAGGGCTTCGAGCGCCTCAACGGCTCCCTCGCCGAGGCCGTGACAGGGGAACATCCGTTCGCGGACCGCTTCCGCGCCGCCGGCGACGCGTACGTGAGCTTCGCGGTGCGCCACCCGGCCATCCTGCGCACGATGTACACCGCGAAGCACCACGCCGCCGCCTCCACCGAGCTCGTCGAGGTGAGCCACGTCGCCATGCCCGCACTCGTCGCCCTCATCACCGCCGCGCAGGATGCCGGCGAGCTGCCGGCCGGTTCCGCCGAAGAGGCCGCGGTCGTCGCCTTCGCGGCGGTCCACGGCGTCGCGACCCTCGCGACCGACGACCTGCTGAACGGCTTCCCCTGGCAGCACGCCACGGCCGTGACCATCACCTCGGTGTGGCGCGGCCTCGCCTCGGCCGGCTCGTCGCAGCCCGCCCCCTGACAGCGCGGCCGGGGGCGCAGCATCCGTTTCTCTCTCGCTCGCGCTGCCCGAATCGGCATTCGCGCCCGTTCGCAACGCCCGCGCTGCAGGAATCGGCATCCGCGCCCGTCCGAAACGCCCGCGCATGCCGAAACCGACCGCGCGGGCACCCACCCGACGACCGCGCGGCACCCACCGCGGGGCAAACGACGGATGCCTCGACCCTGCGGGGTCGAGGCATCCGATGAATGCGGGTCAGGCGCCCTTCAGGCGCTCCGCGAGGTAGGCGTGCAGGCCGTCGAGCGGAACGCGCTCCTGGCTCATCGTGTCGCGGTCGCGGACCGTCACGGCCCGGTCGTCGAGCGAGTCGAAGTCGACGGTGACGCAGAAGGGCGTGCCGATCTCGTCCTGGCGGCGATAGCGGCGGCCGATGGCGCCGGCGTCGTCGAAGTCGATGTTCCAGTCGCCGCGCAGGGTCTCGGCCACCTCGCGGGCGATCGGCGAGAGCTGCTCGTTGCGCGACAGCGGGAGCACCGCGACCTTCACGGGGGCCAGACGCGGATCGAGCTTGAGCACCGTGCGGGTGTCGGTGCCGCCCTTCGCGTTCGGCGCCTCCTCCTCGTGGTACGCGTCGACGAGGAACGCCATCATCGCGCGGGTGAGACCGAACGACGGCTCGATGACGTAGGGGATGTACTTCTCGCCCGACGCCTGGTCGAAGTAGGTGAGCGACTGGCCCGAGGCCTCGGAGTGCGAGCCGAGGTCGTAGTCGGTGCGGTTGGCGACGCCCATGAGCTCGCCCCACTCCTTGCCGGCGAAGCCGAAGCGGTACTCCACGTCGATGGTGCCGTCGGAGTAGTGGGCACGGTCCTCTTCGGGCACGTCGAACCGGCGCATGTTGTCGGGGTCGATGCCGAGGCCGATGAACCAGTCCCAGCACTCGTCGACCCAGTGGTCGAACCACTCCTGCGCCTCGGCGGGCGGCACGAAGTACTCGATCTCCATCTGCTCGAACTCGCGCGTGCGGAAGATGAAGTTGCCCGGCGTGATCTCGTTGCGGAACGCCTTGCCGACCTGGCCGATGCCGAACGGCGGCTTCTTGCGGCTCGCGGTGAGCACGTTCGAGAAGTTCACGAAGATGCCCTGTGCGGTCTCGGGGCGCAGGTAGTACAGCCCCGACTCGTCGTCGACGACGCCGAGGTACGTCTTCACGAGACCCGAGAACTCCTTGGGCTCGGTGTACTGGCCCTTCGTGCCGCAGTTGGGGCAGGGGACCTCGGCGAGGCCCCCCTCGGCCTTGCGGCCCTTGCGCGCTTCGAAGTCCTCGATCAGGTTGTCGGCGCGGAACCGCTTGTGGCAGTGGAGGCACTCGACGAGCGGGTCGGTGAACGTCGCGACGTGACCGGATGCCTCCCACACGCGCTTGGGCAGGATGATCGACGAGTCGAGGCCGACCATGTCGCCGCGGCCGCGCACGAACGTCTGCCACCACTGGCGGCGGATGTTCTCCTTGAGCTCCGTGCCGAGGGGGCCGTAGTCCCATGCCGACCGGGATCCGCCGTAGATCTCACCCGCTTGGAACACGAACCCGCGATGACGGGCGAGGGCGATGACTTTGTCGAGGCGAGACTGCTCGGCCACGGTGGCTCCAATGGTCGGGAGAGGGATGCACGAAGGTGCGAGAGGCCGCTGAACGCGGCATCCGTCGATTCTAGTCGTCGAGCGGCGGGGGCCCGGCCTCTCCATCCGCACGTTCGAACGCGCGGTCCCACTCCTGCAGCTCCTTGCGCCGGCCGATGAGGCCGTCGAGCGACACCTGGAAATGCAGCCCGCGGCGGGCGTTGACCTGCTTGATGTTCTCGACCAGCTCGGTCGAGAAAGACGTCAACGCGGTGCGCACCTCGCGGACGCGTTCGACGGGGTCGTCCCACAGGTCGGGGTGCTGCAGGATGTCGAGCAGGTAGTCGCGGTCGAGCGCCGCGGTGAGCTTGCGCAGCGTCTCGCCGTACTCGACGGCGGCCGTGGCGCGCTGGCCCTCGTCGCCCTTGCGGTCGAGCCGGTCGAAGAGCTCGGTCGTGTTGTTCGCGACGGTCACGATCTCGGTCGCGACCTCGGTGGCATCGCGGTTTCCGGATGCCCCGGCCGCCGCGTACTCGCCGCTCAGTGCCCGCAGTCGTCCGACCAGAGGGCGCACGGTGTCGGGAAGCGGCGCGTGATGGCCCGATGCACCGCGGCGGCCGCGCCGCCGGAGCACCGCCCACAGGGCACCGCCCGCCGCGACGAGCACGACGAGGCCCAGCACGCCGCCGACGATGAGGCCGCCGTCCACCCCGCCGCCCTGGCCGGAGCCTGCGGGCGTCGCGGCGACCACGCCCTCGACGGTCTGCAGGATCGCGCCCTCGAGCGAGTCGGCCGACTGCTCGGCCTCGTTCGCGATGCGCAGGGCCTCATTCTCCGGCTGCACGACGCGGGACCCGGCCGACAAGTTGCCACCGACCGCGACGATGATCGTCTGGTAGCCGGGCAGCCCGGCCAGCTCTTGCACGATCTCCATGCCCGACGCCTCGAGCGCGGCGTTGTCGGAGAACACCGCGACCGCGATCGACTCGTCCGTCACCTGCTGCTCGAGCGTCTGCCGCAGGGCATCCGCGCCCTTCACCTCGTTCGAGACGTAGACGTTGTTCTGCGCGAGCACCTCCTCGGCCTCGTTGACGTAGACGCCGGAGCCATCGGTGGCGAAGGGGGGCAGCATCCATCCGCCGTTCAGAAGTTGTTGATCACGGACGCGAACACGAGGTCGATCTTCGCGGCGTCGGACGCGTCGAACCACTGGCCGCCGGTCGCCTCGGCGATGCGCTGCAGCGCGCCGGTGTCGGCGCCCTCGCCGTACGCGATCGGGAAGATGCGCACCGGAGCGTCGTCGCCGCCCTCCTTCGAGGACGCGCCGATCTTCGCGACGAGCGAGTCGAGCGAGATCTCGGAGTCGGTGTCCTGGCCGTCCGACAGCAGCACGATCGCGTTGATGCGCCCAGGCTGAGCCCGCGCGACCATCTCGTCGGACGCCGCGGCGATCGCGTCGTACAGCGGGGTACCGTCGCGGTGCGCGAAGCGCAGGTCGTCGAGCGACGAGTCCACGGACTCCCGGTCGCTCGCGAGCGGAGACACGTCACGGAGCACGACGATGTTCTCGCCCGCCTCCGACTCGACGCCGGTCGTGAACGCCCACACGCCGACCTCGTCGGACGAGCGGAAGTGTCCGAGCGTGGCCTGCGCGCCCTCGATCGCGCCGTCGAGCTTCGAACGGCCGTCGCCGATCGCCTCGTCCATCGAGCCCGAGATGTCGATCACCTCGAGCACCGACGAGGGCTTGCGGATCTGCGTCCACTGGTCGATCGCGGCCGACACCACGTCGACGGCCGGCTTCGGCAGCGTCACCGCGGGTCCGGCGGGATCGACGCCGTACGCGGCGGTGAAGAGGTCGCCCAGCGGCGCCGAGGCATCCAGCGGGCGGAAGCCGTACTCGGGGAGGATCTGCTGCGCCGCGTCGGTCTGCAGGAACTCCGCGAACGCCGCACCGGCCTCGGCCTGCTCGGGCGTCACCCAGTCGGCGCCGAGCACCGTGATCGGGTTGTCGGACCACATCGACCCGCCCGACGGGTACACCGCGACGAGCTTCTCCTTCGGCGGGGTCAGCGTCTCACCCGGCTGCACGGTGTGCGAGTCGGGGTTGCCCTGGTTGTAGTTCAGCAGCGAGGTCTCTTCGAGCGCGACGGCCGAGACGTAGCCCGAGCCGCCGGCGCCGTTCTGCGTCTCGTCGTAGAGCCGCGTCAGCACCTTGCCGGTGGTGTCGCCGTAGTGGATCACGCACTCCTCGAACACGCGTGAGAACTCGGCGGCCGCGGCGACATCGTCGGCCGTCAGGTCGGCGGTCTTGCCGGATGCCTCGTACGACTGCATGAGGATCGCCGAGAGCCCGGTGGTCGAGGTGTTGGGGTTCGTCTTCGAGATCTTGAACGAGCCCCACAGCGGCTTGCCGACGCTCGCCCAGCCCGAGGGGTCCTGGCAGAGCGCCTCGAAATCGGCGATGCCGATCGGCGACGCCGGGTAGCCGAGCGCCTTGGCCATCGTCTCGGGAACGCCGAACACGACCGGCGTGTGCGTGAACGATTCGGGCTCGCCGACGAGGGAGGCGGATGCCGCGGCCGCGACGCGATCGGTCCAGACCGTCGACGCGGGCGACCACATCGTGGGCCAGCGGCGCGTGTCGGCGTCGGGCCAGTCGCCACCGGCCGTGAGGAAGCGCGTCGCGTCGCCCGACGAGACGTTGATCGGATGCACCGTCGCGCACTCGGCCAGCTGCTCGTGCTGCGACGACTCCTTGAACGCGTCGGCGAGCGCGTCCAGCATGTTGACCTTCTCGGACGACGTCGCAACGACGACGCTCGTGCAGCCGTCGTCGGCGAAGTCGCCGCCGCTCGATTCCTCGACCACCGGGTCGGCGCCGAAGCAGCCGGTGAGGGCGATCGCGGCGGCGATCAGCACCGCCGGACCGGCGAGCAGACGCTGTCGAGTCCGGGCGAAGGGCGAGGTGTCGGCGGGCGAGCGCCGGCGTCGTGCGGGCATGGCAGAAGCCTACGGCTCAGCGCGCCGACCGCACAGGCGCTGGGTACCTTCCCGGGCGCGAGATCACGCAGGGCGCAGGGCCTCGCGATCGACGTCCGCGATCGAGGTGTGCCCCGAAAGCCCCAGCGTGATGTCGAGTTCGGCCAGCACGTTGCGCACTACCTCGCGCACGCCGGCCTCGCCCGCAATGCCGAGGCCGTAGGAATAGGGACGCCCGAGCGCCACGGCGGTCGCGCCGAGGGCCAGCGCGATGAACACGTCGGAGCCCTGGCGCACGCCCGAGTCGAAGACGATCGGCACGCGTCCCGCGACGCGCTCGGCGATCGTCGGCAGCACGTCGAGCGTCGGCACCGACTGGTCGATCTGGCGCCCGCCGTGGTTCGAGATCCAGATGCCGTCGACGCCGGCGTCGAGCGCCCGGATCGCGTCGTCGGGATGCACGATGCCTTTCAGGATGATCGGCAGCGACGTCCACTGCCGGGCCTTCGACAGGTCGTCCCACGTGAGCGCCGGCGTCGAGAACACGTCCAGGAACGTCTCCACCGCCGCGCGTGGCAGCGGCGAGCGCAGGTTCTCGCGCACGCTGCTCGTACCCGTGAGGGCCGCGCCCTTGCGCGCGATCCGCACCCCCGCCGCCACCGCTTTCGGGGTGACCTTGACCGGCGGCGCAGGCGGGGCCGCAGCATCCGTCCCCCGCGACCGCTCGCGCACCAGCTGCTGGAAGACGGGGTCGCTCGTGTACTGCGCGATGCCCATCGCCCGCGTGAACGGCAGGTAGGCGAGGTCGAGATCGCGCGTGCGCCAGCCGAGCAGGTGGGTGTCGAGCGTCACGACGACGGCTTCGCACCCGGATGCCTCGGCCCGGCGGAGCAGCGACGCGTTGAGCTCGTCGGACGCCGACCAGTAGAGCTGGAACAGCCGCGATCCCCCGGGTGCCGCCGCAGCGACCTCTTCCATCGGGAAGGAGGCCTGGTTCGACAGCGTGTAGGGAACACCGAGGGAGGCCGCCGCCCGCGCCACCGCGAGGTCGGCGTCGGCGTGCGCCATCTCCATGACGCCGAGCGGGGCGAGCAGGAGCGGCGTGGGCCGCCGCACGCCGAAGAGGTCGATCGACAGGTCGCGCGATGACACGTCCCGCAGCGGCCGCGGCCACACCTGCCAGCGGCCGAAGGCGGCGCGGTTCGCGGTGACGGTGCGCTCGGCGCCCGCTCCCCCGGCGATGTACGCGAACGCCTCGGCGCTCAGCGCCTTGCGTGCCGCGGCCTCGAGTGCGTCGGTGTCGACGGGCACGCGGGGCCGAGTGCCGCTGATGCCGGCGCGGTAGATGTCGGACTGGGTCCGACGTGAGATGCCGCGCGACGCGGCGGCGGGGTCGTCGGGGGCGGCGCTTCGCTGAGCCATGCGGCTCAGCCTACGCACGGCATTCCGCGGTCCAGGAATCGCGAAAGGGAGAAGTCCGCCTACCCGTCCGCGCGGAACGCGTCTCTTCACGGGTTTGGGGCGCGTTTCGTCCTTTGGGGCGCAGGAATTGCGCCCCAAAGGAGAGACTGCGCCCCAAACCCGGGAAGAGATCGCGGGGATGCCGAGCTGTCGACGCGAAGGGCGATCAGCGGGCGTCAACCGCCGAAGCCGCACCAGGACGCGACCCAGGTCAGGATGCGGCCGCGCATGTCCTCGCCGACGAAGAGTTCGACCGAGCCCGACTCGCCGTCGAGCTCGACCGGCAGGTCGAAGATCGTGCCGCGCTTGTCCTCCTGAACAGCGTGCGGGTCGCACCGGAACGGCACGATCGGGATCTGCACCACGATCGGCTCCGAGTCCCCCTGCGCGACCTCGATGCCGAGCGGATGGACCTCCTCGGAGGTGGGGCCGCCGAAGTCGATCAGATTCGTCCGTCCGATGCCGGCGATCGTCACCGCCGCGTCGCCGGTCGGGGTGACCGTGAGCTCCAGCGCCGCAGGCGCGCCGGGCGCGGAGGGCTCGAAGTCCGTGAAGACGAGGGACGCAGCATCCGTCACCCGCTCCAGCAGGCACTCGCGGGCGTGCAGCTCCGCGACGAACCCGAGGGGGTCGGGAGCGGATGCTGCCACCTCGGTCGACGCGGAGTCGCCGGGCAGCTCGAGCACGACGTGGGGCTCGCCGTCGTCGGGCGCCGTGCAGTCGACGGGTGGGAGCTGCACGCGGATGTCGACGGTGCCGCCGGGCGCCACGGTGCTGACGCGATCGGCGATCACGCGGACGGCGGGACCGTCGAAACGGTCGTCTTCGACACGGACCTCCGCCACCGTGAGCGGCGCGTCGCTGTCGTTCCTCAGGTGCACCTGGGCCTGCCGGTACGCCACGTCGGACCGCAGCTGCTGGAACTCGACCGTGACGCCGGCCGGCAGCGTCGTGGCGGGCTCGGGGGTCTCGGGCGTCGCCGCGCAGCCGGCGAGCGCGAGCGTCGCGGCAGCGAGCGCGGATGCCCCGGCGGCGAGCGCGGACGCCCCCAGCCGGGAACGCGGTCGCGCCGGGGCTCGCACGGGGCTACCGCGTCAGGGTCTCGCGGGCGACGGTGAAGTCCTCGAGCGCGACCGGGTCGATGTCGACGCCGAGGCCGTGGCCGATCGGCACGCGGACATGACCGTCTTCGAGCACCGCGGGCTCGGTGACGATGTCGCGCGTGTAGAAGCGGCTCGACGCCGACACGTCGCCGGGAAGCGTGAAGCCGGGGAGCGCGGCGAGGGCGGCGTTGGCGGCACGGCCGATCCCCGTCTCGAGCATGCCGCCGCACCACACCGGCACGCCGGCCGCGAGGCAGCGGTCGTGGATCCGGACCGCCTCGACGTACCCGCCGACCCTGCCGGCCTTAATGTTGATGACGGATGCCGAGCCCAGCGCGAGCGCGTCGGCCGCGGCCTTGTCGGACACGATGGACTCGTCGAGGCAGACGGGGGTGCGAAGCCGGCGAGCCAGCGTCGCGTGGTCGACGAGGTCGTCCTCCTGCAGCGGCTGCTCGATGAGGAGCAGGTCGAACCGGTCGAGCTCGGCGAGGGTGTCGGCATCCGCCATCGTGAACGCGGAGTTCGCGTCGACCTGCAGCGGGATCGCGCCGAAGGCGTCGCGCACGGCGGCCGTGTCGCCGACATCGCGGCCGGGCTTGATCTTGATCTTGATGCGCACGTAGCCCTCGTCGAGGTAGCCCCGCACGGTCTCGACGAGCGCCGCGGGATCGCGCTGGATGCCGACCGACACCCCGCTCGGCACGCGGTCGCGCACCGCCCCGGCGTACTCGGCGAAGCTGCGCCCCTCGGCGCGCAGCGCCGCGTCGAGCACGGCGAGCTCGAGCCCGGCTTTCGCCATGCGGTGCCCTTTGAAGGGCTCGAGCACACTCGCAACCTCTTCGGGCGCCAGTCGCTCGCGGTCGAGGAGCGCGGGCGCGAGGAAGCGCAGCGCGACGTCCCACGCGCCCTGCGTGTACTCGCTCGAGTACAGCGGGTCGGCCTGCGTGACGATCTCGCCCCAGCCATCGCCGTCGGCGGTGAGCGCCCGCACGACGATGACCTCGCGCACCGTCTCGGTGCCGAACGACGTGGTGAACGGGGCGACGAGCGGCAGATGCAGCACCCGCAGCTCGAATCCTTCGAGGGTGACGGATGCCGCCGGCCGGGCGATGGGCATGCGCTCAGCGTACGCCCGGCCGGCGACGGAGCGAGGCGGTCAGTGCGCGAAGCGCGCGGTCGCGGCATCCCGGAGCACCGGGACGTACGTGGACCGGGCGACCCGCGGCCGCCGGCGACGCGGCTCTGCCGGCGCCGTGTGGTGCGCCGTTCCCCGCAGCGCGTCGCTCATAGCGACGATCAGGGTCTCGATGTGCTCGCGCATGGCTCCTCCTCGTTTCCCTGGAGAAGAGCGGCGGGCGTGTGCGCTGATACGTCCGTCTGTGTGCTTCTACGCGCGACGCTACGCCGGGGTTCCGACATCATGCCGGGCCGCGGTCTTCTGCTCACTTGTCACGAAGTGCCTGAGGCCACGGCACTTCGCGACAGGTGAGCAGTCCTGCGCGGGGATCCGGAGGTCAGGCGGGGAGCTCGGCGAAGGCGCGCACGGGGAATGTGCCGAAGCCCTCGACGGCGGGCGGCGCCGCAGTGAACCGCGCGCCGCGCGGCGGCAGCGCCCCGAGGTTCGTCAGGTGCTCGACAACGTGCACGCCGGCGCCGAGCAGCAGCGAGTGCGCGGGCCGCTCACCGCCGGACTCGGTGTCGTCGATGTTCACCGAGTCGATGCCGACGAGCACCGCCCCGGCGTCGATGAGCCACTGAGCGGCCTCGCCCGTGAGGAACGGCGCCCCGGCTCCGTACTCCGGCTGCCCGAACCAGCGGTCCCAGCCGGTGTGCAGCAGGACGGCCGCGCCGCGCACGTCGCGATCGGCGAGTGTGGCGGAACGGATGCCTCGGCGCGCGGCATCCCAGGCGTCCTCGAGGTGGAACACTTCGGCGCGCAGGCCCACGAGCGACGACAGGTCGAGGCCCGCCAGGTCGCGGCCGTCGGCGTAGCGGTGGAAGGGCGAGTCGAGGTAGGTGCCGGTGTTGCCGATCATGTGGATGACGTCCATCGCGAACTCCGTGCCCGGCGCGTAGCGGGCGCGCGAGTCCTCGCGGGTGAGGTGGGGCGTGATCGTGGGCGCGGGAAGGCCGGGGTAGGTCACGAGCCCGGCGCGGATCGGATGGCTGAGATCCACCACACGCGTTGCGCCGGCGGCCGGGGACGCGGCATCCACTCCCCTGCTGCCGCGGTGCGGCTCCTCGACGATGCGCAGGCCCCGCAGTTCCACCTCGTCGACGAGGGCCAGCCCGAGGTGCGCGATCAGCAGCTGCGCGATCTCGCCCTCCGTGGCGTCAGCGCTCGGAAGGTCGAGCCGGAACCCCGTGCCGGCGAGGCCACCGCCGTTGGCGAAGCGGATGTCGAAGTCGAAGTGGGCGCGGTACTCGGGCATGCGGTCAGCGTAGGGGCGCAGCACCCGTCTCCCACGGCTGGATTCGGAGAATGGCAGGCGACTCCCGTCAGACGGCAGGAATGCTCCGGCCGGTCAGGGGCGGACCAGCAGGTACCCGCGCGCGTCGTCGAAGCCGCCGATGACGAGGCCGGCGGCCAGGTGCCCGACGAGCTGCTCGCGTACGTGCGCACGCCAGACCGCAGCATCCACCGGCGTCTCTCGACGCAGCATCTCGATGTCGTGCGGGATCTCGACCGACGCGACCACCTGCTCGTCGTCGGGGGTGGGCACCGGCGGCGCGGCGAGCGCCCACGACACCATGATGCGGTCGGTCTCGTCGCCGCGGTTGACGCCGTCGTCCATCGGACCGTAGTGGTTGACGAGGTACTCGGTGACGCGCGTGCCGAGCACGCGCAGGTTGAAGTGGGCGTTGCGGGCGACGAGGGGGTCGAACGTCCACGTGATGTGGCCCACGCCGCGGGCGAGGGCCCACTCCTGCTGGTGCCGCTTCAGCACGCGGCCGAGCCCCTGCGACTGGTGGTCGGCGAGCACGCCGGTGATGTGGCTGTGCATCGAGCGCGCGGCGGGCTCCGCGAAGAACGCGACGGATGCCCCGACCATGCGGCCCTCGTCGTAGAGCCCGACCGCGTAGTTGCCGGCGTGGGCGAGCGCGCGCAGCAGGTTCGGCGGCATGCCGCCCCGGTCGCCGCCCCACACCTCGGCGAGGACGGCTGACGCGCGATGGACCTCCTCGACGGTGTCGAGGGGACGGATGTCGATGCCCGGCGGCGTCGCGGTCTCGGCCATGCCCTCAGTCTGCACCCGGCGCGCGCCCGAATGGCCCCGCGCTCATCGCCCGCCCGTCGCAATCTCCGGCCGGCACAGCACCGCGTGACCGATAGCAGGAAGAGGCGCACCGACGGAGCCGGGATTCCGCGGCAGGGATAGCCTGAACTGATGGGCACGGGCGACGACGATGCGAGAAGAAGACTCACCCGGATGCCTCGCCAGGGCGCCATCGTGGCGGTGCTGGCGATCGCCGGGCTGGCGTCGTCGTTCATGTTCACGCTGGTCGTGCCGATCCAGTCGAAGCTGCCGGAGCTCCTGAACGCCAGCCGCGACGACACCGCGTGGGTCGTGACCTCGACGCTCCTCGCGGCCGCGGTGATGACGCCGATCGCCGGACGACTCGGCGACATGTACGGCAAGCGGCGCATCGTGCTCGTGCTGCTCGCGCTGCTGGTCGCGGGATCGGTCATCGCCGCAGCATCCACCGGCATCGTGGGCGTGATCGTGGGACGCACGCTGCAGGGAGCCGTGACCGGCGTGATCCCGCTCGGCATCTCGATCCTCCGCGACGTGCTGCACGAAGACCGGGTCGACTCGGCCATCGCCCTCCTCAGCGCGACGCTGGGCGTGGGCGGCGCCCTCGGGCTGCCCGTCAGCGCGCTCATCACCGAGCGCAGCGACTGGCACGTGCTGTTCTGGGTGTCGGCGGCGCTCGGCGCCGTCGTGTTCGCGCTCGTGCTGTGGATCGTGCCGGTGAGCGCCCTGCGCACGGGCGGGAGATTCGACTACGTCGGCACGGTCGGCCTCGCGGTGGGCCTCCTCGGGGTGCTGCTCGCGGTGTCGCGCGGCAACGAGTGGGGCTGGACGTCTCCCGCCACGCTCGCCTGCGGGCTCGGCGGCCTCGCCGTGCTGCTGCTGTGGGGCTGGTACGAGCTGCGCATCGGCGACCCGCTGCTCGACCTCCGCGTCGCGGCACGACGCCCCGTGCTGCTCACCAACCTCGCCTCGATCGCGTTCGGCTTCTCGCTGTTCGCGTCGAACGTCATCTATCCGCAGATGCTCGAGCTGCCGACCGCGGCGGGCGGGTTCGGCCTCTCGCTCGTGGCCGCGAGCCTCATCGTCATGCCGGCGGGCCTCGTGATGATGGTGCTGTCGCCGTTCTCGGGGCAGCTCGCGCGCACGGTCGGCCCCAAGCTGCTCCTCGTGCTCGGCGCGATCGCGCTCGTCGTCACGTACGGGTTCACCCTCCTGTTCGCGAGCGAGGTGTGGCAGATCCTCGTGGCGAACATCGGCATCGGGTTCGGCATCGGCTTCGGCTACGCGGCGATGCCGATGCTCATCATGCGCTCGGTGCCGCAGTCCGAGACGGGCGCGTCGAACGGCCTCAACGCGCTCTTCCGCTCGCTCGGCACGAGCACCGCCGCGGCCGTGGTCGGCGCGGTGCTCGCGAGCTTCGCGGTCGAGATCGACGGCGTACCCGTTCCCGATCCGGCGGCGTTCCACATCTCGTTCCTGCTCGGCGGTGGGGCGGCGCTCGTCGCGCTGCTGGTGGCCCTCTTCATCCCGCGGCACCACGCTCCCCAGGAGCGGCACCCTTCCCTCCCGGAGTGACCCGAGGCCCCCTCAGCCGCGCAGCCGGGCCAGCCGAGGCGAGTCCGGCGCCAGCCGCTCGGCGACGGCGACCGCCGAGCAGATCGCGCTCTCGTGCGAGTCCGCGTCGGCGGTGTACAGACCCGCGAGCGAGACGCCGTGCCGCCCCTGCAGCGGGCGCAGCCGGCGCTGCGCGTCGAAGTACTCCGTGTCGATGAGACCGTGCCGGTACGTCGCCGTCGCGTAGAGGGGCTGCGGCAGCTCGCCGTCGTACGTCACCCAGCTCTTGAAGACGTCGCTCCCGCGCGACGGATCCCAGATCGACAGCGAGCTGTGCGCAGCATCCGTCCGCACGTTCACGACCGACCAGGCGGACCTGTCGCGCGGCATCAGCCGCCGGTCGCCGTGGATCGCGATCGTCGTGTCGAAGTACCCGAACCGCGCGAGCTGGGCGGTGAGTTCGGCGAGCTCGGGCAGCGGCGCGAGCAGATCGTGCGCCGTGCGCGCGTCGCACGCGAGCACGAGATGGTCGAACGGATGCTGCGTCCCCCGCGCTTGGACGACCAGCGCGCCGTCGGCATCCCGCGTGACGGAATCGACCGGTGCGCCGGTGTGCAGGCTCGCGCGCTCGAGGGAGGCGACCAGGGCGTCGACGTAGACGCGGAGCCCGCCCCGGATCTCGCTCTGGTCGGGTGGACGCAGCCCGCGCGGGAGGTTCGCCCCCAGGTAGTACAGCGCGTTGTACGCGGCGAACCGGCGGAAGTCGGCGAGGTCGACGCACCAGAACGCGAGCAGCAGCGGGAAGAGGAAGTCGTCGACGAACGCCTTCGGCAGGCGCTCGCGCTCGACGAACTCGGCGATCGTCACTGTCGTGTCGTGCTCGGCGAGGAAGGCGGGCAGGCGTGACAGGAACGCCCGGAAGCGCACGAGGTGGATGATCGCGCGGGGCGTCAGCGACGACCACACCGGCCGGCCGCGCCGGAACGGCGGCATCGCGACCGGCCGGGTGCCGTCGATGCGCGACACCGTCAGCGTCGCCGGATACGTCGTGCGGGGCACCTCGAGCTCGTCGAGCAGCCGGTTGAACGTGGCGTACGCGGCGCTGCGTGCGAAGAACTGGAAGCCGGCGTCGACGGGGACCTTCTGCCCGTCGACCTCGATGTCGACCGTGTGCGCGTGGCCGCCGAGACGGTCGTCCTTCTCGAACACCGTGACGTCGTGGTGCTGCTCGAGCAGCCACGCGGCCGCGAGTCCCGCGGCGCCGCCGCCGATGATGCCGATCCGCATGTGCGCGCCGTTCTGTGAGCCCCCGCTCAGACTAGGGCGCGCGCACCGGGGTCTATCGCGTCGGCGTGCCCCGTCGCTAGCCTGACCTCTACCGGGGGCGACGGGAGCAGGCGCATGGACGGGCGTGATCAGGGCTTTCAGGGGGACGAGCCGAAGCGGGACGACCGCAAGCCCGATCAGGTGCCGGTCGGCCCACCCGACGGCGCCACCGCCGCCGCGGATGCGACGCGGACGGGCACGGTCGCCGCGGCCAGCGGCACGGATGCCGCCGGCACGACCGGCGCCGAGAGCGACCACGACACACGCTTCTTCGGGCAGCCGTGGTCGCTGGTGCACATCTTCTTCGTGGAGATGTGGGAGCGGTTCAGCTTCTACGGCATGCAGGGGATCCTGCTGCTGTACATGTACTACTCCGTGGCGCAGGGCGGCCTCGGAATGCCCGAGGTCATCGCGACCGGCATCGTGGGCGCGTACGGCGGCACGGTCTACCTCTCGACGATCCTCGGCGCCTGGATCGCCGACCGGCTGCTGGGCTCGGAGCGCGTGCTGTTCTACAGCGCCATCGTCATCATGGCCGGGCACATCGCGCTGTCGCTGCTCCCCGGGTACTGGGGCCTCAGCGTCGGCCTCATCCTCGTCGCGGTCGGCTCGGGCGGGCTGAAGGCCAATGCGACCGCCGTCGTCGGCACGCTCTACGCCCCCGGCGATGTGCGACGCGACGCGGGATTCTCCCTCTTCTACCTCGGCATCAACCTCGGCGCCTTCCTGGGCCCGATCCTGACGGGATGGGCGCAGGTGACGTGGGGCTTCCACGCCGGGTTCCTGCTCGCGGCGATCGGCATGGCCGCCGGCCTCATCCAGTACTCCATCGGGCGGCGCGGCCTCCCCGCGCAGGCGAGCGTGGTCGCCAACCCGCTGCCCCGGGGCCGCTACGGCCTGTGGATCGGGATCGCCGTCGGCGCGCTCGTGGTGATCGCGGTGCTCGTGCTCGTGCAGGTGATCCGCGCCGACAACCTCGCCCAGGTGGTCATCGTGGTCACCGCCGTCGCCGCCGTCGCCTACTTCGTCGTCATCCTGCGCTCGCGGGCGATCTCCGCCGACGAGCGGTCCCGTGTGTTCGGCTTCATCCCGCTGTTCCTGGTGAGCGTCGGGTTCTGGTCGCTGTACCAGCAGCAGTTCACCGTCCTGACGATCTACTCCGACAAGCAGCTCGACCGGACGATCTTCGGGGTGACGTTGCCGCCGTCGTTCGTCCAGTCGATCAACCCGATCTTCATCATCATCCTGTCGGGGGTGTTCGCGGCGCTCTGGACCAAGCTGGGCGCGCGGCAGCCGTCGACCCCCGTGAAATTCGGCCTCGCGTCGATCATCATGGGCATCGCGTTCCTGCTGTTCCTGCCCTGGGCGAACGGCGGCCCCAACTCGACGCCCCTCATGGCGATCGTCGGCATCCTGTTCGTCTTCACGATCGCCGAACTGCTGCTCTCGCCGGTCGGCCTCTCGGTGACGACGAAGCTCGCCCCCGAGAAGTTCCACACGCAGATGGTCGCGCTCTTCTTCTTGTCGGTGGCGCTGGGCACCTCGATCGCCGGCTGGCTCGCCGGCTTCTACAACCCCGACGACGAGGTTCCCTACTTCACCGTCCTCGGCGCGCTCGCCATCGTGCTGGGTCTCGCGCTGCTCGCGGCGGTGCGGCCGGTGCTGAAGCTGATGCGCGGCGTGCGCTGAGCATCGCAGCCCACGCCCCCTCCGCGCCGGGACCGATCCCGCACCGTCGAGATCACGCGATCTCGCCGAGTCGACACGTCATCCGTCATCGCACGACCTCCTCGATCTGCGCGCCCGAGAGCTGCTCGGCCAGCTTTCGCGCCCCGCGGACGGCGATCGCGACGCTCATGAGCGTCGGGTTCATCGTGTTGGCCGTCGGGATGAGGGCGTTGCCGCCGACGACCAGGTTCTCGTAGCCCCACACCCGCGAGTACGGGTCGGCGACCGACGTGCCGTCGTCGGCCGGTCCCATCCGCAGCGTGCCCATGTAGTGCAGGCTCGAACCGTTCGGCAGCAGGCGCGGCTCGGCGACGAAGGCGCCGAGGGCGGCGCCGGCCCGGCTGACGCGCGCGGTGGCCTCGTCGAGCTCGGGCTGCTCGGCATCCGTCAGCGCGTACTCGATCGTCATGTTCGGGAAGCCGCGGTAGTCGAGCTCATTGTCGTCGAAGGTGACGCCGTCCTCGACCCGCGGGTGCTTGCGCACGCCGTAGCCCATGTTCACGTAGCCCCAGCGGTTGCCCGCGGCGGGATGCGAGGGGTCCAGCTGGAACGGCGGGTTCTCGGCGTACATCACCTGCAGCGAGAACGGGTGCCCGGGCTCCGAGAACGGGATCCGGTTGACGGCCGCGACCGGGTCGGCGGCGTTCTGCGCGCGGCGCGCGAGCTCGGCGTCGAACTCGTCGTCCGTGATGAGGACGCTCATGCGCTCCTCATCGAGTGCGACAGTCGTGATCACGACGTGGTGCTCGGTGAGGTAGCGCCCGAGGGCGCGAGGACGGATGCCGCTGGCCCAGAGCAGCTGCGGAGAGCGGAATGCGTCGGCGGCCACGACGACGACATCGGCCGGGAAGAACGAGACCTCCTTCGTGCGCAGGTCCTCGATCGTGACCCCGGTGGCCACGCCGTCCTCGGTCTCGACCCGGCGCACCAGCGTGAGGTCGCGCAGCTCGAACCGCGCCGACTCGGGCGTGCCCTCCTCGATGAGGGGGCCGAGCACCGTGTTCGCGCCCGCCCAGACCATCGAGCCGTCGGGCTGCGGGTCGCCGGCGACGGGGAGGGTGCTCACGCCGTAGCCGGCGGGCAGCTCGGCGCCGAACTCGTCGTTCAGCACCGACCTGATCGCGGTGCCGATGGGCGAGTCGGCGAACGCCGCGTGCTGCGCGTGCAGCAGCCCTTCGGCGGTCGAGATCAGGTCGTCCCACTCAGCATCGTCGATGAAGTCGACCTTCTCGCTGAACGCCGGGCGCGGGATCGCGCACGTCCAGTGCGCGCCCTGGCCGCCGACGTTCGTGGCCGCCGCTGCGGCGGGGAAGGTGGCCGCGTGCGCGGAACCGGGGCCGCCGAAGTCGAGCAGGTGCGTGCCCTGCCGCGCGGTGAACATGCCCTCGACGACGACGCCGGCGGGGATGCCGAGGCTCTCGCGGAACGCGCCCGACTGCGGGCCCTGCGACATCTCGCGGGCCCGGGCCTTCTCGTCGGGGTCGGCGATGTTGCGGACGCTCTCGCCGGGGACCGCGGTGAGCTGCGGGCCGGCCTCGAACATCACGACGCGGGTGTCGGGGTTCGACTCGACGATGAGCCGGGCGTAGGCGGAGCCGATCGGTCCGGAGCCGACGACGGCGACGGTGGTGTGCGACATGGGAGTACCTCTTCTGATCACGCGGTGAGGGGTTCGGAGCGGGGTGCCGGGGCAGGCTCGGATTCGTCCGAGAGCCGGCCGGCGGGAAGGAGCACCGCGGCCACCACGCCGGCGGCGTAGGTGACGGCGAGCGCCGCGAAGACGGGGACGAAGACGCCGCTGTAGATCCCGGCGACCTGGTTCTGCACCGCCGAGGAGGCGGTGTGCACGAACTGCGGGGTCAGCGTCGCGGCATCGAGCGACGACGGCAGCAGTGCCGCCACCCCGAGGCCGATGACTCCGCCGATGATCGCGGTCGCAACGGTCGAGCCCACCTGGCGCACCAGGTTGACCGTGGCGGTCATGCTGCCGGTGTCGCGGCGCGGCGCCGCGCTCTGCACGACCGCGATGACGAGGCTCATGAAGGCGCCGGTGCCGACCCCGACCACCGCCATCACGGTCATGGGCACCCACAGCGGCAGCCCCACCGGGAGCACGGACATCGCGAACAGCCCCGCGGCACTCAGTGCCGTGCCGACGATGCAATAGACCCGATAGTGGCCGGTGCGGCTCACGAGCCACCCGGTCGCGAGATTCGACACCAGCATCCCGAACACCGTCGCGATCGGGACGAGACCCGACACCGTGGCGCTCGTGCGGTACGCCATCTGGACGTAGGTCGGCAGGTACGCCGTGATCGAGAACAGGCCGATGCCGATGATGGCCGACAGCGCCGTGCCCGCGGCGATGGTGCGGTCGGTGAAGAGCCGCAGCGGCACCAGCGGCTCGACCGCACGCAGCTCGATAAGGAAGAACGCGGCGAACGCCAGGCCCGCCACGACGAACGAGACGACGGATGCCGCGGCCAGCACAGGATCGCCGACCCACGTCACCGCGAGCACGAGCGCAACCATGGCGATCGCGAACGAGACGGAGCCGCCCAGGTCGAAGCGCCGGCGGCCGAAGCCCGGGAGCTTGGGAACCGCGACGAGGGCGAGCAGGAGTGCCGCGACGCCGAAGGGGATGTTGATCCAGAACACCCAGGGCCAGCCCCAGTAGTCGGTGATGAGGCCGCCCAGGACGGGGCCGATCAGGATCGCGACGGGGAAGGCGGCGCCGATGATCGCGAGGTAGCGGGGCCGCTCGCGCGGAGTGGTCACGCGGGCCACGATCGTCTGCGACATGAGGTGCAGGCCCGCCGAGCTCATGCCCTGCACGACGCGGGCGCCGATGAGCTGCGGCATGTCCTGCGCGAAGCCGCAGGCGAGCGAGGCGAGGAGGAACAGCACGAGCGAGACGAGGAACACTCCTCGCGGTCCCACCGCGTCGCCGAGCTTGCCGATGACGGGCAGGAGGACGGTGCTCGCCAGGGTGTAGCCGACGACCACCCACCCCATCTGCGCGAGCGCTCCGAGTTCGCCGGCGACCGTCGCGAGGGACGTCGAGACGATGGTGTGGTCGAGGGCGCCGAGGGTCGCGACGGTCAGGAGAGAGGCGATCAGGAGGCGAAGCCTCCACGGTGACATGCTCATACGCGTTCTGGCCCGTACGACCGGGCGATCGACGCGACGGGGTGTGCCCCTGGGCGGCTTCGCCACAGGGAACGGGCCGGCGGAGGCCCCGACGTCACTGTCGATTCTAGCCATGCTTTAGTCGTAAAACAACTAAAGATTCAAGAACGCCGCCTCGCACGGGGGCGAGGGCGTGCCGCGGGCAGTGCGGGCGCGGGCACCGCCGCGCCCACGGTCCCGACGAGCTCGCCGAGGCCCTCGACCGTCATGCGCACCTCGTCGCCTTCGCGCAGGGCGGGGACCGTCGAGCCCCTCCCCCACAGTTCGCCGAGGCATCCGCCGTTGCCGACCGTCCCGCTGCCGAGCACGTCGCCCGGCACGACCCGGGAGTTGCGCGAGGCGTAGGCGACGAGCTCGGCGAACGGCCAGCCCATGTTCGACACGAGGTCCTCGCCGACGAGCTCGCCGTTGATGCGCACCTCGGCGCGGATCGCGAGGAAGCCGTCGGCGTCGACGTACGGCGCGAGCTCGTCGGCCGTCACGATCCACGGACCGAGACTGGTGCCGAAGTCCTTGCCCTTCGCCGGCCCGAGGCGCACCTTCATCTCGCGCGACTGGATGTCTCGCGCCGACCAGTCGTTCATGATCGTGTAGCCGAAGATCCGCGAGGCGGCGGCGGCAGCGGTGAGGTTCGCGTCGCCCACCCCCGGCGCACCGCCGACGACGACGGCGACCTCCAACTCGAAGTCGAGGCGCTCGGTGACCGGCGGGGCGACGGGCTCACCCGGACCCAGGATCGTGTGCGGGTTCGTGAAGTAGAACGTCGGCGCCTGGTACCACTCCGGCACGACCTCGCTCTTGCCGTCGACGGATGCGCTCACACCCTCGACGTGCTCCTCGAACGCGACGAAGTCCCTGACGGATGCCGGAACCAGCGGCGCCAGCAGGCGCACCTCGGCGAGCGCCGTGCCGGGCTCGCCCTTCACCCGCCCGAAGGCTGCGTGCGCAGCATCCAATCCTCCGGCGAGGATGCCGGCGACCGTCTCGCCGTCGGCGAACGGGATGACGCGATCGTCGACGACGAACCCCTCCCCGAGAGAGGCGCCGTCGGTCCAGCGCGCGATCCTCATGCCGAGACCTTCGTGCGCAGCAGGTCGTCGGCGTTGCCGGCGACGATGCGAGCCAGGATCTCGGCGGGCAGGTCGGCCGACCGCACGAAGGCGACCGGGTCGTCGAGGCCCATGTCGAACGGGAAGTCGCTGCCCAGCACGACGCGCGCACCACCGGCCACCTCGACGAGATGGCGCAGCGCCACCGGGTCGTGCACGACGGTGTCGAACCACAGCTTCTTCAGGTAGCTCGACGGTTCGTGCGCGCAGCGCCGCGCCTCGGGGCGCACCCGCCATGCGCGGTCGGAGCGCCCGATCGCGAACGGCAGGTAGCCGCCGCCGTGGGCGACGACGATCTTGAGCCCCGGGTGCCGGTCGAGCACGCCCGCGAAGATGAGGTGCGACAGCGCGACGGCGTTCTCGGTCGGCTGCCCCACGGTGTTCGAGAGGTAGAAGCGGTCGAGGCGCTCGTCGAGGCTGCAGCCGAAGGGGTGGAGGAAGATGACGCAGCCGAGCTCGGCGGCACGGGCCCAGAACGGCTCGAGGCGCTCGTCCGACAACTCGACGTCGCCGGCGAACGACGAGATCTCGACACCCGCGAGCCCCCGGCCGAGCACGGCGTCGTCGAGGTACTCGACGAGGTGCGCGGGATGCTGCAGCGGCACGACGCCGAGACCGACGAGGCGTTCGGGCGCTCGGGCGACGTGCTCGGCGATGAGGCGGTTCGTCTCGCCCGCGACCCAGCCGGCGAGGCCCTCGTTCGCCCACGGATAGAAGTGGTTCGGCGAGACGCTGACCCACTGCCGGTCGACGCCCTGCTCGTCCATCGCGGCGAGCCGCGCGTTCACGTCGGTGAGGAGCGGGATGCGCGCGCCGATCATCGCGCCGGAGGCCTGCAGGCTCTCGACGCCGTTGCGGCGGCGCTCGAGGTCGGCCGCCCGCGCGACCTCCTCGGGCGCGCGGCGCTCGACCTCGGCGTGCAGCGCCGGCAGAAGCAGGTGCGCGTGCACGTCGACAACCGGCGCCCGGTCGCCGCCGGCCGTCACGAACTCAGTCATGCCGGCTGCGCCATCTGCTGGGCGATGCGCATCTGCAGACCGCCGACGTCGGCATCGCGGTCGCCGTCGATCTGCCACTGGCCGAGTTGGACGGATGCCTCGACCACGGCCTTCGCGCGCGGCAGCCGGCGCGCGTGGAACTCGTCCCACAGCGACGCGTCGACCTCGTCGCGGCCGGTCAGCAGCTCGGTGAGGACGTACGCGTCCTCGAGTCCCTGCGCCGCGCCCTGCGCGATCGTCGGAGGGCAGGAGTGCGCGGCGTCGCCGATGAGCACGACGCGGCCGCGGTTCCACGGCTCCTCGACGACGTGCTTCGTGAACCACGTGTAATTGGCCCGCGCACCTGCCTCCAGATCGGCGCGGATCGAGTTCCACGGCCCGCCGTAGGCGCGGGACTCCTCGAGCATGATGCGGGTCGCCTCCTCGTCGGAGATGTCGAAGCGGTCCTCGGCCTTCTCGACCAGGAACGCGTACATCGTGTCGTCACCGGTCGGCGTGTAGCCGGCGATGTAGACGGGGCCGCCGTAGTACAGCTCGCTCGAGGCGACCTCGGCGGGGCGCGAGACGAACGTGCGCCAGATGCCCATGCCGGTCGGCTCGGGCCTGGTCTCGATGCCGATCAGGCCGCGCACCTTCGAGTTGAGGCCGTCGGCGCCGATGAGCAGGTCGTACACGCCGGCGGACTCGCCGTTCACGACCACCTCGACGCCGTCGGCGGCACGCGCGTCGAGCCCGGTCACCTCGGAGCCGAAACGGACGTTCGCTCCGGCTTTCTGTGCGTGCGCGAGCAGGATGCGGGCGAGTTCGGGACGCGGCATCCCCATCGTCGACGGGTAATCGGGACCGCCCGGCTTCGCGTCCGGCAGCTGCGCCACGATCGGCGCGTCCGGCCCCGGTGCACGCAGGTTGAGACCCGCGAACGGATAGCCGGCGGCCCGGATGTCGTCCCACGCGCCGAGCGCATCGAACACGCGCAGCGCGTTGCCCTGCAGCGTGATGCCGGAGCCGAGCGGGCTCAGCTCGGGCTTGGACTCGAAGACGTCGACCTCGACGCCCGCCTTGGCGAGCTGGATGGCGGCGGCCAGTCCGGCGACGCCGCCGCCGGCGACGGCGACCTTGGTCACTGCTGTCATGTCAGAACCTCCGTGTTCTGGGTCTGGTGAGAGGTGTCAGAGGATCGCGACGGGGTTGATCGGCGAGCCGACCGCCCCGGTGATCGGCAGCGGTGCCGCCGAAAGCAGGAAGTCCCACCGCCCGCGCCCGGCACACGCGTCGGCGAGAGCGTCGAGGTTCCACATCTCGCCGATCGTGAGGCCCATGTTGGGGATCACGACCTGGTGCAGCGGCTGGAAGGCCGGCGCGTCGAACTCGTTCGGCCGCACCTCGAAGCCCCACGTGTCAGTGGCGATCGCGGCGATCTCGGTGCGGTGCAGCCAGCCCGCGGTGGTGAGCGAGAGGCCGGGCGCCGGTCCGCCGGCGTAGTCGCCCCAGCCGTCGCGGCGGGTGCGCGCATACTGGCCGGTGCGCACCAGCACGATGTCGCCGCGGCCGACGCGGCTCGATCCACCCTGCGCGGCGATCGTCGCCTCGAGGTCGGCGGCCGTGATCGCATACCCGCCGGCGAGTTCGCCGGTCTCGGGTGCGAGATGACGGCCGACGTCGAGGAGCACCCCGCGAGAGACGACGACGGATGCCGCGTGCTCGATGCCCGTCACGAGGTCGCCGTCGCTCGTCACGACGTCACCGGCGCGCCGGCCGTTCCACGCGTAGCCGTGATCGAAGATGTGCCCCAGGCCGTCCCACTGGGTCGAGCACTGGAGGGGCATGGCGATGACGTCGTCGGCGCCGCCGATGCCGTGCGGGAAGCCCTGGTTGCCGCGCTCGGCGTCGGTGCCGGTGTCGGTCATCGTGTGCACCGGGTTGGTGCGCCGGCGCCAGCCGTTCTGCGGGCCGTTGGTGTCGAACGCCTGCGCGAGAGAGATCACCTCACCGTCGGTCACGAGGGCGGCGGCCTCGACGCGCTTGGCGACGTCGATGAAGTTGAGGGTGCCCAGGACGTCGTCCTCGCCCCAGCGCCCCCAGTTGCGGTACGCCTCAGCGCGGGCGACGATCTCGGTCGCAGGATCGGCGCGGTCGAGATCGGCCGGGTTCTCGCTCGTCATACGCCGGCCACCCCCTCCGCCACGCAGCGCACGACCTGCGTGCCCAGGCCCTGGATCGTGCCGGTCATGACGTCGCCGTCGCGCAGGAACCGCTTCCAGTGCTGCCCGTTGCCGGCGGGGCTGCCGGTGAGCAGGATGTCGCCGGGAAGCAGCGGCATCGTCTGCGACGCCCCGGAGACGAGCGCCGGGATGTCGAACAGCAGGTCGCTGGTGGAGGCATCCTGCATCACGTCGCCGTTGAGCTCCAGACGCACGTCGACGTCCGCCGCGTCGAGGAACGGCGCCGGCACGAGGAACGGGCCCGTCGGGAGGAAGCCCGGCGCGTTCTTGGACCGGTACCAGTCGGTGCCGATCTCCTTCATGTCCTTGCGGAACACCAGGTCGCGCGTGGTCACGTCGTTCACGATCGTGTACCCGGCGACGTGGCTCGCGGCCTCGTCGCGTGAGACGCGGAACGCCTCGCGGCCGATCACGACCGCGAGCTCGAGCTCCCAGTCGTGCACGTCGCTGTAGTCGGGAAGGATGAGGGCGACGTCGTCGCCGACCACGCAGGCGGGCAGGCCGATGAAGAAGTACGGCTCCCCGTTCGCCTTGCGCTCATCCATCAAGCGGGCGGCGAACTCGTGCGCCTCCTCGGGCGTGCGGTCCGTGTTCTGGGTGAGCCCCGCCGCCACCAGTTCGATCACGTGCTGACGGTAGTTCGCCCCCGTCTGCAGCACCTGGCGCGGCTCGACCGGTGCGATCAGCGTCACGTCGGCGAGCGGCATCCATGGACCGTCCGACTCGGCGAGCGCGGCGAGACGTTCCCAATCGGGCGCCGCCAGGAATGCGTTGAGGTCGGCGGCGCCGAGGTCTGCGGCGGCGAGCGGCCGGATGCGGCCGCCGGCGACGAGTCCCAGGCGCGCGGCAGCGCCCTCGCGGTACCGGGCGAGGGCGTACGGGGCGTCGAAGCCGGCGGTCGGGTCGTGGTGCGTCATCTGCGGATCTCGCTCTCGATCGTGCGAACTGGTGCGGCCGGGAGCGGGATCGGCTCCGCGGCCGGCCGGGTCTGTCAGCCCTGACCGTGCTTGGCGTACGGGTTCAGCAGGGCGTCCTTGATCTCGTCCGGAACGCCCTCCTCCGTCGCGGACGGGCCGTCGGCGGGCGGGAACGACTCCGTCATCGACATCGGCATCGCGCCGTTGCGGTAGAAGTTGTTGGACCCCTGCGACGGCTTCCACGTGTTCGCCTCCCAGTCGGGGACGTAATTGCGGTAGCCGCCGGTGTTGAGCTCGATGCGCAGGCTCGAGGGCTCGCGGTAGTAGAGGAAGTTCTGCTCGCCGATGCCGTGGATCGACGGGCCGTACTCGATCGGGTAGCCGTTCTCGCCGAGGATGTCGGCCGCGATGAGCAGCTCCTCGCGGGTGTCGACCCAGAACGCGTAGTGGTTCACGCGCCCGGCGCGGGTCGACCCGTCGAGCACGACGCCGAGGTCGTGCGACTTCTCGTTCGTCGTGAGCACCGAGAACACCGAGATGGGCGCCTCGTCGAGGACGGTGCGGGCCATGAAGCGGAACCCGAGCACGTCGACGTACCAGTCGACGAACGCGTCGACGTCACTCGTGGCGATCGTGACGTGGTCGAGCTGGCGCGGGGCGCCCGCGACCTTGCTGCGACGCGAGGGGCGGTCGGGGTAGATCGAGGCGGCGTCGCCCTCGGTGTCGTGGTGGCGCGTGACGTCCCAGTGGAGGGTCAGCGTGTGACCCCACGGGCCGGTGAACCGGTAGGCGCGGCCGATCTTGTGGACGTCGATCCACTCGCCCTGGATCCCGGCCGCCTCGACGCGCTTCGCCGCCTCCTCCAGCGCCTCCGGGCTCGACGTGCGCCAGGCGGCGGTCACGAGACCCGGCTCGTCGCCCGGCACGACGACGACCGAGTAGGCGTAGTAGTCGCCCCAGCAGCGGAGGTAGACGGAGCCGTCGACGCGATCGACGACCGTGAGGCCGACCTGCGTGACGTAGAAGTCGACCGATGCCTCGACATCCGGCGACGTGATGGCCACATACGACAGATGCGACAGAAGCTTGATCATCATCGATCCTTTTCGGTGAGTCGTCGGGGTGATCCCGTCACCCACTTTCGCCGGAGTCGCACATATCGAGGAATCCCATATCGGCTATTTCCCGGATCACCGACGTTTATGTGGACGACGTCGAGAGCAACGCCTCCGCGAGTGCCGCGTCGTGGCGCAGCTCCGCCAGATCGTCGGGCCTCGCTCCGGTGTTCGCCGCCGCGATCGCGCGTCGCAGAGCGACCCGCTGGGGGCTTTCGAAGCGGGCGGGCGCCGCGCGCCGGCCCGCGGCGTCCGTGATCGCCACGACGGTGTCGAGATCGGCGTCGACCTCGACACGTGTCTCGGCGATCGTCGTGATGCGCACGCGACCGCCGGCCGGTGCGCCGGGTTGGACGGCGGAGACGATCGACACGGCGGATCCCTGCTCGGATTCGAGGAGAGCGAGCGCACGGTCGCCCCACGGTTCGGTCGTCCGCCGTGCGAGCGGAGCGCCCGCGATGACCCGTGCCCACCCGATCGCGTCGCGCAGCGCCTGACCGAGCGTGCGTGCGGGCGCGTGGCACTCGACGACGAGCGCACCGGGAGGCGGCAGCTTCTGGATCGCGACACCCACCCCGGCGACCACGTCGGCGCGGAGCAGCGGGCGCTCCACGACGACGGGAGCGGCACCGGCGAGCGAGGCGAGAGCATCGAGGGCGTCGATCGGAGCGAGCGCAGGTTGCGCGACGACGACGGCCGCCGCGCCGGCGGCGATCGCGTCGGAGACCGCCGCCCACCAGGCATCCTCCCCGGGGACGACGACGACGGTGCCCCCGACGTCACGGCTCGCGACAGCGCTCTCGGGCAGCTCGGCCACCGCGATGCGGTAGGCGTCGAGGTCGGAGCGAACGGGCATCGTCATGCTGCGGCTCCGATCAGCTGTGCCGCGGCGTCGGCCAGCCGCAGGGCGTAGCGGGTGTCGTCGAGAAGCTCGTCGTACTCCACGGGCAGGCCGGCGTCGAGCAGCTCGGCGAGGGCGCGCCACTCTGCGACGTATCCGTCGCCGGGATCGTGTGCGTAGATCGTGTCGCGCCCGTCCGCGGCGCGCACGCGCACCCGCGCTCCGCCCGCGTGCACGAACGGGGGCGGGAAGCTGACATCCAGCCGGTCGGAGGCCGTCGCGACGGCGATGCGCCAGAGCGTGTCGGCGCCCGCCGGGAGCATCACGGTCGTCAGCTGGACCGGCACACCGCCGGCGACGAAGCCGACCGCGTACCCGAGCGGGGGCAGCGCCCGCGCGAAGACGACGCGCTCGAAGCGCGGGACGAGATCGCGCACGAGCGGCAGATCGTGGATCGCGAGTCCGGTGAGGAGCTGACGCACGACGCCCGCCGCCACCTCGGGGCGCGTGAGGTCGGGGGCGCCCCGTCCGCCGACCGCGACGGGCAGCTCGGTCACGAGCTCGTGATACCGCGTGTTGGGCGGCAGCGCGAGCGTCACCGAGATCGAGACGACGGGCCCGCCCGACGCGGTGAGGTGATGCTTGGCCCGGCCCCACGCCGGATCGAAGAAATGGTTGGTGCCCACGATGAGGGGCACCCCGGCGCGGCGGCACGCCTCGACGGCCTCCTCCGCCTCGGCGACCGTCGTGCCGATCGGCTTCTCGCAGAACACCGCGCGCTTGCCGGCTGCGACGGCCGCGATGATCTGCGCCGCATGCTCGGCGGGCGGGCTGCAGATCGCGACGACCTCGGCCTCGGGATCCGCCATGATGGCCTCGGCGCCGGTCGACGAGCGTGCACCCACGCGCGCCGCGAGCGCGGCCGACCGGCCGCTGCCCCCGTCGGCGACGTGCACGACGCGGAAGGCGTCGCCCAGGCGCGCGAGGGTCGGAAGATGCAGTGCCGCCACTCCGGGACCTGCACCGATGATGCCCACACCGAGAGCCATGAACGCCTCCTTACTTCGGCTGGAAGCGTACCTAAGTGTGAAGTCGTTTGACTATAGATGTCGCGATTTCCGCGTCTGGCGCGCGGTGTTATGTAAGAATCGACCATGGCCAGAGAGTCCACCCTGCGGTTCGGCGCACAGACCGACGAGATGACGAGCCTTCTCCGCATCGTCAACATGGTTCGCACCGGAGAGGCCGCGACCCGTCCCGAGATCGGCCGTGTGACCGGCCTGGGCCGCGGCGTCGTGACGCAGCGTGTCGACCACGCGATCGAGATGGGCTATCTCGCCGACGGCGAGTTCGGTCCCTCCTCGGGCGGCCGCGCACCGCGCACCCTCCGCTTCCGGGGCGATGCCGGGCGCATCATCGTCTGCGCCCTCGGCGCGCTCCACATCCACGTCGGCGTCGCACTCCTCGACGGCGACGTCATCGATCAGGAGCATTCGCCGTGGGACATCGCCCGTGGTCCCGCGGAGACGCTCGACAAGGCCTTGAGCATGATCGACGAGGTGCTCGCGCGCACCCCTGACGCGCCGGTCTGGGGCATCGGCGTGGGCGTGCCCGGCCCGGTGGACTTCGACAGCGGTCGACCGGTGGCACCGCCGATCATGCCCGGCTGGAACGGCTTCGACGTGCGGCGCCGCTTCGAGCAGCGCTACGACGCACCCGTGTGGGTCGACAACGACGTGAACCTGCTCACGTTCGGGGAGCGCGCCCGCCGTGACGACGACCACCTCGACCTGATCTACTGCAAGATGGGCTCCGGCATCGGCGCCGGACTCCTCTCGCACGGGCGCATCCATCGCGGCGTGAACGGCGCCGCCGGCGACATCGGCCACGTGCGGGTGCGCGATTCGGAGGCCCTCTGCCGCTGCGGCAAGATCGGGTGCCTCGAAGCCGTCGCCGGCGGATGGGCGATGATCCGCGATGCCCTCGCCGAGATCGAGGACGGCGCCACGGGCGTGCTCGCGACCGCCGTCGCCGACGGCGAGGAGCTCACGCCCGAGCGCATCTCGATCGCGGCCGAGAACGGCGACGCCCTCGCGATCCGGCTCGTGCAGCGCTCGGCCCGCGTCGTCGGCGAGTCGATCGCCGCGCTCGTCAACATGTTCAACCCGTCGGT
>JAVBUG010000032.1:0-11191 GCA_031555515.1 Microbacterium sp. | reverse complement strand
AGCAGCTCCTCGCGCTCGCGGGCACGGCGTTCCTTGGCCTCGGCCTCGGTGATCGCGGCCTCTTCGAGACCTTGCACGCCGACCGCGTCCCTGGCGGGCGACATCCCGTCGTGGCCGTCACCCGACAGCGTCGTCTCATCGAAGGGCAGTTCGCCGGCGAGCACACGGCGCGCGCGGGAGGCGTCGAACTCCTTCGTCCACGTGCCGATCAGCACCGTGGCGACGGCGTTGCCGGTGAAGTTCGTGAGCGCGCGGCCCTCCGACATGAACCGATCGATGCCGACGATGACGCCGACGCCGTTCACGAGGTCGGGCCGGTACGCCTGCAGGCCGCCGGCGAGCGTCGCGAGGCCCGCGCCGGTGACGCCGGCGGCGCCCTTCGACGCGATGATCATGAAGACGAGCAGGCCGATCTGCTGGCCGACCGACATCGGGGCGCCCATGCCGCTCGCGATGAACAGCGACGCCATCGTCAGGTAGATCGCGGTGCCGTCGAGGTTGAACGAGTAGCCCGTCGGCACGGTGATGCCCACCACCGGCTTCGAGACGCCGAGGTGCTCCATCTTCGCGATGAGGCGCGGCAGCGCCGACTCGGAGGAGGACGTGCCGACGATCAGCAGGTACTCGCGAGCCAGGTACTTGATGAGGCTGAAGATGTTCACGCGGGTGACGACGTACAGGAGGGTGCCGAGGACGCCCACGATGAACAGCACGCACGTGATGTAGAACGCGATCATCAGCGTGCCGAGCGCCCAGATCGCGGCGATGCCGGTGGTGCCGACGACCGCGGCGATGGCGCCGAACGCCCCGATGGGCGCCAGCCACAGGATCATGCCGAGGATGCGGAACACCAGCGCCTGCAGGTGCTTCACGGCGTTCATGATCGGAGTGCCCTTGTCGCCCATCTGCTGCAGCGCGAAGCCGACGAGCAGGGCGATGAACAGCACCTGGAGCACGCTCTCGCCGGTGAAGGCCGAGAAGAACGTCGTCGGGATGATGCCGAGGACGAACTCCTGCGTCGTCTTCGCCTCAGCGGTCGCCTCGTAGGTGGCGTTCGCCATGTTGAGACCCTCGCCCGGGTGCAGCAGGTTGCCGACGACGAGGCCGATGGCGAGCGCGAACGTCGACATGACCATGAAGTACAGCAGCGCGAGGCCGCCGATCTTGCCGACGGTGGCCGCCTTCGCGATCGACCCGACGCCCACCACGATCGTGCAGAAGATGATCGGCGCGATCATCATCTTGATGAGGGCGACGAAGCCCTCGCCGAGCGGCTTGAGCGCGACGCCGACGTCGGGCCAGACGAGCCCGACGATCGCCCCGAGGACGACCGCCGCGATGACGGAGAGATACAGCCAGGTGTGCTTGTCCCACGCCTGCTTGCCGCGCCTCCAGTTGAAGCCGGGGAGCGTGAACGACGTGGTGCGGGTCGAGAGAGCCATCATTGCCTCCTGCGGGATGAAGCGGCGGTGTTTCCGCGATGCCGCTCGAGAGTGCGGCGTGTGAGACAGCGTGGGCGCCGGGCCGGCGGACGGCGATTTACGGTCGTATTGGTCGCGCGTCGGGGCTCCCCCGCACCGCCCTCCACGGGCGAGGATGGATGCGGCGGCATCGACGAGGAGAGCCATGTCAGCGACGACGAAGCAGGGCAGCGCGGCATCGCGCGTGTTCGTCGTCGTCGCCCTCTCGGCAGCCGTGATCGTGGCCGCCCTCGCCGCGGTGCTCGTCGTCGACGCGGAGCGCTCCGAGCGGAACGAGGCGGAAGAGGTGACGCGGGCCGTCGCGATGTCGCTCGCGTCGCTGCCCGAGGTCGCGTCCTCCTTGACCGCATCGGATCCGTCCCAGACCCTGCAGCCGATCGCCGCCGACGTGATGGCGCGGACGGGGCTCGACTTCGTCACGATCATGACCCCGGACGGCATCCGCGTCAGCCACCGCGACCCCGCCGAGATCGGCCGGCACTACCTCGGTACGATCCCTGCCACGCCGGTGGTCTTCACCGAGGAGTTCACCGGCACGCTGGGCCCGTCGGTGCGGACGATCGTGCCGGTCACCGCCGACGGCGACCTCGTCGGCTGGGTGTCGGTGGGGGTCACCATCGGCAGCATCTGGTCGAAGATCCTGCCGCGGCTGCCCTTCGTCGTGTCCATCGCGCTCGCGCTGCTCGCGGCGGGGCTGGTCGGCGCGTGGCTCGCCCGCCGCACCACGCGGCGGGTCGCCGGCGACCTGCCTGCCGGGACGATCCGCGACGCCGTCGCGTCGTACGAGTCGGTGCGCACCCTCGGCGAGGCGCTGCGCGCCCAGACCCACGAGCACGGCAATCGCATGCACACCGCGGTGTCGCTGCTCGAGCTCGGACGCACGGGCGAGGCGATCGAGATCCTGACCGAGACCTCGCGGCAGAGTCAGGAGCTCGTCGACCAGGTCGCCGCGCGGCGCGGCGGCGACCCGACGGTGGGCGCGCTGCTGCTGGGCAAGGCGGCGCAGGCGCGCGAGCGCGGCATCGAATGGTCGGCCGAGATCGACCCGGACGCGCCGCGCAGCGTGCTGTCCCCTGTGGACGCGGTCTCCGTCGTCGGCAATCTGATCGACAATGCGATGGATGCTGCGGCCACCGCCGATGCGCCGCGCTGGGTGCGCGTCGTGTTCGGGCGGACGACCTCCTCCCCCGCCGCGCTGCGCATGGAGGTATCGGACAGCGGCACGGGAGTGCCGGACGCGCTGCGCGAACGCATCTACGAACACGGGTTCTCGACCAAGCCGGCAGGCGCCGACGGGCGCGGTGTGGGCCTCGCGCTCGTGCGCTCGATCGTGGCGAGCGCCGGAGGCGAGGTCGAGCTCCGCGACGACCCCACAGCTTTCGTGGTGACCCTTCCGGCGAGGTCGCCGTGATCCGCGTCCTCCTCGTCGACGACGATGCGCTCACGCTCGAGCTGCACCGCGACTACCTCGCGCGCCTGGACGGCTTCGAGGCCGTCGCCGAGTGCACCGGCGCCCATGCCGCGATCGATGCCGTGCTGGAGCGCGGCGACGAGATCGACCTGGTGCTGCTGGACGTCACGATGCCCGACGGCACCGGCCTCGACGTGCTGCGGCACGTGCGGGCCCGCGGCGCAGCCGTCGATGTGATCGCGATCACCGGAGTCCGCGACGCGGACGTCGTACGGCAGATGGTGTCGCTCGGCGTCGCGCAGTACCTCGTCAAGCCGTTCACCTTCGCCGTCTTCCGCGAACGCCTGGAGCAGTACCGCGAGTTCCGGCGGCGCGCGGCGCAGGCCGCGGGCGCGCCGACCCAGGCCGAGATCGACGCGCTCCTCGGGGCACTCCGACCCGCGACGCCGGTCGCGCTCCCGAAAGGGCTCTCCGCCGACACGCTCGCGCGCATCAGTGACGAGGTGCGGGCACGGGGGCCGGTCTCGGCCGCGGAGGCCGCGGAGCGGCTGGGCATGTCGCGGGTCGCGGCGCGCCGCTACCTGGAGCACCTCGTGGCCGAGGGCCGCGCGCAGCGCGCTGCCCGGTACGGCACGCGCGGCCGGCCGGAGTCCGAGTACGCGTGGGCGCAGCATCCATTCACCCGAACCCCGAACTGACGATGAACATCGTGCTCTCACGCGATCTGGGGGATGACGGGGCGCCGTCGGCGGTATAGCTTCGGCACCGAGGGGACTGACTCGGGGGTGCGGTGCGCTGCTCATCGCAGACTCCGACGCGCATCCGCGCGGCCGGTCCGCGAAGCAACGGAGGATGCATGTACCAGGACGAGGCGCTCCAGCCGACCTTCACCCGAGCCGGCGAGGCGACGACCGCGAGGTACAACGTCATCCCCGAGGGCGAGATGCTGCCCGAGACGGCGTACCGCGTGATCCGCGACCAGACGATGCTCGACGGCAACGCCCGGTTGAATCTCGCGACCTTCGTCGGAACCTGGATGGACGACTACGCGAACAAGCTCGCCGTCGAATCCGCCGACAAGAACATGATCGACAAGGACGAGTACCCGGCCACGGCCGCCATCGAGGAGTGCTGCTGGCGCATCCTCGGCGACCTGTGGAACGTGCCCGACAACGACGACGTGATCGGCACCTCCACCATCGGCTCGTCCGAGGCGTGCATGCTCGGCGGCCTCGCGCTCAAGCGCCGCTGGCAGCACGCCCGTCGCGCCGCCGGGAAGTCGACCGAGAAGCCGAACCTCATCATGAGCTCGGCGGTGCAGGTGTGCTGGGAGAAGTTCTGCAACTACTTCGACGTCGAGATGCGGCTGGTCCCCGTCACCGAGGAGCACCCGCTCATGGACGGCACGGGGCTCGAGGACTACGTCGACGAGAACACGATCGGCGTCGTCGCGATCGTGGGCGTCACCTACACCGGCGCCTACGAGCCGGTGAAGGCCATCGCCGCGAAGCTCGACGAGATCCAGGAGAAGACCGGGCTCGACATCCCGATGCACGTCGACGGCGCCTCGGGAGCCATGATCGCGCCGTTCCTGCAGCCCGACCTCGAGTGGGACTTCCGCGTGGAGCGCGTGCAGTCCATCAACACGTCGGGTCACAAGTACGGGCTCGTGTACCCGGGCGTCGGCTGGGTGGTGTGGCGCAACGCCGCGGCACTGCCCGACGACCTCGTCTTCAAGGTGAGCTACCTGGGCGGCTCGATGCCCACCTTCGCGCTCAACTTCTCGCGACCCGGCACGCAGGTGCTGCTGCAGTACTTCCGGTTCCTGCGCCTCGGCCGCGCCGGCTACACCGCGATCCAGCAGGCCTCGCAGAACGTCGCCGTGTACCTCTCGTCGGCGATCGCCGAACTCGATGCCTACGAGCTCCTGAGCGACGGCACCGACAGCCCGGTGTTCGCGTGGCGGCTCACCCCGGGCCACACAGACAAGTGGACGCTCTACCACCTGTCGGAGCGGCTGCGGATCAAGGGATGGCTCGTCCCCGCGTATCCCCTCTCGGGCGAGCTGTCGGATCAGACGGTGATGCGCATCGTGTGCCGCAACGGGCTCAGCCGCGACCTCGCCGAGGACCTCATGAAGGACATCAAGAGCGAGACCGAGTTCCTCGACTCGCTCGACAGCCCCATGCCCCACCCCGGCATCGGTCCCAGCTTCCACCATTGAGCGCGCGACGACCGGTCGATCCGGCCGCGCGGCGGATCCGGCGTCTCCGGCGGGAGTCCTGGGGCTTCGCGGTCGGCTCGGCGCTGTTCTTCATCGGCGTCGTGCCGGCGTATGCGGCCTGGGCGGGTCTGGTCGGCGCGAACATCACGTTCTTCGCCGGCTCGATCTTCTTCACCACGGCGGGGCTCATCCAGCTCCTGCTGAGCGGGCGCAAGACGCCCGACGCGCGCATGAACCGGGCGGACCGCTTCGACTGGTGGGCAGCCGCGATCCAGTTCGCCGGAACACTCTTGTTCAACGTGTCGACCGCCGCGGCCCTCATCGCCGCGATCAGGGATCCGGACTATGTCGGGGCCGGATGGCGGCCTGACGCGTGGGGCTCCGCCGCCTTCCTCGTCTCGAGTGTGCTGGCGGTCGTCGCGACGAAGGATCGCGGCACGCTGTGGGACCGGGACGCCCGCACGTGGCACGGCACCGGCCTCAACCTGCTGGGGTCGATCGCCTTCGGGGTGTCAGCCGTCGCGGCGTTCGTGGTGCCGTCGACCGGCGAGCTCCTCAGCCCGCTGTGGGCGAGCCTCGGCACCGGCGTGGGCGCGCTCTGCTTCTTCGCGGCGGCCCTGCTGGCGCGCCGCACGATCGGCGAGGACGACTGAAGGGACGGGACGGATGCCTCAGCCCGCGTGCACGCGGGCGGGCACGTCGCCCGGCCCGCCGATGAGCACGTAGTCGGCGTGCTTGGCGACGAGCCCGTCGCCCGCGGTGCGGCCATGCAGGCGCCGCCACACCCACGGCAGGGCGTCGCGGCGGAGCCACGTGCCCGGCAGCACGGGGTCGTCGTCGGCGTGCAGGCTCGCGTCGAGCTCGCCGAGCGCCTCGGCGTCGGGCACACCGAGGGCTTCGGCCGCGCGGTACGCGAGGTAGCGGTGGCCGCGCGGGCGCAGGTGCACCTTGTCGTCGGCCCAGAGGTCGAGCTCGCCGATCGCCGGGAGCCCGCGCGCGTCGAGGAACGCGTCGGTGTCGAGCAGCACCGCGCCGGTGGTGGCGGCGATCCGGCGCAGTTCGGACGAGAACACCGCGAACCGGCGGGCGAACAGCCGCGCAGGGCGCCGACGCGGGAGGAACGGCGTGACGAGGAGCACGTCGATCCCGGCACCGCGCAGCGTCCGAACGGCCTGCTCGAGGTCGCCGGCGACGGCGACCGGATCGACGCGGCGCCCGACGAGGTCGTTGGCGCCGATGAGGATCGACACCAGCTGCGGCCGCAGGGCGAGCGCCTGCGGCACCTGCTCGCTCACCACGTGCCGCACCCGACGGCTGCGCACCGCGAGGTTGGCGTAGCGGAACGGCTCACGGCTCCCGCCGGCGTGCGCGAGCAGCTGCGCGAGCCGGTCCGCCCACCCGCGGTACTGGCCGGCGGGCATGCGCGAGGCATCGCAGAGTCCCTCGGTGATCGAGTCGCCGAGGGCGACGAACCGCGACCATGAGCGCCGCGGTGCGGGGGTCGGCACCGCCGGCCGGGTCGCCGCGCGCTGGGGCTGCGCGTCGTCGATGGGTCGCAGCATCCGTGCCTCGTCGTAGTGATCCACGAGGCGGCTGCAGACGGCGTGCCACGTGCGTTCGCGCACCGACTCGCGGGCCGCCGCCGCGAAGGCGCGGCGCTTGCCGTCATCGCCGACGAGATCGGCGACCCGCGCACGCAGGTCGCCGAGGTCGCCAGGACGGTAGAGCCAGCCGTCGACCGACGACCGCACCAGGTCGACCGGGCCGCCCACGCCGGTCGCGACGACCGGCACGCCGCTGGCGAGCGCCTCCTGGATGGTCTGCCCGAACGTCTCGCTCTCGCCGGGGTGCACGAACACGTCGAAGCTCGCGAGAGCCTCGGCGAGCGCGGGGCCGGTGAGGTGCCCGGTGAAGACGGCGTCGGGCAGCGCGCGTTCGAGGGCGGGTCGCGCCGGCCCGTCGCCGACGATCACGAGACGACTGCCGGGCAGCCCGGCGAGCGCGGCGAGATCCTCGACCTGTTTCTCGGGGGCGAGCCGGCCCATGTAGCCGACGATGGCCTCTCCGGGGGCGATGCGTGCGCGCCAGTCGTCATTGCGGCGCTCGGGACCGAAGCGCTCGACGTCGACGCCGCGACCCCACCGGCGGAGGCGGTCCACGCCGAGGTCTTCGAGCTGGCGCAGCGACGCGGTCGACGGCGCGAGCGTGAGGGTGGCGCGCCGGTGCAAGCGCCCGACGTGGCGTCCGACGAGCGCCGAGGCCTGCGGCATCCCGTACTTCTCGGCGTACGCCACCACGTCGGTCTGGTACACGGCGACGGCCGGGACGCGCAGCGCATCGGCGGCGGCGAGTCCCTGCCAGCCGAGCACGAACGGCGAGGCCAGATGCACGACATCCGGCCGGAACTCGCGGAGGATCGCCGTCAGCCGGGCGGCGCGCGCGAACACCACGCGCACCTCGGGATACGACGGCAGGGGCGCCGAGCGCAGCAGCTCGGTGCGGGCGCCGTGGAGATCGGTGGTGATCTCACCGGCACGCGGTGCGATGACGAGCGTCTCGTGTCCTTCGGCGGCGAGATGCCGAAGAACGTGGAGCACCGACCCCGTCACCCCGTTCATGTGGGGCAGGAACGATTCGGCGAGCAGTGCGACTCTCACGCCTCCAGCGTGACGGGGCGGACGGGGACGTATGCCGCGAACCGGCGTCCCTGCGGAAGAGTTCACCGGATGCACCGCGGCGGGTCACCGGACGTGCCCCGTTCCGTCGCCGTTCACCGCGGGCGGCTACCAAGAGGACATGGTCGAGGACCTGCTCACCACGGTGGCGGCGAGCGCGTGGGCGCTGCCGCTGCTGTTCGCGCTCGTGCTCGGCGACGCCTTCCTCGTGGTGATCCCGGGTGAGGCGGCCGTCACCGCGCTGGGCGCGCTGGCGGTGTCGCAGGGCGAGCCGGCCCTCGCGGCCATCGTGCTCGTCGCTGCGGCGGCCGCGCTCACGGGGGACGCCGCGTGCTACCTCGCCGGCCGCACGATCGGCCTCGACCGGTGGCGCTGGATGCGCACGTCGCGTGCGCAGAGCGCGTTCGCCTGGGCACGGCTGCGCCTGGAGCGTCGCGGCGCGCTCGTGCTGTTCACCGCCAGGTTCATCCCGTTCGCGCGGCTCGCGGTCAACCTGACGGCGGGCGCCACCCGCCTGCCGGCGCCGCGGTACCTCGCGGTGGCGGGACTCGCCGCGCTCGCGTGGGCGATCTACCAGGCGCTCGTCGGGGCGGTCGTGGCGACGCTCGTGCCCGGCGGCCCCGTCGTCGCCGTCGTCGTCTCGGTGGCGTTCGCTGTCGGACTCGGGATCGCCGTCGACGCGGTGCTGGCCCGGCGGCTGCGGGCGCGCAGGGCGCCGGACGGCGAGTGAGCAGGGGCGTCGCGCGATGTCGCCCGGTGGGGCCATGATGGGGCCGTGGCAGACGTGACTCCGGACGCATACGACGACGCCTTCCTCGGCGTCCCCCTCCCGCTCCCCCGTCCCGAGGACGGACGCGAGATGCGCGAGCTGACCTACCCGCGGTTCACCGTGCTGCTCGATCCCGAGCGCCGGCTCGCTGCCGTGACCGGCGTGAACATCGACGGCGCCGCGCTGCAGGACCCGCCGCGGACGGGCGACTGGGATCTCGATCCGCGGATCCCGGCGACCGAGCAGGCGGGACCCGCGGTCTACTCCTCGAATGACCTGGACCGCGGGCACCTGGTGCGTCGCCGCGATCCCGGCTGGGGCACCGAGGCCGAGGCCCGCCGCGCGACGGAGGCGACCTTCACCTACCCCAACGCGGCGCCCCAGGCGAGCGGGTTCAACCAGTCGAAAGAGCTCTGGCTCGGACTCGAAGACCACGTGCTCGAATTCGCCGAGACCACCGACGAGCGCATCAGCGTCTTCACGGCACCGGTGCTGGCCGACGACGACCCGCCGTACCGCGGCATCCGTGTTCCGCGCCGATTCTTCAAGGTCGCCGCGTGGACGACGCGGGAAGACGGGGCGCCGCGCCTCGCCGCGGCCGGGTTCGTGCTCGACCAGTCGGAGCTGATCGACCTGCGCGAAGGAGTGCTCGACGTGCCGACGCTCGGCGCCTTCCGCACCTTCCAGGTGAAGGTCGCCGACATCGAGGAGCTGTCGGGCATCGACCTCGGCACGCTCGTCGATGCCGATGTGCTGGCGAAGACGACGGTTCGCGGAGAGAGCGCGTGGCGCCCCCTCCGCGAACCGGAGGATCTCGTTCTCGGCTGAGGAGCTACTCCCCCGCGAGACCCCCGAGGAGGTGGCCGAAGGAGCGCCCCTCACCGAGGTAGTTGGCGGGGTCGAACGGGTCGGAGTCGGTGGCCGGTTCCCGGCGGGCGATGGCCTCGGCGAGCTCGCGCGCGCCCCGGTCGATGCGCTCACCCAGCGGCGCGACGTTGTCGGCCGATGAGCCCCAGTCGCTCGAGGCGGCGAACACGCCGGTCGAGACGGGCTCGGCGTGCAGGTAGGTGAACAGCGGCCGGATCGCGTAGTCGATCGCGAGCGAGTGGCGGGCGGTGCCCGCGTTCGCGCCGATCAGCACCGGCTTGCCGGTGAGCGCGTCGGGGTCGAGCACGTCGATGAACGACTTGAAGAGTCCCGAGTAGCTCGTCGAGAAGATCGGCGTGACCGCGATGACCGCGTCGGCCGACACGACGGCGTTGATCACCGACTCGAGCGCAGGAGGCGCGAACCCCGTGAGGAGGTTGTTCGTGATGTCGTGCGCGTAGTCGCGCAGCTCGAACACGTCGGCTTCGATCTCGATGCCGCGCTCGGAGAGCTGCTTCGCGGTCGCGGCCGCCAGCCGGTCGGCGAGCATGCGCGTCGACGACGGGTTCGACAGTCCGGCCGAGATCACCGCGATGCGGCGTGCATTGGTAGTCATCGTTTCGTCTCGCTTCGCTCGCTCAACGACCGGAGGTGGCGCCGAGGCCGAACGCGGCGCCCGCAGGGGCGGGGGTGTCCTGATACGGGCTGGCGCCCACCAGGTTGTCGCCGCGGTTCGCACCGGGCACGGCCTGGCGCGGCGCCTCGTCGCCGTACTTCGCGGCGACGAGGTTCGCGTGGGTCGGGGCATCCGGAACGTCCGCCGGACGGTTCTTCTGCAGCTCCTTGCGCAGCACCGGAACCACCTCGCCGCCCAGGATGTCGAGCTGCTCGAGCACGGTCTTGAGGGGCAGCCCGGCGTGGTCCATGAGGAACAGCTGTCGCTGGTAGTCGCCGTACGTCTCGCGCATCGCGGCGTACCGGTCGATCACCTGCTGGGGCGACCCGACCGTGAGCGGCGTCATCTCGCTGAAGTCCTCGAGCGACGGGCCGTGGCCGTAGACCGGCGCGTTGTCGAAGTACGGGCGGAACTGCTTCACCGCGTCCTGCGAGTTCGCAGCCATGAAGACCTGTCCGCCCAGGCCGACGATCGCCTGCTCGGGCGTACCGTGACCGTAGTGCGCGTAGCGCTGCCGGTAGAGCTGGATCAGGCGCTGGTAGTGCTCCTTCGGCCAGAAGATGTTGTTGGCGAAGAAGCCGTCACCGTAGTACGCGGCCTGCTCGGCGATCTCGGGCGTGCGGATCGAGCCGTGCCACACGAACGGCGCGACGCCGTCGAGGGGACGCGGGGTGGAGGTGAATCCCTGCAGCGGCGTGCGGAACTGGCCCTCCCAGTCCACGACGTCCTCGCGCCAGAGGCGGTGCAGCAGGTTGTAGTTCTCGATCGCGAGGGGCAGGCCCTGGCGGATGTCCTTGCCGAACCACGGGTACACCGGGCCGGTGTTGCCGCGGCCCATCATCAGGTCGACGCGGCCGTCCGTCAGGTGCTGGAGCTTCGCGTAGTTCTCCGCGATGAGGACCGGGTCCGTCGTGGTGATCAGCGTGGTCGCGGTCGAGAGGATGATCCGCTCGGTCTGGGCCCCGATGTAGGCCAGCGTGGTCGTCGGCGCAGAGGCGATGAACGGCGGGTTGTGGTGCTCACCGGCCGCGAACACGTCCAGGCCGATCTCCTCGGCCTTCTTGGCGATCTCAACGGTCGCCTTGATC
>JAVBUG010000136.1:0-6794 GCA_031555515.1 Microbacterium sp. | reverse complement strand
CGGCGACCTGTACGTCGCGGTCTCGGTCGCGCCGCACGACGTGTTCAGCGGCGAGGGCGACGATCTGCTCGCGACCCTCGAGGTGTCGATGCCCGACGCGATCCTCGGCACCACGACGACGATCCAGTCGCTCGACGGGCCCGTCGACCTCGAGGTGCGGGCGGGGGTGCAGGCCGGCGACATCCTCACGATCAAGGGCCGTGGCATCACGCCGCTGCGCGGCTCGCAGCGCGGCGACCTCAAGGTCGGCGTGCACGTGGTGACGCCCACGCGTCTGGACCACAAGGAGCGCGCCCTCATCGAGGAGTTCGCCCAGCGCACCAAGGCGCCCTCGCCGAAGCTCGCGGAGTTCCACCAGGGCCTGTTCGCCAAGCTGCGCGACCGCTTCCGGAACGGCTGACCCGTGGCCCTGCACTTCCTCCTCGACCAGCCCGTCCTCGCCGGTCCGGGCGACGACGTGACCCTTTCGGGCGCGGAGGCGCACCACGCGGCCACCGTCCGCCGCGTGCGGGTCGGCGAGGAGGTCACGGTCGGCGACGGCCGGGGCGCGTGGCTCAGCGGCACCGTCGCGTCGGTCGCGCCTCGCGAGGTGATCGTGCGCATCGACGGACGGACGGATGCTGCGCCCCCGAGCCCGCGCATCGTGCTGGTGCAGGCGCTGGCCAAGGGGGACCGTGACGAGCTCGCCGTCCAGGCCGCGACCGAGCTCGGCGTCGACGAGATCGTGCCGTGGCAGGCCGCACGGAGCGTGTCGCGGTGGGACGCCGCGAAGGCGGCGAAGGGCCGGGCGCGCTGGACGACCATCGTGCGCGAGGCCGCGAAGCAGGCTCACCGCGCGTGGGTGCCGGAGGTGGCCGAGCTGACCACGACCGCGGCGCTCGCGCGCCGGGCGGCAGCATCCACCGTCCTCATCTTGGAGCCGACGGCGACCGAACGGCTCAGCGCACTGGCGGTCGGGCGGGGCGACGATCGCGACATCGTGCTCGTCGTCGGACCCGAAGGCGGAATCGCCCCGGACGAGCTCGACGCCCTCGCGGCGGCGGGCGCCCGGCTCGTACGCCTCGGCGACACGGTGCTGCGCACCTCGACCGCGGGTCCCGCGGCGCTGGCCGTGGTCAGCACGGCGCTCGGCCGCTGGTGAGCGGGCACGCCGCAGCCGTCCTCGTGCACACCCCCGTCGGTAGACTTGCGGCATGAGTGAACCTTCGATCTTCACGCGCATCCTGGACGGCGAGATCCCGTCCGAGATCATCGCAGAGACCGAGAACGCATTCGCCATCCGTGACATCGCGCCGAAGGCGCCCGTGCATCTGCTGGTGATCCCCAAGACCGACGAGTACCGCAACGTCGTCGAGCTCGCTGCGGGTGACCCGGACCTCATGGCGGAACTCGTGGGCCTCGCCAACACCGTCGCCGCCGAGCATTCGGACGGGGACTTCCGCCTCGTGTTCAACACCGGCCCGAACGCGGGCCAGACCATCTTCCACGTGCACGCCCATGTGCTCGCGGGAGGCCTCGAAGAGAAGAGTCTTGGTGCCTGATCAACCCGGTCATGAGACGGTGAGCGACCACGTCGAGGTCGACGGCGTCGCGATGGTGCAGCTTCTCGGCCCGCAGGACCGGCTGCTGCGGGTCGTCGAGAAGGAGCACCCGGGTGTCGATGTGCACGTGCGCGGCAACGAGATCACCCTCACGGGCGAGGCGCCGGCCGTCGCGGCGGCGCGGTCCCTCGTCGACGAGCTCGTCGCGATGACCCGGGCGGGTCAGTCGCTCGGCGAGGACGACGTCGCCTCGTCGAACCGCATCCTCCGCAGCGAAGGCGGGCCGCGCCCCTCCGAGGTGCTCGGCGAGGCGATCCTTTCGTCGCGCGGCAAGGTCATCCGCCCGAAGACCCTCGGACAGAAGGCCTACGTCGACGCGATCGAGGAGAACACGATCGTGTTCGGCATCGGCCCGGCCGGTACCGGCAAGACGTACCTCGCGATGGCGAAGGCCGTGCAGGCGCTGCAGCGCAAGGAGGTCAGCCGCATCATCCTGACGCGGCCCGCGGTCGAGGCGGGGGAGCGGCTCGGCTTCCTCCCCGGAACGCTCACCGACAAGATCGACCCGTACCTGCGCCCGCTCTACGACGCGCTCAACGAGATGATGGACCCCGAGCTCGTGCCCAAGCTCATGGCGACCGGAACGATCGAGGTCGCTCCGCTCGCGTATATGCGCGGCCGCACGCTCAACGACTCGTTCGTCGTGCTCGACGAGGCGCAGAACACCACGCCCGAGCAGATGAAGATGTTCCTCACGCGCCTCGGCTTCGGCACGCGCATGGTCGTCACCGGCGACATCACGCAGATCGACCTGCCGCAGGGCGCCTCCGGCCTGCGGCTCGTGACCCGCGTTCTCGGCGACATCGACGACATCCACTTCTCCTACCTGACGAGCGACGACGTGGTGCGCCACACCCTCGTCGGCCGCATCGTCGACGCGTACAGCGAGTACGACGAACGCCGGATCGCCGCCCGCCGCGAGCGGGACGAGGCATCCGAGTTCGCCAACCGCGCCGAACGGCGCGCCGGAATCGCCCGCAGCGGCGGACCCCGTGACCACCTTCCGAAGCGAGGACGCCCATGACCATCGAGATCGGCAACGAATCCGGGATCGCCGTCGACGAGACGGTGCTGCTGCGTCTCATGGAGCACAACCTCGCCGAGCTGCACGTCAGCGCCGACGCCGACGTGGCCATCCTCCTCGTCGACGAGGGTGCGATGGAGGCGCTGCACGTCCAGTGGATGGACGAGCCCGGGCCGACCGACGTGCTGAGCTTCCCGATGGACGAGCTGCGTCCGGGCACCGATGACGCTCCGACGCCCGCGGGCCTGCTCGGAGACATCGTGCTGTGCCCGCAGGTCGCCGAGACACAGGCGGTCGCCGCCAAGCACTCGACGCTCGACGAACTCATCCTGCTGACCACGCACGGCCTCCTGCATCTCCTCGGCTTCGACCACGCCGAACCCGAGGAGGAGCGCGAGATGTTCGGATTGCAGCGCGAGCTCATCACCTCGTTCCAGGCGTCCGAACGCCGACGACCTCGCGCATGACCGCCGCCCTCCTCCTCGTCGCCGCGGCGCTCCTGCTCGCGTTCGGCGCCCTGATGGTCGCGATCGACGCGGCGCTCAGCGTCACATCCCGCGCGGATCTCGCCGAGCTCGGAGCAGGCGGTCGCAACGCGGCGTCGCTGCGGAAGATCGCCGCCGACCCCGACGCGCACGCCAATGCGGTGATCTTCATCCGCGTGCTGGCCGAGACGACGGCAGCCGTGCTCGTGACCGTCGCCTTCGTCGACCTCTTCGACAACATCTGGTGGGCGATGCTGGCGGCCGCCCTTCTCATGACCGGCGTCTCGTACGTCGTCGTCGGCGCCAGCCCGCGATCGGTGGGCCGGCTGCACGCCCGCGGGCTGCTTCGCGGCGCGGCTCCGGTCGTGCGCGGAGTGCGGATCATCCTCGGCCCCCTCGCGCACGGCCTCGTCGCGCTGGGCACACGCATCACCCCCGGCGCGTCGCGGGGCTCGTCGTTCGCCTCCGAGGAGCAGCTGCTCAGCATCATCGACGAGGCGGCCGAGAACGAACTCATCGAGCAGGACGACCGCGAGCTCATCCACTCGGTGTTCGACTTCACCGACACGTTCGTGCGGGCCGTGATGGTGCCGCGCACCGACATGGTGACGGTGGATGCCTCGACCTCGACGCGCGAAGCCATGACGCTGTTCCTCGAGAAGGGCGTCTCGCGCATGCCGATCGTCGACGACGACGCCGACGACGTCGTCGGCGTGCTGTACCTCAAGGACCTGGTGCAGTTCGGCTTCCGCGACGAGGCCGGGTGGCGGGATGCCCCGATCAGCCGGATCGCGCGGCCGGCGGTGTTCGTCCCCGAGTCGATGAAGGCCGAGACCCTGCTGCAGCAGATGAAGCGCGATGCCGTGCACGTGTGCCTCGTCGTCGACGAGTACGGCGGCGTCTCCGGCCTGGTGACCCTCGAAGACCTCATCGAGGAGCTCGTCGGCGACATCTCGGACGAGTACGACCCGCGCGCCGAGGAGGTGACCGAGCTGGAGCCCGGTCACTACCGCGTGAGCGCCCGCCTCGGGCTCGATGAGGTCGGCGACCTGTTCGGGCTCGAGCTCGAGGACGAGGACGTCGACTCCATCGGCGGGCTTCTCGGCAAGGCCCTGGGCCGCGTGCCGCAGCCGGGCGCGACCGCCGAGTACGCCGGCCTCGTGCTCACCGGGGGTGCGTCGCGCGGACGCGGGCGCGGCATCTCGACGGTGTTCGTCGAGCGCGGCGATCCCACTCTCGACCTCGGCCGGTCCCCGCGCACCGGCGAAATCCGCATCGTGAGCCCCCGCACCGGTGAGATCCGGCTGCCTCGGAAGGAAGAGACGTCATGACCGAGAACGAGCCCACTCCTGACGCCGAGCCCGGCACCACCGCCGAGTCCGCCGCCGCCCCCGAGTCCGTTGAGGGCCGGTCGGGCTTCGTCACGTTCGTCGGGCGCCCCAACGTCGGCAAGTCGACCCTCACGAATGCCCTCGTGGGCGAGAAGGTCGCCATCACGAGCGACAAGCCCCAGACGACGCGCCGCGCGATCCGCGGCATCCTGAACCGGCCCGCCGGACAGCTCGTGATCGTCGACACCCCGGGACTCCACAAGCCCCGGACGCTCCTCGGGCAGCGCCTCAACGACCTCGTCGAGCAGGTGCTCGGCGACGTCGATGTCATCGGCTTCTGCGTCCCCGCGACCGAGAAGGTCGGCCCTGGCGACCGCCGCATCGCGGAATCGCTGAACGGCTACGGGCGCGCGAAGAAGGTGGCCATCGTGACGAAGACGGACGCCGCCTCCCGGGACCAGATCACCGAGAGGCTCATGGAGGTCGACAGCCTCCGCGAGGACTGGGCGGCCGTCATCCCGCTGTCGGCCCTCACCCGCGACCAGCTCGACGTGCTGAGCGACGAGCTGCTCTCCCTCATGCCCGAGGGGCCCGCGCTGTATCCCGAGGGCGTCGTCACCGACGAGTCCACCGAGGACCGCATCGCCGAGATCATCCGCGAGGCCGCGCTTGACGGCGTGCGCGACGAACTCCCGCACTCGATCGCGGTGGTCGTGCAGGAGGTGGAGCCCCGCGAGGACTCCGACCTCACCGACATCTACGCCGACATCGTCGTGGAGCGCGACAGCCAGAAGGGCATCATCATCGGGCACAAGGGCTCGCGCCTGCGCGATGTCGGCGCCCGCGCCCGCGCGCAGATCGAGCCTCTCGTGGGCACCAAGGTGTTCCTCAAGCTGCACGTGCGGATCGCCAAGGAGTGGCAGCGCGACCCGAAGCAGCTGGGGCGTCTCGGCTTCTGACGTCATCGACGGCGGACGGATGCCGCGCCCGCGTCCTTTCGCGCCGGCAGGGGCGTAGCCTGGCGCTGGGGTGAACGGGAGAGGAGTCCGCGATGACGACGCCTACTCAGGCCGTGCTGTGGAGCGACCCGCGCGACGACATCGCCGTCGGGGTGCTGATGGCGAACGGCCGGCTCGCGCCCCGCAGGTTCGCGAGCCGAGCCGACGCCGAAGCGTGGGCGCGCGCGGAGGAGGGCGATCGCGTCGTCGAGTGGAACCTCATCTGCGAGTGCGACGACTGATCCGGCTCACCCGCCGGTCTCGGTGATCGCCGAGCGGATGATGACGGTGTCGGCGCCGTACTCCGCGTCCGCCGCCGGAGCGATGCCGGCGCGGGCGTCCCGGCCGGACCCGCGCTCGCGCACGAGGCGGCTGCGAGCACGACGAAAGCGGTGGCGGCGGCGATGCCGAGCGGGCGACGGAGACCTCTCATGACTCGATGGTGTCTCATCGACGCCGATCGTCTCAGAAGCCGGTGGCCGCAGCATCCGTTCGTCATCCGTTCGCGATCCGCGCGAAACGGGGTGTAGCCTGAATCCATGCGCTTCGGCCGGCTTCTCCTTCTTAGCCGCCGCGACGAGACCTCGTTCTAGGGCCTTCCTCGTCGCGGAGCTTTCTGTTGGCCCGCATCATCAGGCATCGAGCCGCCCCGATCGGGCGCACGCTCGGAACAGACGAGAGAAGCGACGACATCATGGAGAACACCCAGAAGCCTTCGGGCCTGCCGACCCACAAGTACCGGCCGTTCCACGAGCAGATCAGCGTGAATCTGCCCGACCGCACCTGGCCCGACCAGCGCATCACGACCGCCCCCCGCTGGTGCGCCGTCGATCTGCGCGACGGCAACCAGGCGCTCATCGACCCGATGAGCCCCGAGCGCAAGCGCATCATGTTCGATCTGCTCGTGAAGATGGGCTACAAGGAGATCGAGGTCGGCTTCCCCTCGGCGAGCCAGACCGACTTCGACTTCGTGCGTCAGCTCATCGAAGAGGACCTCATCCCGGATGACGTCACGATCCAGGTGCTGACGCAGGCCCGCGAGCACCTCATCGAGCGCACCTACGAGTCCATCGCCGGTGCCAAGCAGGCGATCGTGCACCTGTACAACTCGACCAGCACGCTGCAGCGCGAGGTCGTGTTCCGCACCGACGAGCAGGGCATCATCGACATCGCCCTCGAGGGCGCGCGCCTGTGCCGCGAGTTCGAGAAGCGCATCCCCGAGACCAAGGTCTTCTACGAGTACTCGCCCGAGAGCTACACCGGCACCGAGCTCGAGTTCGCGCTGGACGTGTGCAACCAGGTGATCGAGATCTTCGAGCCGACGCCCGAGCGCAAGGTCATCATCAACCTGCCCG
>JAVBUG010000095.1:0-3303 GCA_031555515.1 Microbacterium sp. | reverse complement strand
CGAATTCACGCGATCCGAACGATGCCGCTCGCGCCTGTCCGTCGATACTGTGGCTCCGACCGAGGGGTGGTGCTCTCGCCCGCCTGCTGCTCGGGGACAGGAGACACGCATGACCGCAGACGACCGCACCTCCGTCGTGGGGGCGCCGCGCCCACCCCCGCGGGGACGGCCGTTCCCCCCCCCACCCTCGGGCCCCGACCCCGGCCGGGCGCTCGCCGAATCGACGTACTCACCGCTGCCGCCGGAGCGGCACCTGAACGACGACGCACCCAACGTGCTCGTCATCCTCATCGACGACGCGGGGCCCGCGCTGCCCGCGCCCCTGGGCGGCAAGGTCGCCACTCCGACGCTCGATCGCATCCGCCAGGGCGGCATCGGCTACAACCGCTTCCACACCACGTCGATGTGCTCGCCGACGCGTGCGTCGCTGCTCACGGGGCGCAACCAGCACCGGGTCGGCGCGGGTCAGATCGCCGAGCTCGCGGCCGACTGGGACGGCTACTCGGGACACATCCCGAAGAGCAGCGCGACCATGGCCGAGGTGCTGCGCAACTACGGGTACTCGACGGCGGCATGGGGCAAGTGGCACAACACCCCCGCCGAGGAGACCACGAAGGCGGGTCCCTTCGACAATTGGCCGACCGGCAACGGCTTCGAGTACTTCTACGGGTTCCTGGCCGGTGAGGCGTCGCAGTACGAGCCGAACCTGGTGCGCAACACCACGTCGGTGCTGCCGCCGAAGACGCCGGAGGAGGGGTATCACCTCAGCGAGGACATCGCCGACGACGCGATCGCGTGGCTGCGCGACCACAAGGCGCTCTCGCCCGACAAGCCCTTCTTCATGTACTGGGCGACCGGCGCCATCCACGGCCCGCACCACGTGCACAAGGAGTGGGCCGACAAGTACAAGGGTGTCTTCGACGAAGGCTGGGACGCGTACCGCGAGGACGCGCTCGCCGGCGCGAAGGCGGCGGGCTGGGTCCCCGACGACGCCGTGCTGACCCCGCGCCCCGAGTCGCTGCAGGGCTGGGACGACATCCCCGACCACCAGAAGCCCTTCCAGGCCCGCCTCATGGAGGTGTGCGCCGGGTTCGGCGAACACGCCGACGTGCAGGCCGGCCGCGTGGTCGACGAGCTCGAGCGGCTCGGGTACGCCGACGACACGATCGTCATCTACATCTGGGGCGACAACGGCTCGTCGGGCGAGGGCCAGAACGGCACGATCAGCGAGCTGCTCGCGCAGAACATGATTCCGACCACGATCGACCAGCACATCGCGGCGCTCGACGAGCTCGGCGGCCTCGACGTGCTGGGCACGCCGGCGACCGACAACCAGTACCACGCGGCGTGGGCGTGGGCGGGCTCGTCGCCGTACCAGGGCATGAAGCTCATGGCCTCGCACCTGGGCGGCACGCGCAACCCGATGTTCATCCAGTGGCCCGGGCGCATCGAGCACGATCCGGTGCCCCGCACCCAGTTCCACCACGTCATCGATCTGGCCCCGACGATCTACGAGATCCTGGGCATCTCGCACCCCGACACCGTCAACGGCATCCCTCAGGACCCGATCGACGGCACGAGCTTCGCGTACTCGATCGACGACAAGACCGCCGAGGGTCGCCATCGGGTGCAGTACTTCGAGGTCATGGCGAGCCGCGCCATCTACCAGGACGGCTGGATGGCCTCGACGACGGGTCCACGTCTGCCCTGGGTGCCCGGAATGCCGGCGGGTATTCACACCTGGACGCCCGACGACGACAAGTGGGAGCTGTACAACCTCGACGAGGACTGGAGCCAGTCGAAGGACCTCGCCGACGAGAACCCCGCGAAGCTCGCCGGGCTCAAGGAGCTGTTCGCCATCGAGGCGGCGAAGAACAAGGTGCTCCCGATCGGCGGGGGACTGTGGATCGCGCCGCTGCACCCCGAGCTGCGCATCTCGCCGCCCTACACGCAGTGGGAGTTCACCGGCAACACGTTCCGCGTGCCCGAGTTCTGCGCTCCCGCCCTCGGCAACAAGCCGAACGTCGTCACGATCGAAGTGAAGGTCGGCGACAAGGCCAACGGGGTGCTCTACAAGCTCGGCGGCGCGGGCGGCGGGCTCACGGCGTACGTCGTCGACGGCGTGCTGACGTACGAGTACAACCTGTTCCTCGTGCAGCGGACGACGATCGCGGCGACCGAGCCGCTCGCCGCCGGTGACCACACGATCGAGATCGAGACGTCGTACGTCGTGCCGAAGCCGGGCGGACCGCTCAGCGTCGTGCTGCGGGTCGACGGCACGGAGGTCGCGTCGGGCACGGTGCCGGTCAGCGCGCCGCTGCTGTTCTCGGCGAACGACTGCCTCGACGTCGGCCGCGCGTACGGCGGCGCCGTGTCGCGGGCGTACGCCGACAAGATGCCGTTCGCGTTCGACGGCGAGATCGGCCGCGTCCACGTCGCCTACAAGGTGCCCGCGCAGGCCTAGCGACCCCCGAGCAGCGGCCCCCGACTCTCGCCGGTCGGGGGCCGCTCCCGTTCACAGACGGCGGACGGATGCTGTGCCCCTGAGTACGTCGGCAGACCTCGACCCGCCCACAGTGCTTCAACAGGTCAACCGGGGTTCCACAGGAGCCGACAGCGAGAATCGTCCGGCGCAAGCCCGGTTGACCTGTTGAAGGATGCCGGCTCGCAGGGTGAGATCCTCGATCGATGCTGCCCGGCACGAGGGGAGGACGGGCCTGTGGGCACCGCCGGCGACCACTCGGGTATTTTTGAACCTGGTTCAGCCGTCCTGGACCGGATCCATGCGCCGTGACGGGAGACGACGACGATGCCGGACTCGCACCCCGCGCACGCGCTTGCCCGCGTCGCGATCGTCGGCGACGGCCGTGTCGGTCGTGCGATCGCCGCGGCCCTCCGCGAGGCGGGCGTCGATGTGCACGGCCCTCTCGGCCGCGGGGCGACCGGCGGCGACGCCGACCTCGTGCTGCTCGCGGTGCCGGATGCCGAGATCTCGGCGGCCGCGCGCGCGGTCGGTGCCGGTCCGCTTGTCGCTCATCTCTATGGAGCGGTCGGGCTCGATGCCATCGCGCCGCACGAGGGGTTCAGCCACCATCCCCTCATGACCCTGACTCGGAGTGGAGCGACGTTCGCCGGCGCGACCGCAGCGGTCGACGCCACCTCGGAGCGTGCCCGATCGACGGCCGACGAGCTCGCCCGACGACTGGGGATGTCGACGGTGACCGTCGCGGAAGACGACCGCGCCGCCTACCATGCGGCGGCATCGATCGCTGCGAACTTCTTGGTGACGCTCGAGTACTTCGC
>JAVBUG010000203.1:0-3310 GCA_031555515.1 Microbacterium sp. | reverse complement strand
TGCGCACGCGAGCGGCGGGCGCGGTGCGTCCGGTCGCGAGGGTGCCGCGCCGGGCGGTGCCGCCGCGCTTCGAGCCGACGAGCTGCAGCAGGGCGGCCGCGAGCGGGCTCGCCGAGGCGGCTTCGGCCTCGAAGGCTCCGGCCACGACGGATGCGGCGCGCTCGAACTCCTGCGCCTTGTCCACCGCCGCGCGGCGCTCGGCGACGACGCGGTCGGCGGCGGCGTACTCGGCGCGGAGGCGTGCGCGCTCGGACTCGTCGAGTCCGGGGCGGCGGGCGGTGCGCTCCAGCGCCTCGGCGGCCCGGGAGCGCAGGGCGACGCTGCGGTGCAGCTCGTGCTCGGCCTCCTCGCGGGCGGCGCGGCTGGCGTCCAGCGCGTCGGCCAGCTCGGCGCGGACGGTCTTCGGGGATGCGGCGGTCATGGGGTCCTCCAGGATCGGGGTGCGGGTTCACGCTCGGATGCCGTGAACCGGCACACCACTCAAGAGCCGCGGCATCCGGTTTTCGTACATACGAGCTTCCTGTCAAGGCCATCCGTTCGAAACGTCCACGGCATAGGCTGTCGTCGTCATGAAGGTCATCTCGTACAACCTGCGCAAGCACCGGGCTGCGGGGGAGCTCGCCCACCTGGTGGAACGCCATGGCGCCGACGTGCTGTGCCTGCAGGAAGCCGACACGTCCGACATCCCCGAAGAGATCTCGGGGCTGCGCCTGGCGGATTCGACGCAGCGCAACCGCCTCGGGCTCGCGGTGTACTACCGCGAGAACACGTACCGCGCGGTCGAGGTGCGGGCGCTCGCGCTCAAGAAGTCGCTGCACGACCGGGTGCTGAAGCCCGCGGAGGAGCGGCTGCTCGGCGTCCGGCTGCACGACATCGACGAGAACACCGACCTGATCGTCGCGTCCTTTCATGCCGCACCGCTGACCGCGCTGAACTCGCTGCGGCGGCACCAGATCCGCACGGCACTCGGCGAGCTGCAGCAGCTGGGTGAGGGGCTGCCGGCGCTCATGGTCGGGGACTACAACTACCCCGTGTTCAAGGAGCGGCTGGGCCAGCACATCCGCGAGCAGGGCTACGAGCTGAACCTGTCGGACTCACGGACGTACACGCGCTACCGCTTCTTCCGCGGCCACTACGACTTCGCGACGTCGATCGGCTTCGAGATCGACCGCGTGCGCACGCTGCCGCAGGGCCTCAGCGACCACCTCCCGATCCTCGTGACCGCGCACCCCGCCGCGGGCGTGCGCCGCGTGGTCGAGATCGCCGACCCCGAGGCCGCTGCGGCCGCTCCCGCCGCGGCCGGCGCCGGCGCCGGCAGGTCCGGCGTCGCCGAGATCAGCGACGGGTCGGGGTCGCTCCACTTCTCGATGCTCTGCACGACCCAGAACGCGAAGAACAGCACGAGCGCGATCGCCTCGACGATCAGCACGATGGGCACGCTCGACTCGCTGGTCTGCGGCAGCAGCACGACGTAGGCGATCAGCACCAGGACCAGTCCCACCGCGATCGCGGTGTACAGCACGCGGTACACGGGAGCGGGAGGCGGACCCTGCCGCGGGAACGCATTGCGCACCGCGACCGCCGCGAACAGCGCGAAGAACGCCGTCGTCGCGATGAAGTGCGCGTTCTGCAGGAAGGCGTCCCGTGCGAACGCCCAGGTGAGCCCGGTGACCGCGACCACGACCGCCGCGATCAGCAGCGAAGGCCACACCGTGGCGAGCGAGACTTGGCCGAGCGCCCCGAGCAGCACCGCGGCCGACAGCAGCAGGATCCCCAGCACGAGGTAGACGACGACGCCGTTCGCGACGTCGGCCTCGTAGTCCGGTGGGAAGCACCGCCCGGTGCACGGCACCTCGACCCCGGGCACCGTCCCTGCCACCACCGTCGTCGGCACCAGGGCGATGAGGGGCGCGAACAGCGCGGCGGCGTCGAGGAGCGCGCGCTCGGCGCCGCGCCCCGACAGGGCGAACAGCGCGAGGGAGACCGCGATCAGCGCCCCGACGAAGACGTCGCGGGCGGGCGTGTAGAAGTAGTCGCTGATCGAGCTCAGCCACCCGGAGGTCGTGGCGGCCTGCGCGATGGCGACGAAGATCGCGACGACGGTGCCGGCGAGCCCGATCCGCAGGTAGCGGTAGGTGCGCTCGAGCGACGTCGACGCAGCGGATGCCATGGCGCTCACGATAGCGCTCGGCCCCGACGGCGGCGCCGACCGCAGCCGCGGGTCAGCGGGAGTCGCGGGAGCGGCGGACCGCGGCGACGACCGCGAGCGCGGCGCCGGCGAGCAGGAGCGCGCCGCCGCCGATCCAGAGACCGAGGGTCTGGCCCTGGTCGAGGCCCGTCGCGGGGAGTCCGTCGGCGCCGGTGATGGTGACGGCGGCGGTGCCGCCGGCGGACGTCGACGACACCGCGGCGATGTTGTAGGTGCCCGTGGCGTTCGAGGGAAGCGTGATCTCGACCGCGGCGAGCGATCCGTCGGCCTCGGACGAGGTGCTGCCGCTCGCCGTCGTGATCGCGAACCTCACCATGCCGATCCGCGCGGCGGCGCCGTTCTCACCGGTGACGGTGATCGTGATGGCCTCGTCAGGCGAGAAGGTCTCGGCGTCGCACTCGAACGAGATGGTGCCGCCGGCCTGCGCGGTGGCCGTCGCGGTGCACGAACCCGAGGGCGGGTAGATCGTCGAGGCGTTCGCCGCGGCGGGGACGGCGATGACCGCTGCGAGGGCCAGCGTCGCAGCGAAAGCGGCTCGGGGGAAAAGCCTGGTCATGGGGGATCTGGTGATGTGGGGCATCGTCAAGGAGTCTACGAAGCTCCGCACACCGTGGCAAACGCGGTCGGCGGGGTGAGAGTCGGCGTGGTCACGGCCTCGAGGGTCGCGGCGACGGGTTCGCTCGCCCGCGCGGTCAGCGTCGCGGTCGCGGATCCGCCCGGCGGCAGGTCGATCGCGAAGCTCACGACGCGACGGCCGTCGTGGGTTCCGCCGCCGAATCCGGTGCCGTCCGACATCGTCGCGTCGACCAGCTCGAAGCTCTCCGGAAGGTACAGGTAGCCGATCGTGCGCGTGATCCCCGCCGGTACGCCGAAGGCGCCGTCGCCGGTGATGTAGGCGGGCAGGGACGCAGCATCCGCCGGCGCAGTGTTTCCGATCGTGACAGTCAGCACGGCGTCGCCCGTCGCGTCGCCGGCCGCGTCGACGGTGCAGTCCGACCACTCGAGCGCCGTCGTCGCGTTCTGGTAGAAGTCCATCTTCGAGCCGGTGCCGTCGTTGACGTCGACCCCGAAGCGCGTGGCCTCGTCGTCGGAGACGGGCAG
>JAVBUG010000134.1:0-12100 GCA_031555515.1 Microbacterium sp. | reverse complement strand
ACCAGCCACATCATCGCGGCGTTCGCCATGAAGAGGTCCGGCATGTACATCACGGCCGCCCAGCCGAGAAGCAGGTAGAGCGCGACGTACAGCCAGCGCGGAGCGTTGATCCAGAAGACGCGGAAGAGGATGCCGAGGAGGGCGCCGCTCCAGACGAGGATCAGCAGCAGGGCGCCCTGCTGGGGCGGCAGCGCCAGCGTCGCGATCGGCGTGTACGTGCCCGCGATGAGCAGCAGGATGTTCGCGTGGTCGATCCGCTTGAGGATCGCCTTCGTCTTCGGCTTCCAGTTGAACCGGTGGTACAGCGCGGAGTTGCCGAACAGCAGGAGCGACGTGGCCATGAACACCGCCGACGCCCACTTCGCCGGCGCGCCCTGCGCGAGCACGATGAGCACGATGCCCGCCGCGATCGCGATGGGGAAGGTCGCCGCGTGGATCCATCCGCGCCAGCTCGGCTTGAGGGCGGGCGTCGCGGCGTCGACGGCCGCGGCGTCCATCAGCGGCAGCACGGGGACTTCGGGGGCCCGGGGGACACTGCGACGGCGGCTCATGTCCTAAGCGTAGAGGGGTGCGCATGCCGGGAGAGGAACATACTCGGTCCCACCGATCGTGGAACTGAGTACCACGCTAGGGGCGAGGTCGCGCGCGGGGTAGCGTAGGCGTGTGGCGCGCGGCGAGACGAACGAGGGCAGGGGGCCCCTCTATCGGCTCTACATCAACCGCCTGCGCCGTCGTCTGGATCCGGCATCCGTGCCGCGGCACCTCGCGAGGATGATCGACGGCAACCGCCGGTGGGCCAAACAGCTCGGGTACGACTCCGCCGCGCACGGCCATCGCGCGGGCGCGGCGAAGATGAAGGAGTTCCTGCGCTGGTGCGACGACGTGGGCATCCGCGTCGTGTCGCTGTACCTGCTGTCGAACGACAACCTGCGCAAGCGCGATTCGCGGGAGCTCTCCGATCTCATCGAGATCATCGCCGAGCTCGCCGACGAGCTCTCGCACGAACGGGACTGGCGTGTGAAGCACGTCGGCCGGGCCGACGGACTGCCGGAGGATCTGCGGCGCGTGCTCGCCGACGTCGAGGCCCGCACGAAGGGCAACCCGGGGATGCACGTGAACCTCGCCGTCGGCTACGGCGGCCGCGGCGAGATCGTCGACGCCGTGCGCAGCATCATCGCCCAGCACGACGAGGGCGGCGGATCGCTCGAGGAGTTGGCGGCGAGCCTCACCCCCGAGCAGATCGGCGAGCACCTCTACACCGGCGGGCAGCCTGATCCCGACCTCGTCATCCGCACGTCGGGGGAGCAGCGGCTGAGCGATTTCCTGCTGTGGCAGTCCGCCCACTCGGAGTTCTACTTCGTCGAGGCGCTGGGTCCGGATCTGCGCGAGGTCGACTTCCTCCGCGCCATTCGCGACTTCGCCTCGCGGGACCGCCGATACGGCGGGTAGCCGGGCACGCACACCGCTGTTCGCACCTCTGCCAGAATGATCCGCGTGACGGATCTGGATTCATATCTGGCGTCGTTCGATGGGGAGCCGGGGTATCTGGACTGGGCGGCGTTCGGGCCGCTCTCGCCTGCGGTCCGCATCGAGGCGCAGGGCGACACCGAGCTGCTCGGCTCGGGCCGGCGCACGAGCATCCAACTCGTGGCCGACCACGAGCGAGAGGCCCGCGAGCTGGTCGCGGAGCTGATCGGGACGGATGCTGCGCACGTGGTGCTGCAGCCGTCCACGACGTACGGCCTCATGCACGCGATCTACGGGCTGGCGGGCGGCCTCATGCTCGGCCGCGGCGAGTTCCCGAGCCTGACCGTGGCAGCCACCCGCGCGTCGGAGGCGTTCGGCTCGGTGCAGCTGCAGTGGGTGGAGCCGGCCGACGGCTTCATGACCCCTGACGCGATCCGCTCCGCCCTCTCGGACGACACCCGTGCGGTGGCGGTCAGCCTGGTCGACTTCCGCACGGGGTATCGCACCGATCTGTCGGCGATCCGCGAGGTGATCGGCGATCGCCTCCTCATCGTCGACGCCATCCAGGGCTTCGGCATGGTCGAGGCCGACTACCTGGCCGCCGACGTCGTGTGCGCGCACGGCTACAAGTGGCTGCGTGCGGGCCGGGGGACCGGGTTCGCCTGGTTCGGCGAGCGCGCCCTCGAGCGCATCGCGCCCGTCCTGTCGGGCTTCCAGGGCGTCGAGGGCGACCTGCCGGTCGACGCCGTGCCCGCGCCGGCCGCATCGGCGCAGGCCTTCTCGGTGGCCGGCTTCGACACGCTCGCCGCCGCGCGTCTCGCGACGGCGCTGCGCGAGGTGGCGGACGTGGGGGTCGCGGCCATCGAGTCCGTGCTGGCCGCGCGGGCGACCGATGTCATGTTCTTCGCGGACCGCTACGAGGTGCCGGTGGTCACGCCCCGCGAACCCGAGCGCCGCGCCGGCATCGTGACGCTCGAACCCGCCGCCCAGGACGCCGCGCCGCTCGCCGCGTCGCTCGCGAACCACGGCCTCACCGTCACGACGCGGGCCGGACGCATCCGGGTCGCCCCGCACGTCGGAACCGGCGCCGACACGCTCCGGCTGTTCGGCGACGCGCTCGCGGCGTTCTCGTCTGCACGGGTCTGGTGACGGATGCTGCGGCCGCAGCATCCGTTCATCAACACGTAACGAAGTTCTTGCGTGTCGGGCGCGCCCGATGTCGTGGGGCGGTCGTAGCGTGAGCGCATCGGGCAAGGAGCCCGGTCGAGTCGGCCTCAGGATCGCGACTCGTGACTCCGGTCGACTCGTGACTGCCGGGTGAACCACCCGGGGCGGGAGTGGGTTGTGACCACACGAGCACCACACGAGCAGCGCAGTCAGGACCTCGGGCAGGTCGCAGATTCCGATCAGGATCTGCGCACCTACGTGCTCGACACGTCAGTGCTGCTCAGCGATCCGCGGGCGTTCTTCCGTTTCGCCGAGCACAGCGTCGTGATCCCCGTCGTGGTGATCACGGAGCTCGAAGGCAAGCGGCACGATCCCGAGATCGGCTACTTCGCCCGGCAGGCGCTGCGACACCTCGACGAGCTGCGCGTCGAGCACGGCCGTCTCGACTTCCCCGTTCCGGTCGGCGAGGGCGGAACGCTGCGCGTCGAGCTCAACAACACCGACGCGACGGTGCTCCCCTCGGGTATGCGTCTCGGCGACAACGACAGCCGCATCCTCGCCATCGCGATGAATCTCGCGCAGGACGGGCAGGAGGTCACCGTCGTCTCGAAGGACCTGCCGATGCGGGTCAAGGCGGCGTCCCTCGGCATCACCGCGGAGGAGTACCTCGCCGAGCAGGCTGTCGACTCCGGCTGGACCGGCATCTCCGAGATCGATGTCTCGGGCGACGACATCAGCGACCTCTACGAGAGCGAGGTCGCCTCGAGCGAGGACGTGCAGGGACTGCCGGTGAACACCGGGCTGATCATCCACTCCGAGAGGGGATCGGCGCTGGGCCGCGTCGTCGGCGACGGCGAGTACCGCCTCGTCCGCGGCGACCGCGAGGTGTTCGGCCTGCACGGCCGCTCGGCCGAGCAGCGCATCGCCATCGACCTGCTCCTCGACCCGGAGGTCGGCATCGTGTCGCTCGGCGGCCGCGCCGGCACCGGAAAGTCGGCGCTCGCCCTGTGCGCGGCGCTCGAGGCGGTGCTCGAACGGCAGCAGCAGCGCAAGATCATCGTGTTCCGGCCCCTGTTCGCCGTCGGAGGGCAGGAACTCGGGTACCTGCCGGGCGACCAGCAGGAGAAGATGAACCCCTGGGGTCAGGCCGTGTTCGACACCCTCGGCTCGGTGGTCTCCACCAACGTGCTCGACGAGGTGGTGGAACGGGGCCTCCTCGAGGTGCTGCCGCTCACCCACATCCGCGGCCGGTCGCTGCACGACGCGTTCGTGATCGTCGACGAGGCGCAGTCGCTCGAGCGCAACGTGCTGCTGACGGTGCTCAGCCGCATCGGCCAGAACTCGCGGGTCGTGCTGACGCACGACGTCGGTCAGCGCGACAACCTGCGGGTCGGTCGTCATGACGGTGTCGCGTCGGTCATCGAGACGCTCAAGGGGCACTCGCTGTTCGGTCACGTGACCCTCGTCCGGTCCGAGCGGTCGGCCATCGCTGCGCTCGTCACCGACCTGCTGGAGGCCGGAGAGCTCGCCTGAGGCACGCCGAAGTCAGCTGACCGCGCAGCGGGTCGGGATGTCGGATCCTGGCCCGCTGCGTCGCGCGAGCATGAGGAAAGTCTCATCGCCGGCGGCGCTGAGGGCGTGATCGGTCTGTCACCATGGATGAGGGGAAACGATTCCGCGCACACGGAGGGCAGGCGAGACGTGGAGACACGCACGGGGCTCGTGATCGGCGGCATGACCGCTGTCGCGGCGAGCGTCGCCGTCGTCACCGCCGTCGCGCTCGCGAACACCGCGGCCCTGGCCGACTCGGTGGGCACGAGCGTCGCCTCGGAGCGCGTCCTCGTTCCCGCTGCGGCAGCCCCGTCGGCGACCCCCCGGCCGACGCCGGCGGCGACCTCCGACGCCCTGGTCCCGTCGGCCCAGCCCGAGGTGGTCGAGGCGCCCGCGCCGGTCGACGTCGCGCCGTCCGTGTCGACCGGCACGCGTGCGCCCGCGGCGCCCGCAGCGCCCGCGGCGGCACCTCCCGCTCCGGCCGCGCCCACCGACGTCGACGCGGCCATCGCCGCGGCGAAGGCCGCGGGAACGTGGGACGCCCTCCGCAGCTGGGCGGCCTCGCAGGGCTGGCCGAGCGGGCGGCTGGACGCACTCATCGCCCGTCTCGAGCGCGAGCTCGCCGACCAGAACAAGCAGCAGGAGCGGAACGGCTCCGGCGACTCCAGCAGGTCCACCACACAGCGGCAGGGCATCGTCCAGGCCCCCGCACCTGAGCAGAAGCTCCCCGCGTCGCAGCAGAAGCAGTCCGGTCGCCCGTCGACCGGCCCACAGCCTCCCGCTCACGCGGGATCGAACGTCGGAAACGGCAACGGCGCCGGCAACGACGGGAAGAAAGACCAGTCGCGCAATTCCCCAGACAAGCGCGACTGACAACGGTCGGATCCCCCAGTCCGGCCCTTCACAGCCCCCGGTGTCCCCCAGCACCGGGGGCTTCTTCCTGCCGTGCACGCCTGCTCGCCTGGCGCCTCGGAGCGCCAAGGCACCGCGGACGGGGGGTCGGGCGCCCCGCGAGGTCACTCCCAGCGATATCCGGCGCCGCGGACCGTGACGATGTGATCGGCGCCGAGCTTGCCGCGCAGATACCGCACGTAGACGTCGACCACGTTCGAACCCGGGTCGAAGTCGAGCCCCCACACGCGGCTCAGCAGCTGCTCGCGGCTCAGCACGCGCCCGGGGTTGCGCAGGAACTGCTCGGCGAGGGAGAATTCGCGCGCCGACAGGTCGATCTCGCGACCGCCGACTGTCGCGCGGCGGGCGAGGATGTCGAGCACCACGTCTCCGTGGGAGATCGAGACGCCGGCCTGCGGCACGCTTTCACGCAGCCGCGAACGCACGCGGGCGAGGAGCTCTTCGAACGTGAACGGCTTGGGCACGTAGTCGTTGGCTCCGGCGTCCAATCCTGTGACGGTGTCGCGTGTGCTGGATCGCGCAGTGAGCATGATCACCGGAACCGCGGAACCGCGGGCACGCAGTTCGCGCAGCACCTCGAAGCCGTCCATCGTCGGCAGGCCGACATCGAGCAGCACGAGGTCGGCATCGCCGCGCAGCGCCGACTCGAGCCCTTCAGGCCCGTCCTCGAACACGAGGGTCTCGTAGCCGGCGGCCTCGAGGCCGCGACTGACGAATGCGGCGATGCGCGGTTCGTCCTCGACGATGAGGATCCTGGTCATCCGGCGACCTCCCGTTGCAGCACGTCTCCGGCACGCACCGGTGCCGGCAGTTCGGCCTCCGTCGGAGGCAGGTGGATCGTGAATGTCGCTCCGCCGCCCGGCGTGTCGGTGACGACGCAGTGCCCGCCGTGACCCTTCGCGATCGCGTCGACGATCGCGAGACCGAGGCCCGACCCGCCGACCGAGCGCTTCACATGAGCGCGGTCGAAGCGGCGGAAGATCCGGGCACGTGCACCGGGTGGGATGCCGGGACCGTGGTCGCGCACCCAGAGACGGGAGCCGTCGTCGGAGTGCGCGCTGCCGATCTCGATGGGGCTGCCCTCGGGCGTGTACTTGGCCGCGTTGTCGGCGAGCTGCAGCCATGCCTGCAGCAGGCGATCCTGGTCGCCGATCGTGCCGCCCTCGGCTCGGGCCTCGATGGTCCAGGTGTGACCGGGGATCACGGCGACGAGCTCGGCGATGCGCTCGGTGAGCGCGGTGAGGTCGACGGGGTCGAGGCTGTACGACTCCGCCTCGGCCGTGGCCAGCAGGTCGATGTCCTCGACGAGGCGCGTGAGCCGGTCGAGTTCCGCGATGCCGATGTCACGCGCGGACGCCACGTCCGCAGCATCCTGCGGGTTCATGAGCTCGAGGTGACCGCGCACGATCGTGATGGGCGTCTTCAGCTCGTGACGCACGTCGTCGAGGAGCTGCCGCTGCCCGTCGACGGAGTCCTCGAGGCGGTCCAGCATCGAGTTGACCGTGCGCGAGAGGTCGGCGATGTCGTCGTTGCCGGTCGGTTCGAGCCGGTGGGAGAGGTCGGTGATCGAGATGGCGTCCGCCGTCTCGCGGAGGCGCCGGATCGGCGACAGCAGCCGGCCGGTGACGAACCACCCCACGATCCCGATCGCGAACAGCACGGCGACCGCCGCGATGACGTACGTCGTCATGGCGAACGTCACCGGCTGCAGCTCCGCGCCGAGATCGACGGCGCGCACATACAGCCCCTGCCGGGAGTCGCCCGTCATCTTGACCGGGATCGCGATGTAGCGGAGCGAACCCTCGTCGGTGACCGCAGTGCCCCGCTTGGTTTCGCCGTCAGCGGTCTCTCGGACGACGCGGTCGATGAGCTGCTGGTTCTTGGAGATGTCGATCCCCGAGAGCGTCGTGGGCACCCATCGGGGGACTCCGTCGATCAGCGCCATGGAGCCTTCGTTCCTCGCCGGGACCAGGCGCGCGACCACAGCTTTCAGGTAGTCCTCGACGTTCTGGAACTCGTCGCTGTCCAGCTCCTCTACCGCCGCCGATGCGCTGCCCGAACCGCCGACCGCGGTTCTGTCGGCGACGGACTCCAGCACTTTCACCTGATTGCGCAGGCGATCGTTGACCCCTGCGAGGGCCTGCTCGCGCTGCACCAGGAACGTCACGCTGCCCACGATCGCGAGGCCCACGCACGCGACCGCCAGGATCGCGGCGAGGATCCTGACGCGCGCGGGAACCGGGCGGGGCGTTCGGGCCATGACCCGATTATCCCGCCGACGCACGGCTTGCGGCATGGGGCGGGCGGATCAGCCCGGGTGCGTCATCGAGAGAAGGTCGAGCTTCTCGTCGAGCTGCTCGAGCGTGAGCTCGCCGCGCTCCACGTAGCCCAGGTCGATCACGGCCTCGCGCACCGTGATCCCCTTCGCGACGGAGTGCTTGGCGATCTTGGCGGCGGCCTCGTAGCCGATGAGCTTGTTGAGGGGCGTGACGATCGACGGCGACATGCCGGCGTACGCCGCCGCGCGCTCGACGTTCGCCTCGAGCCCGTCGATGGTCTTGTCGGCGAGCACGCGCGACGTGTTCGCTAGCAGCTCGCTCGACTCGAGCACGGCGCTGCCCATGATCGGGATGGCGACGTTGAGCTCGAAGGCGCCCGAGGCGCCGGCCCACGCGACTGTCGCGTCGTTGCCGATGACGCGTGCGCACACCATGAGCGTCGCCTCGGGGATCACCGGGTTGACCTTGCCGGGCATGATCGACGATCCGGGCTGCAGGTCGGGGATGTGCAGCTCGCCGAGACCCGTGTTCGGGCCCGAGCCCATCCAGCGGAGGTCGTTGTTGATCTTGGTCAGCGACACCGCGATGGTGCGCAGGGCGCCGGATGCCTCGACCAGGCCGTCGCGGTTGGCCTGGGCCTCGAAGTGGTCCTTGGCCTCGGTGACCGGCAGCTCGGTGTCGGCGACGATGAGCTCGATGACGCGCTGCGGGAAGCCGAGCGGCGTGTTGATGCCTGTGCCTACGGCGGTGCCGCCGAGCGGGACCTCCGCGACGCGGGGGAGGACTGCCTGCACGCGCTCGATGCCGAGCCGGATCTGACGGGCGTAGCCGCCGAACTCCTGGCCGAGCGTGACGGGCGTCGCGTCCATGAGGTGGGTGCGACCCGACTTCACGACGCTCTTCCAGAGGTCGGCCTTGGCCTCGAGGGCGACCGCGAGGTGGTCGAGCGCCGGGATGAGATCGTCGATGAGCTCCTGCGTCACCGCGATGTGCACGGAGGTCGGGAACACGTCGTTCGAGGACTGCGAGGCGTTGACGTGGTCGTTCGGGTGCACGGTCGCGCCGAGCGCCTGCGTGGCGAGGGTCGCGAGCACCTCGTTCATGTTCATGTTCGACGACGTGCCGCTGCCGGTCTGGTAGACGTCGATCGGGAACTGGTCGGCGAACTCGCCCGCGATGATGCGGTCGGCCGCGCCGGCGATGGCGTCGGCGATGGCGCCGTCGAGCGTGCCGAGCTCCTTGTTCGCGAGGGCCGCGGCCTTCTTGATGCGCGCGAGCGCGACGATCTGGGCGGGCTCCAGCCGGTCGCCCGAGATGGGGAAGTTCTCGACCGCGCGCTGGGTCTGCGCGGCGTAGAGCGCGTTCTTGGGCACCCGCACCTCGCCCATGGTGTCGTGCTCGATGCGGTACTCGATGTCGGTCACGTCGTTGTTCCTCACGTGTCGGTACAGGGGGGTCTTGGCAGAGCTTCGGGGTTCAGGCGGCGTCGGTGATCCCGACGATGACGTCGGGCACCGCGGTGCCCTCGCCGAGGCGGTAGTTGGCGCCGACGATCGCGAGGCGTCCTTCGGCGACGGCGGAGCTGATGAGCTCGGAGGAGTGGAGCAGCTCGCCGACGGTGTCGCGGAGGTGCTCACGGCCGACTTCTTCGGCGTCGATCTCGTCGGGGTACACGCCGTCCACGGCGGAGGCCCGCTGGACGCGGCGCACCGCCGGCACGATCGGCGAGATCAGTCGCCAGATGTGCGGGGGCAGCGGGTCGGCGTCGGGGCTCGTGCTGTCGATCGCCGCGCGGACGGCGCCGCACGCGTCGTGGCCCAGCACCACGATGAGGGGCACTTCGAGCACAGCGACCGCGTACTCGAGGCTGCCCACGACGGATTCCGAGACGACCTGGCCCGCGTTGCGGACCACGAAGAGGTCGCCGAGGCCCTTGTCGAAGATGATCTCCGCCGCCAGGCGCGAGTCCGCGCAGCCGAACAGGGCGGCGCGGGGCCGCTGCCCTCCCGCGAGTTCATGCCGGGTGTCGACGTCCTGCCGGGGGTGGCGGGGTTCGCCGGCGACGAAGCGCGCGTTGCCGCGCTGCATCTCCCGCCAGGCCTTCGCGGGGGTGGGCTGATCGGTCACTCGGCCTCCTGGCGCAGTGCGGTGATCTGGTCTGTGACGGAGCGTGCCGTCTCTTCGAGGGCCTTCTCGCCCGCGGCGCCGTAGATGAGCACCGTGTCGGTGCCCGCGTCGGCGGCGAGCGCGACCGAGATGTTCCCGGTGCGATCGGGGTCGAGTTCGTAGCGCTCCCACGTGATGCCGTCGATCGTGACGGTGTCCTGCGGGGCTGCGCCTGACAGGACGCGGGCCGCCCACGCCTCGTCGGCGTCGAAACCCTGCGCGACGCGCAGGAATCCGCGCTCGTTCTCCTCGGCGGGGGCGTAGACGACCGTGAACGCGCGCACCCCGCCGTTGCTCTCGATGCCGGCGCGGTTGACGATCCACGCATCGGACATCTCGGGAGTGATGACGGTGCGTCCCTCGGAGGCTGCGACGCCCTCGGCGACGGCGGCGACGTCGATCGCGTCGCGCGGCGGCGGCGTGCCACGCGGCACGGCGGCGATGATCACGACGACGACGGCGAGGGTCGCGAGCAGCGCCGCGATGAGATTGCGGACGTTCTGGCTCGAACGGTAGACCCGCGACGACTCGGCCTTGCGATCGGCGGTCTCCTCCGGAGTCTCGGGACGACCGAGCTCGGCGACGATGCGGGGTCCGCGTGCCATCAGAGCGCCTCGCCCGGTGCGCGATCGGCGGACGCACGCGCGGCCTCGAGCCGGCGCTTGGCGCCGAGCAGCCACTCCTCGCAGCGGGCGGCGAGGGCTTCGCCGCGCTCCCACAGGGCGAGGGAGTGCTCGAGGGTCGGGGCACCCTGCTCGAGTTCGGCGACGACGCGCACGAGCTCATCGCGCGCCTGCTCGAACGAGAGGGCCGCGACGTCCGTGAGGGCGCCGCTCGTCTCAGTCATGGTCCCCAGTCTAGTTGGGCTCGGCGACGCCGCCCGCCTCGGTGACCTCCGGCCGGCTGGAGCGGGCTGCGCCTTCGGCGATCTCTCCGTCGGAGCGCGCGGCGAACGATCCGCGCCCGACCGTGACGACGACGGGGGTGGATGCCGGGGCCTGCGCCGCGTCGCGCACGATGGCGCCGTCGGCGAGGTGCGCGATGGCGTAGCCGCGGGCGAGAGTCGATGCGGGGGAGAGGGCTCGCAGTGTCGCGCGGAGCTCGGCCGTCCGCTGCTCCTGGACGCGCAGCGACCGGTCGATCCGATCACGCCCGCGTGCGGCGAGCAGCTCGACCTCGTGCGAGCGTGTGGTGAGGAGCGTCTCGGGAGCGCGCAGCACCGGGCGCGAGCGCAGCTGCTCGAGCTGGGCGATGTCGTGCGAGATGCGCTGGGTGAGCCGCATGTTCATGCGGGCGCGCAGCTGCCCGACGAGTGCGCGCTGCTCCGCGACATCCGGAACGACCCGTTTGGCGGCGTCCGTCGGGGTCGATGCGCGCAGATCGGCGACGTCGTCGAGGAGGGGGTGGTCGTTCTCGTGGCCGATCGCGCTGACGACGGGAGTGGATGCTGCGGCCACGGCGCGGATCAGCCGCTCGTCGCTGAAGCCGAGCAGTGTCTGCGGGTCGCCGCCGCCGCGGGCGATGATGATGACGTCCACGTCTGGTGCGGCATCCAGCGCCTTCAGCGCCGCGATCGTCTCCGGTACGCAGCGGTCGCCCTGCACGGCGGCGTACTTCGTCTGGAACCGCACCTGCGGCCAGCGCAGCTCGGCGTTGCGGTGGACGTCCTTCTCGGCGTCCGAGTTCTCACCCGTGATGAGGCCGATGAGGTGCGGGAGGAACGGGAGGGGCTTCTTGCGGGATGGATCGAAGAGCCCTTCGGACCGCAGCTGCACGCGGAGGCGCTCCAGCTTCTCGAGCTGGTCTCCGAGTCCCACGTGACGCATCGCGGAGACTCCGAAGCTGAAGTCGCCGTTCTTCACGAAGTAGTCGGCCTTGACGCACGCGATCACGTGGTCGCCCACCTTGAGGTCGCCGGGCAGGCGCTCGCGGGTCGAGGACCAGATGCGGAACGAGATCGTGGCGTCGGTCACCAGGTCCTTCATCCGGCCGAACACGTTGCCGCCGCGCTGGTTCCACCCCGTGATCTCGCCTTCGACCCACACCGAGCCCCACGTCTGCACGAACCCGCGGATGGTGTCGTTCAGCCGGGCCACGGACGTCGGCGCCTGCGCCGTCGAGTCGCGCGGCGGCACCGAGTCGGGCGGCGGCGGCTCGCCGGGGACGGCGGCAGGCTGGAAACTCGTCATGCGGTCCTTTCGTGCCCGGGCGCGGGCTTGCCGTCGGAGGCCCCGCTCAGGACCCCGCCCGTAGAATCGACGGGTGAGCATCAGCACCCCGGGACAGACCCGACCGAGTCAGGCCCCTGTGAGCATGCCCGTCCCGCGGATCCCACGGCGGCGTGAACCGCTCAAGGATATCGCCGGGGTCGGACAGAAGCGGGTGCTCCTGGCATCCCCGCGCGGCTACTGCGCGGGCGTCGACCGGGCGGTCATCGCCGTCGAGAAGGCGCTCGAGCGCTTCGGCGCGCCGGTGTACGTGCGCAAGCAGATCGTGCACAACATCCACGTCGTGACCGAGCTCGAGAAGCAGGGTGCGATCTTCGTCGAGGAGGTCGA
>JAVBUG010000350.1:0-10735 GCA_031555515.1 Microbacterium sp. | reverse complement strand
GGGTCTCGGCGCGCTCAGCCTACCCGGAAGCGTTTCCTCAGCCCGCCATCCCGAGGGCCGGGCCGGCCGTCGGGCGTGTCAGGCGCGCGGCGGCGTGCTGCCGCGCACGATCACCTCGAGCGGGAGCTGCGGCTCGGCGGCATCCCACTCCGGGTCGGTGGCGGCGTGCAGCGCGCGGTAGCCGAGGTCCTCGAGAGGCACGCGCACCGTCGTCAGGCCGGGACGGATGTCGCGCCCCGTGGCGATGTCGTCGAAGCCGGCGACCGCGATGTCGGCGCCGACCTGGCGGCCGGCGTCGCGCACGGCCGACATGATGCCGATCGCGACGACGTCGCTGATGCCGAAGATCAGCGTGCCCGCGGGCACGTCGCCCTCGAGCAGCTCGGCGGCCGCCGCGTAGCCGGCGTCGCGCGTGAAGCCGGCACGACGCACCTCGCGGACGTTCCCGCCCGCACCGGTGAAACCTTCGGTGAACCCATCGACGCGGTCGTCGGAGGTGCGGATGCCCTCGGAGGCCGCGAGCACGATCGCCTCGCGATAGCCGAGGCCCGCGAGCTGGGCGCCGAGCGCCGCCGCGCCGCCGCGGTTGTCGACCGCGACCGAACGGGCGCTGCCCCCGCCGGGTCCGACGACCACGACGCGGCCGCCCATGTTCGCGAACGCCTCGAGCTCGCCGTGGAGCCCGACGGCGTCGGGGCCCTCGACCCGCGAGGCCGCGAGGATGAGGCCGCGCGGGCGCTGGCCGCGGAGGGCCCGCACCAGCTTGACCTCGCGCTGCGGATCGCGCTCGGTGATCGCGATCGTGACGACGAGGCCGGCCTCGTCGGCGCCGCGCGCGACGCCGGAGGCGAGCTGGCCGAAGTAGGGGTCGGCGATGTCGGCGACCAGGAGCGCGACGATGGCGGCGGTGCCTCGCGCGGTGGCCTGGGCGGAGAGATTGGCCGTGTAGCCGAGCTTCTCGGCTGCGGTCTCGACGCGCTCGCGGTAGCTCTCGGCCACCTTGCGCGTCGATCCGTTGAGCACCCGCGATGCGGTCGCGAGCGAGACCCCAGCCTCGCGCGCGACATCGTGAAGGGTGGCGGCGCCTCGGGTAGGCGCGATCATGTCGCTCACAGGCCAGAGTCTAGAGCCTGTGTCCGGTTCCGGCGATAGATTGGGAAGCGATTTCCCAATCCTTTTCCCCAGTTGAGGAACCACATGACCCACGCTGCAGAGCCGCAGCGAACGACGAAGCGCCCGTGGGGGCCAAGAACCCCACGGGCGCTCCGAGACGGAAGCGTCGTCGTCAGCCGGCGACGCGTGCGCGCAGATGCGGCGAGACGGATGCGGCGAACCCGGCGGCCGTGCGCTGCACGGCGAGCAGCGCGTCGGTGGCCCAGATCTCCTCGTTGAAGATCTCGACCTCGATGTCGCGGTCGTAGCCGGTCGCCTCGACGGCATCGGTCAGCGACGCGAAGTCGATGACGCCGTCGCCCGGGTAGTGGCGGCTGAGCAGCGGGTCGGCCGCGAGCGGCGTCTTCCAATCGCACACCTGGTACGTCGCGATGCGGCCCTCGCGGCCCGCGCGCTCGATCGACGACAGCACGTCCGGGTCCCACCAGATGTGGAACGTGTCGACCGTGGCGCCGACGACGGCGGGGTCGAAGTCCGCGGCGATGTCGAGCGCCTGCCCGAGCGTCGAGACGACGCAGCGGTCGGAGGCGTACATCGGATGCAGCGGCTCGATCGCGAGCGTGACGCCGGCGGCCGCAGCATCCGGAGCCAGCTCGCCGATGGCGTCACGCACCCGCTCGCGCGCGCCCACCAGGTCGCGGGAGCCCTCGGGCAGCCCGCCGGCGACGAGCACGAGGATCGCGGTCGACCCTTCGGCGCCCGCGGCCGCAAGCGCCCTGGCCTCTTCGATCGCGACGCGGTTGTCGTCGATCGACGCGCGGCGCGCCGGACCCTCGGGCATCGTGAAGAAGCCTGAGCGGCAGTGCGTCGTGAAGCGCAGGCCCGAGTCGGTGAGCATCGAGGCGGCGGTCGCCAGGCCGACCTCCTGCACGGGCTCGCGCCAGAGACCGATCGCCTGCACGCCCGCCTCGGCGGTGACGCGCAGCGCCGTCGCGAGGTCGGCGTACTTGATGGTGGCCTGGTTGATCGACAGACGCGGGTCCACGGTCACGCGATCACCCCGGGGACGTCGATGCCGTTGTGGCGCAGCATGCCGTGCCAGCGGATCGCCGCGAGCTCGGGACGCTCGAGGGCGAGCGACGAGTTCGCGAGTTCGACGATGCGCGACAGGTGCGGGAGGCTGCGGGCCGAGTGCAGCCCGCCGACCATCTGGAACGCCGACTGGTGGCCGTTCAGCCACGACAGGAATGCGACGCCGGTCTTGTAGTAGAACGTCGGCGCGGCGAACACCTGGCGACTGAGTTCCTCGGTCGGGCCGAGGATCTCGAGGTATCGCGCGGGGTCGCCGGCGTCGAGCGCCTGGATGGCGGCCGACGCGACCGGCGTGATCGCGGCGAACGCGCCGAGGAGGGCGTCGGAGTGCTGACGGGCGGATGCCGCGTCCCGCTCCGGCTGGGTCGCCTCGGGCACGTCCTGACCGCCGATGAGGCCGACGTAGTTGAAGTCGTCGCCGGTGAACATGCGCACGCCCTCGGGCAGGCGCTCGCGCACCGACACCTCGGACGCCGCGTCGAGCAGGCTCATCTTGACGCCCGCGACCTTGTCGGCGTTCTCCTCGATGATCTCGAGGAGGACCGCCGACGCCTCGCGCCAGTCGGCAGAGCCGAAGTAGCCCTCGAGCACCGGGTCGAACGCCGTGCCCAGCCAGTGGAGCACGACAGGCACCGTGGCGGAGGCGAGCACCTCGCGGTACACGTGGCGGTAGTCGTCGGCCGACTCCGCGACGCGCGCCAGGTGGCGCGATGCCATGAGCACGGGGCCGGCGCCCTGCTCCTCGGTGAAGTGGAGCTGCTCCTTGTAGGCGTCGATGACCTCCTGCACGGAGATGCGCTCGGCGTCGACGTGGTCGGTGTTGACGCCGACCACGACCGAGCCGCCCTCTTCGCGGGCGACCTCGGCCGACCGGGCGATGAGGTCACGCGTCGCGGCGGCATCGAGGCCCATGTTGCGCTGGGCGGTGTCCATGGCGTCGGCGACGCCCAGACCCCACGAGTACACGGCGCGGCGGAAGTCCAGCGTCGCGTCCCAGTCGACCTCGGCGGGCTGCCCCGGGGTGTTGTCGGCCCAGGTCTTGGGCACCACGTGCGCGGCGGCGTACGCCACGCGGCTGCGGAGCGGGCCCTCGGGCTTGGTGTAGCCCGGGGACTCGTTCAGCTCGACCGCCGAGAAGACCCCGGCGTCGGAGAGAAGGGTGAGCTTCGGCATCCGTCGTCCGATCAGTCGAGTGAGAGCGTGGGCAGCTCGACCTTGCGGCCCTCGCGGCTCGACTGCAGGCCGGCCTCGGCGAGCAGCACGCCGCGCGCGCCCGACAGCAGGTCGAACTCGTACTCGGTGCCCTCGACGTACGAGACGAGGAACTCCTCCCACTGCTGGCGGAAGCCGTTCTGGAACACGTCGTTCGTGGGAACCTCGGCCCAGTCGGCGTCGTAGTCGTGGCCGTCGGCGAGGTCGGGGTTCCAGACCGGCTTCGGCGTGGCGTTGCGGTGCTGGATCTTGGCGCCGACCAGGCCCACGACGGCCGCGCCGTGCGTGCCGTCGACGTGGAACTCGACGAGCTCGTCGCGGTTCACGCGCACGGTCCACGACGAGTTGATCTGCGCGACGATGTCGCCCTCGAGCTCGAAGATGCCGTACGCGGCGTCCTCGGCGGTGGCGGTGTAGTGCTCGCCGTTCTCGTCCCAGCGGTCGGCGATGTGCACGGCCGCCTGCGCGTAGACGGACTTGACCTCGCCGAACAGGTTCTCGAGCACGTAGTTCCAGTGCGGGAACATGTCGACGATGATGCCGCCGCCGTCCTCGGCGCGGTAGTTCCACGACGGACGCTGTGCGGGCTGCCAGTCACCCTCGAAGACCCAGTAGCCGAACTCGCCGCGCACCGACAGGATACGGCCGAAGAAGCCGGAGTCGATGAGGCGCTTGAGCTTCTGCAGGCCCGGCAGGTACAGCTTGTCGTGCACGACACCGGTCTTGACGCCGGCCTCCTGCGCGAGCTTCGCGAGCTCGAGGGCCTCGTCGACCGTCTCGGCCGTGGGCTTCTCGGTGTAGATGGTCTTGCCGGCGGCGATCGCCTTGCGCAGGGCCGAGGCGCGGGCCTTGGTGACGAGGAAGTCGGCGTAGATCTCCCAGCGCGGGTCGGCGAGGGCGGCGTCGAGGTCGGTCGTGTAGTCCTCGATGCCGTGCTTGGCGGCGAGCTCGGCGAGCTTCGCCTCGCTGCGACCGACGAGGAGCGGCTTCACGGTCACCTTGGTGCCGTCGGGCAGCTCGATGCCGCCCTGGTCGCGGATCGCGAGGATCGAGCGCACCAGGTGCTGGCGGTAGCCCATGCGGCCCGAGACGCCGTTCATGATGATGCCGATCTCACGCACGGTGGGACGGACGGATGCCTCGGCCGACGCCGGGGCGAGAGTCGTGTCAGTCATGGGGTCCTGCTTTCTGCTCTGAAGGCTGTGGGTACCCGGCTCCGGCATCGGGGCCGGGGATCTGGGTAAACGCTTTCCAATAGTGTGCCACGCGATCGGATGGTGCGCAAGCGCTTTCCCAGCAGCATCCGATCACTGTCCGCTCACGCGCGCAAGAGCATGCACCCGTGCGGCTCGAGCGGGACCCGGACGACCGAGCTGCCGGGTGCCGCACCGCGCGCGGCATCCGACTGCTCGTGCACGCCGTGGACGGGAACGGATGCCGCGTCCCACACGTCCACGACGACCGCCGGCGCGGGTCCGAGCCCGAGGGAGCGGGTGTCGAACGGCACCTCGCGCGCCTCGTCGGCGGTGTTGAAGACGGCGACCCAGCGCGTATCGCCGCGCTCGGCGGTCCACACCACGAGATCGCGCTCGCGCAGCAGCTCGCGGTTGCCCCTGGAGTCCCGGAGGACCTCGAGCACGTCGTCGTTCTGGAAGAGCGCGATCGTCTCGGGCGCGCTCGTCGGCAGATCCCCGCCGATCATCAGCGGGGACCGGGCGATGACCCACAGCGTTACGAGCGACCGGCGCTCGGCGAGCGTGAGCGCACCCTCGCGCGGCTCGCCGCGCTCGGCGCGCAGGCCGATGCGGCCGAGCGGCAGCATGTCGGCGTCGGGCCAGCCGTCGGGGCCGGCGAACGGCGCCCAGCGGGCGAGGCGCGCGAAGTTCGCCTCGACGTCGTCCCATCGGTCCCACAGATCGTCGCAGATGCGCCACATCGTGGCGTGTGCGCGAAGATGCCCGAGGTGGGCGGCCGACAGGTCACGGCCGGGCGACAGCGACAGCGCGATCTCGCGCGGCGCGGTCTCGATCGCGGTCGAGAGGGCTTCGATCTCGGCGGCCTGGTACGGCCACAGCATGTCGTCGGCCTTGAGGAAGTCGACGCCCCACTGCGCGTACTGGTCGGCGATCGAGTGGTAGTACGCCGCCGCGCCGGGCGTGCCGTGATCGAGGCCGACGTAGTGCGGGTTCCACTCGCAGGCGTTCGACGGATCCGCGATGCCGGCCGCGGTCGCCTCGACGCCCAGTACCGGCAGGTCGCGATCGACCGCGATCCGGGGAATCCCGCGCATGATGTGGATGCCGAACTTCAGCCCCAGCTCGTGGATGCGGGCGGCGAGCGGGCCGAAGCCGGCGCCGTCCGCCGCCGAGGGGAAGCGCACCGGATCCGGCTGGACGCGCCCGTACTCGTCGATCACCAGCGGGGCGGACTCGTTGTAGCCGTGCGACCGGGCGGTGGGATCGGCCCAGTCGATGTCGACGACGATCGTGTCCCACCCGTGGGGGAGCAGGTGCTCGGCCATGAACTCGGCGTTGGCGAGCACCTCTGCCTCGGTCACGGTCGTCCCGTAGGAGTCCCAGCTGTTCCAGCCCATCGGCGGGGTGGCGGTCTTGCGCAGCGTCATCGCTGTCTCGCTTCCGGTCGTCGTGTGTCAGCGGATCTCGCGCCACAGGGCGCGCTGGTCGATGCGGGCGTCGTCGAGCTCGCACAGCCCGTCGGTCGACGCCGCGAGGCGGGCCGCGGCATCCTCGGGCAGGTGCACGCCGCTGTCGCGGCGCAGCGGCAGGATGTGCAGCTCGACATCGGCGTGAGGACCGGCGCCGAGGTCGCGGAGGTTCGCGACGAGCTCGGAGCCGTCCCAGAACCGGTCGGTCGCGGTCACGCCGTCGACGCGCAGCTGCGCGAGGTCGCCCGCCCACCGCACGCGGAGCACGGCGTCGGCATCGAGCCCCGTGGGAATCTCGAGCCGGTACACCGCGGCGTGCGCGTCGACCACGGCGTCGTCGGGCGCCGCCTGCCGGCCGTCGCGCGAGCCGTAGTCCCCGGACGGCAGAGTCGCCTCCCGCAAGAGCGAGGAGGGAACGGATGCCGCGACCGCAGCGCCGTCCGCGTGCTCCCAGTGCGGCGCGCGCCAGGTGCCGTCGACGTACTCCCGGACCTCGGGTTGCGCGCCGCTCGCGCGCACCGAGACCCGCCCCGCGGCATCCCACGTGAGCTCGTCGGCCGCGACGAAGAGCCGCCGTCCGCCGGCCGCGGCGTCGACGACCCACACCCGGGGCGCGTCGGCGGCCGCGAGCACGAGCACGTCGAGGGCCGCGCCGTCGGCCTCTTCGATCCGCGCCGGCACCGCGCCCGGCGTCACCGCGTGCGCGAAGCCGTCGTGCGCGACCTCCACGGGGATGCCGGCGTCCTCGATCAGCACGAGCGTCGGCGGGGCGTCCGCCGACCCCGGCAGCACGGTGACCGCAGACGCCGTGGCCCAGTCGATCGTGACGCCGCCGACCTCGAGTCCGAGCGGCCAGCGGGCCAGGGTGCCGGGCGGGATGTCGACCGGTGCGCTCGGTAGCTCGACCGGGCCCCGGCTCGTGTCGATGCGCAGGCGTGCGCCGCGATACGTCGGCAGCGGCACGTGCGGCTGATGCCAGCCGATGAACACGAACCCCGACCCGTCGGCGGCCCGCACCGCCCAGCGGAGGGTCTCGGAATCCTCGACGCCCGACGGCCGCGCGTCCGGAAGGTGCGACGGCATCGGCGCGAGCCGCTCGCCGAACGCCTCGACGAACGCGTGCTGCAGGCGCAGCGCCGCGTGGCTGGGCGCCGTGCGGCCGGCCTCGCCGATCGGCGCGTGGAAGTCGTAGCTCAGCCGCGTCTTGTCGTTGGGGTAGCCCGTGGCCTGCGTCTCCTCGAGGCCGGGTCCGGGGTTCGTGCCCCCGGCGTACATGTAGTACCCCTGCCAGGCCGAGCCGCTGCCGAGCTTGGCGTGCGCGACGGCGGCGATGTCGAGCGCATCCGGACGCGGGCGGCGGTGGTAGGCCGTGGCCATGCCCCCGCCGAGTTCGCACGTCGCCGCGGGGAACCACGGCGAGAGGTCGGCGCGCCGGCCGGCGTCCTCGCCGCGTACGTCGGCGCCGATGCCCGGGTCGTCCCACGTGTCGGAGAAGAAGTAGTGCGCCCGGAAGGTCGGGTCCCACGGCTCGCCGGGATCGACCCAGAAGCCGTCGCCGTACCCGCCCCACAGCGGCAGCACTTCGGGATCGGGAAGATCCGCACCGCCCCACGCCGTCGCGGTCCACAGCGGCGCGGACAACCCTGCCTCGCGCGCCAGCCGCTTGAGGGTGGCGAGGTGGCCGGGCTGGTCGTACAGCTCGTTGTCGAGCTGGATCCCCAGCACCGTCTCCGGCGCGCAGCGGCCGTCGAGCGCGGCCGCGAGCCGGCCGAACCACTCCCGGACGAGCTCGAGGTAGGCGGGGTCGTCGGTACGGTGCGCCACCGGCAGCTGCTGCACCCAGTCGGGGAACCCGCCGTTGCGCATCTCGCCGTGCGCCCACGGCCCGATCCGCAGGATGACCTCGAGGCCCTCGGCGCGCACGGCGTCGACGAATGCCGCGACGTCGTAGCGCCCGTCGAAGCGGGTCTCGCCGCGCACCGGCTCGTGGTGCAGCCAGAACACGTAGGTCGACACGACCGAGATGCCGCCGGCGCGCATCAGCCGCAGGCGCTCGGTCCACCGCTCGCGCGGCACGCGCGTGTAGTGCAGCTCGCCCGACACCGGCAGCCAGGGCCGTCCGTCACGCCGCAGCGCCCGGCTCGTGAGGGCGAGTCCGGGACGGACGTCCTCCGTGTTGGCCATCGCGGGCCGCAGCTCCGCGCGGGGCTGGCCGGTGGCGTCGGCGCGCAGCATCCGTGTCCGTTCCGTGGTCGAGGTGTGAAGAGGGGAGGAGATGTGAGGAGCGGAGGAGAGGATGCCGGCCGAGGGTCCTCCGCCGGCCAGTTCTCCTCCGCTCGTCACGGTCACGCGAGCCGGATGGCCGTCCACGACACGGCCGGCAGTGCCAGCGACAGCAGTTCGCCGTCGACGGATGCTGCGGCCTCGCGCACGCCGACACGCTCGCGGTCTTCGAGCGTGTTGGCCGCGTACAGGTCGTCGTCGTGCAGCAGGTGCGACTCGACGACCGCGACCTCGCGGCCCAGCGAGCGCACCAGCGGAGCCAGGTCGACGCGCAGGTTCGCGGCATCCGTCGTCGAACGGTTCACCACGAAGAGCGACACGCCCTCGTCGTCGATCGTGGCGACGGCGTTCACCGTCTCGACCTCGCCGAGCTTCTCGCTCGTGAAGGTGCCCGCCGACACCGGCACGCGCACGGCGCGGCCCTGCGCGAGGCGAGAGGTGATCGAGAACGGGAAGAACGTGGTCTGACGCCAGGCCGGGCCGCCCGGCTCGGTCATGATCGGGGCGATCACGTTGACGAGCTGTGCGAGCGAGGCCGAGCGCACGCGGTCGGCGTGCTGGAGCAGCGTGATCATGAGGTCGCCGAAGACGACGGCGTCGAGGGCGTGGTACTGGTCCTCGAGCAGCCGCGGCGCGACCGGCCAGCCCCCGCCCTTGAACTCGTGACCCGACTCGGTGCCGTCCGGGTTGAAGAGGTACCAGACGTTCCACTCGTCGAACGAGATCATGATGCGTTTGTCGCTCTTCTTGGTCGCCGCGACGGCGTCGGCGATCGAGACGACCGACTCGATGAAGCGCGCCATGTCGACGCCGGAGGCGAGGAACTCCTGTGCGTCGCCGTTGTACTCCTGGTAGTACGAGTGGCACGAGATGAAGTCGACGTCGTCGAACGTGTGCTCGAGCACGGTGCGCTCCCACGAGCCGAACGTGGGCATCGAGCGGCCCGACGACCCGCACACCACGAGCTCGATGCCGGGATCCAGCATGCGCATCGCCTTCGCGCTCTGCGACGCGAGCGTGCCGTAGTCGTCGGCGTTCTTGTGGCCGATCTGCCACGGGCCGTCCATCTCGTTGCCGAGGCACCACATCTTCACGCCGAACGGCGTGGCACGGCCGTTCTCGGCGCGCTGGTCGGTCCATGCGGTCTGCGTGTCGGCGTTGGCGTACTCGAGCAGGTCGAGCGCCTCCTGCGTGCCGCGGGTGCCGAGGTTGACGGCGAGCATGAGGTCGCTCCCGACCCGGTCGAGCCACGCCTGGAACTCGTGGAGCCCGACCTCGTTGGTCTCGGTCGAATGCCAGGCGAGATCGAGGCGGCGCGGGCGCTCGTCCACCGGGCCGATGCCGTCCTCCCAGCGGTAGCCCGACACGAAGTTGCCGCCGGGGTAGCGGATGGTCGAGACGCCCAGCTCCTTCACGAGCTCGATGACGTCGGTGCGGAAGCCGTCGGCGTCGGCGGACGGGTGTCCCGGCTCGAAGATGCCGTCGTAGATGTGGCGGCCGAGGTGCTCGACGAATCCGCCGAAGAGCCGGCGGTCGATGTCGGCGATCTCGTGGTGCGGGTCGAGCCGCGCGGCGGCGTCGGTCGAAGAGGTCATGGGTGCTCCTTCATCGGATCGGTCGGGCGCCGGCGCGAGGTCGACGCCGGTGGCACGGGTCAGTCGAGCGCGGACTCGTGCCGCAGGATCAGCGAGATGGCCGCGGCGCGCGCGGGCAGCCGGTGCCGGGGCAGAACCCCCGGCCCGCACGTCGCGGTGCCGACGCCCGACTGGGCGAGGTCGATCGACACGAACGTGCGTCCTTCGGGGGTCAGCTCCCAGTTGTGCGCGGCTGCCGCGAGGGACTGCCGGCTGTGCCGCGAAACCGTGAGCGCGAACGGGTGGTCGAGGGTCGACACGTGCAGCGTGCCGCCTCCCGTGAAGATTCTGGCATCCCGGACCCCGGTTCGGGAACCGCTTTCCTGTGGTCTCACGTTGTCGACCGTGAGGTCGTCGGGCTGGAGGTGCCACCAGCCGAACCGGGCGCCTGCTCGAAGATCCGGGTAGCTGTGCATGGGTCCGTAGCCCGCGAGGTCGGCGCCGAGGGGTTCGCCCTCGAGCACCAGGTCGAGGCCGAGGCGCGCCCACTCGGTCGTCCACGTGGCGTTGGGCTCGAGTTCGACGTCGAGGCGCACCGCCCCGTCGCCGACCGCGGTCCAGCGCAGCGTGGCGTCGATCGCACTGTCGAGGATGGGCGTGCCCGTTCGGGTACGGACGACGACCTCGTCGGAGCCCGCGTGCAGGTCGACCAGGCGCGTCACCATGCGGTCGATGCCCGCGGCGCGCCAGCGCTCCGCGTACGGCGGGAGGTCGAGCTCGTCGTTGCCGAGGTCGC
>JAVBUG010000335.1:0-8308 GCA_031555515.1 Microbacterium sp. | reverse complement strand
AAACCACAAAGGGCTGGACGTCTCCGCATTTCCGCAGGGCACGATGGCCGACTTCGCCCGCTACGTGGACGAACTGCCCTGTCTATAACCAAATCGATAATCAAAAGGAACGGCTTGCTCAGTGCGGGCCGTTCCTTTGTTATCCATGAGATTCGTGTGGTTATTCGGGCTTGACGGAGACCAAGCCGGTGTGCACGGTGATGAACGGAATGCTGACGCCGATGCCCTCGCTGACGACGGGCCGGGGCGACCGCACGGCGCGCCGGCGCCCGCGAACCCGCGCTTCGGGGATGCGGTGGGGCGTCGAGTCGGTGCGCTCCGGAGCGGCGCCCGTCGGGCGGAGGTCGAGGGGCAGCGCCGAAGGCGCTCCGGCCGCGATCGAGCCGGGCTCGAACTCGTCGCTGGGCAGCTCGAATGCAACGAAGTCGTCGGCGGGATCGCCGGCGGTCTCCGGCAGGACGTCGGGAGCGGAGTCCGCCGCGCGGGCACGCCTTTCAGCCTCTTCGCGCATCGCTCGGGCGGCGCGACGAGTCTCGGGGGCGGCTCGGGGGGTAGCGAGCCCGCCAGGCTCCGTCACGTCTGCCATTCTTACCCGCGACGGCCGGTTTTGGCCAGGCAAGCGGCATCCGTCTCGTCGATGTTCTAGACACGGCAGCGTTGGTCTTGACTTAAGTTCGAAGCTTTGTTCTCATGGATGCATGCGGTGGCAAGGTCAGGAATTGGGCGTGGCGGATGCTGCGGCCCTGCCCGGCCTCGAACAGCTGAACGGCCTGGTGCGCTCGGTGACGACCCCCGAGTTCGCGGGCGTGACGTTCCACGAGGTGCTCTGCAAGTCCGCTCTCAACCACGTGCCGGGCGCCTCCGCGATGCCCTTCGACTGGACCGTGAACCCGTACAGGGGCTGCAGCCATGCCTGCGTATACTGCTTCGCCCGGGGCACCCACGAGTACCTCGAGCTCGATGCGGGACGCGACTTCGATACGCAGGTCGTGGTGAAGGTGAACGTCGCCGAGGTGCTCGAGAAGGAGCTCCGGCGGGGCACCTGGCAACACGATCCAGTCATGCTCGGCACGAACACCGACCCGTATCAGCGCGCGGAGGGGCGCTACAAGCTGATGCCCGGGATCGTGTCCGCCCTGACCGAGGCGGGCACGCCGTTCTCCATCCTGACGAAGGGCACGCTGCTGCGGCGGGATCTGCCGCTGCTGACGGATGCCGCCTCCCAGGTGCATGTGACGATCGCGATGTCGATCGCGGTGTTCGACGACGAGCTGCAGCACCTCATCGAACCCGGCACGCCCAATGCGACCGCGCGCCTCGAGACGGTGCGCGCGGCGACCGAGGCGGGGTTCCGCGTCACGGTGTTCCTGATGCCGATCATCCCGCACCTCACCGACTCGATCGCGGCGATCGACCACGCACTCGCCCGCATCAAGGCGGCCGGAGCGGTGCGGGTCGTCTACGGCGCGCTGCACCTGCGGCCCGGCGCGAAGCAGTGGTTCCTCGAGTGGCTCGCCGAGCGGCACCCCGAGCTCGTCTCGTCGTATCGGGGGCTCTATCCCGGCGCGACGGCGTACGCGCCGAAGGCCTACCGCTCCTGGCTCGCCAAGCGGGTGCGTCCGTTGCTGCGCGTCCATGGTCTCGACGGTCAGGCCGAGGAAGAGAACCCGCGCGGCGCGCCTGTGGCGGGTCTCGCAAATCGCGCCGATGCGCGCACCGCGCCGCCGATCGTCACCACCTCGCGTGGGCGTGCCGCCGCGACATCGTTGCGGGCGGCGTCCTCCCGGTCGCAGCCCGGGTCCGAGGCATCCGCTCGGCTCTTCTGAGCCCCTTCTGCTGACGGCCGGCGTCGTCGCGGAGTAGCGAGCCGATCGCCGCATGCACGGAATCGGAGGTCTTGAGCGCCGCGTCGAGGACGGATGCCGCCACCCGGCGGGTCACCGAGGACCTCCGATCCTGTGTACGCGAGGGTGTCAGGCCGCAACCGAGACCGGGCTTGGCTCCCCGGCCGGCGCGACCTCGACGACATCTCTCGAGCGCACGGCGAGCGGGGCGCGGACGTGGCCCATCACGGCGTCGAGCACCGCGTCTTCGGTGAGGATGCGGTTGTGCCCGAGGCCCTCCGTCGCGAGCAGCGTCGCCCCCGGGTTCGCGGAGACGACCCGGCCCGCCTCGGCGAACGGCACGACGCGGTCGCCGTGGTCGTGGGCGACGAGGAGCGGCACCCCGGCCGGAAGCGGGCGCCGCACGCTCGACAGCCACGCGAACGGGTCGGGCTCGCCGGGGAAGTAACGGGTCGCGAAGAGCGCGCGCATGCTCGCCGCGACCGCATCGGAGTAGCCGAGCATGCTCTGGAACTGACGCAGCAGCAGGTCGGCGTCGGCGGGCGCGGCGATGGTGACGACGCGCGCCGCATCGATGCCGCCGGCGACGCCCACGAGGGTCGCGAGACCGCCGAACGAGTGCCCGACCATCGCGTCGAACGCACCGTGGCGATCCTGGAGCGCGGTGAACACGTCGAGCCAGTCGACGAGATAGGTGTGGCGACCGCCCGATCCCCCGTGAGCGGGCGCGTCGAACGAGACGACGCGATACCCCTCGGCGACGAGCTCGCGCACCAGCACCGAGAATTGGCTGGCGCGGCCGTTCCAGCCGTGCGACAGCACGACAGTGCGCGGACCGTCGCCCCACTCGTAGGTGTCGACGTCGACGCCGCGACGATCGATGCCGGCGATGCGCACCGTGTGCAGGCGCGCGTGCAGCATCGTGGCCTCGTCGTCGGCGTGCACGGGTCGCGGCTTCGCGACGTGACCGAAGAGCGGCATGGCCACGGCGGCTCCCCACCGGGGCGAGAGGGCGGCCGCGGCGCGAACGGAGGTGCCGGCGGCGGCGAGTGCGAGATTCATGATGCTCCGATCAGAAGAATACGAACGATCGTACTTATGAACACGAACGATCGTACGGTAATCTCGAGGCGTGACACAAGCCCCCCTCGACCGACGCCGCCTCCGAGGCGACGAGTCGCGCCGCGCCGTGCTCTCGCACGCGGTCGACACCGCGACGGTCGACGGCCTGGACGGACTCACGATCGGGCGGCTGGCGGATGCCTCGGGCCACAGCAAGAGCGGCATCGCGACGCTGTTCGGCTCGAAGGAGCAGCTGCAGCTCGCCGTGGTGGCGGCCGCCCGTGAGGTCTTCATCGACCGGGTGGTCGCGCCGGCCCGCGCTCGCACACCCCGCGGCCTGATCCGCGTGTGCACGCTGCTGGGCGACTGGCTGGACTACTCCCGCGATCGCGTGTTCCGCGGCGGCTGCTTCTTCGCCGCCACCTCCGTGGAGTTCGATGCGAAGCCGGGCGTCGTCCGCGACGCGATCGTCGCGGCATCGAGCGAGTGGGAGGACTACCTCACCGTGAGCATCGAGCACGCGATGGCCGCCGGGGAGCTGCCCCTCCTCGACGATGCGCGTCAGCTCACGTTCGAGATGGTGTCGTTCCTCGAGGCCGCGAACACCCGCTCGCTGCTCCACACGAGCGAGGAGCCCTACCGTCGCGCCGAAGTCGCGCTCCGCGCGCGCCTCACGTCCCTCGGCGGCGACCCCGAGCTGATCGCGACGATCGGCGCCGCGCCCGCCGCCTGACCCCGGCAACCCGACGCCGCGCACGCGACAGCGGGCACCCCGGACGGGACGCCCGCTGCGCGGCGAGGGCTCAGCGCTTCCAGGGGCTGTGCTTGCCTCCGGGCACGTCGTTGCGGCTCCACCACTGCGCCGTGTACGTCACGCCGGCGTAGACGACCTGGTCGCCCTTGTCGTAGATGGTGTCGGCGTACCAGTCCTGGACGGTGGCGGGGTTCACGCCGCACGCGGTGAGCGTGGCCCACGGTCCGCGCGGTGAGGCGCCGGGCGCGTCGCCCTTCGCGTACCACTGCGCCTGGAACACACGACCGTCGAGGAACACGAGCTCGCCCCCGCGGTACGTGGTCTGGGCGTTCCAGGGCTGGGCGGCAGCATCCGGAGTCGTGGCGCACTGCAGCCCCTCCGCACCCGCGACCGGGCCCGCGGCAGCGGCGCGGAGCACGTCGGCCGACGCGGCGGAGAGGTCTCCCGCGACGTCGTTGCCGACCTCCCAGAAGTCGACGCCGCCGAGGCCCTTCGAGATCGCCCAGGAGGTCTTCTCGGCCACCGCGACCTCGTCGTCGAACGACCAGAACTGGCGGGCGGCGACGTCGTACCCCCACGTCGCGTTGAAGCGGCCGTCGGCGGTGTACTCGTGGTGGATCTCGAGGTCGCGCGCCTTCAGCTGGTCCCACGTGATCTGGGTGATGCCGCCGCCGGAGAGGGTCCAGGGCTGGGGTTCGGCATCCGTCCAGCCCTGCCCATAGGCGGCGAGACCGAGGTTGAGCTGCGACGGGTCGATGCCGGCGTCGACGTACGACGCGACGACGGTGTCGAGGCCGAGCCCCCAGTTGTGGGCGGGGTCGCCGTACACATTGCCCTGGTGGCCGGTCTCGGCGGTCCACGAGCCCCACAGGTCGTAGCCCTGGAGGTTCGCGAAGTCGAGGTACTCGAAGAGCTCGGGGTCGTTCCAGCCGCCCGCAGCGATCTGCGTGGGTCCCGCGGGGAGGAACGCCGAGATCTCGTAGTCCTCGCCGGTCTCGGCCTCGACGGCGTTCAGCTGCCCGCGGAGCTCCTTCACGAACGCGAGGAAGTTCGCCTTGTCGTTCACCGGGTCGACCGTGTTGCCGACCTCTTGCGCCCAGTCGGGCGCGCCCGGCCACTCCCAGTCGAGGTCGAACCCGTCGAAGACGCCCGCGGCCACGCCCGCGCCGCCGCGTCCGCCGATCGCGGGCAGGTTGCCGCGGATGTAGAGGTCGATGCACGACTCGGCGAGCGCCGAGCGGAGCTCCGGCGTCGCGACAGCCTTCGAGAACGACTTCGACCACGACCAGCCGCCGAGCGACACGTTGACCTTGAGGTCGGGGTACAGGCGCTTGAGCTGGGCGAGCTGGTTGAAGTTGCCGGCGAGCTTCTGCTTCTTCGTGTCGGCGATGCCGAGCACCGACTGCGCCGCGGTGAACGCGTGCACGAAGTCGCTGTCGGCGTCGCCCGCGGTGTCGGTCTGACCTGGGCCGGATGCGGCGGTGTCGGAGATGAAGCACGTATAGGGCTCGACGCCGTCGAGTCCCTGCACGCCGGCGGCCCGGGCGGCGTCGAGCGCGGCCTGGTCGCCGGCGACGTTGCCGAACGAGTAGTTGAGGTGGGTGAGGTTCGCGCCGGCGCCGCCGTCGACGAACAGGCGCTTCAGCGTGGCCTGCGCCTCGCCGGTCGCCCGCCATTGGCCGTAGTAGCCGACGTTGCGGTACGCATTGATGGTGGTCGTCGGGGTGGCGTCGTCCGCCGCGGCCACCGCGGGCGGCGCGGCGAGGAGGCCGACGGCGAGCGCTCCGATGATCGCGGCGGCGAGCGCCGGCAGGGGATGTTTCGACACACAAGCTCCTTCGGTTGTGGGGGAGGCATTCATCAGAATTAGGTAACCGTCCTAACAAATACCCTGGTGACCATTCTGGCATCGAACCGCCGCGCGCGGGAAGACCCGGGCGCACGCCGAGGCCCCTGGTGCGTCTCGCCCGGTTGCGACACGATGTCCCAATGGCCCGATTCCTGGTGACTGCTATGCCATTCACCGGGCATGTGCTCCCGCTCCGTTCGGTCGCCCAGGCGCTGGTCGCACGCGGCCACGACGTGCGCTTCTACACCGGGAGCGCCTTCCGCGCCGGGATCGAGGCATCCGGAGCCGTCCACGTGCCGTGGCGCGCCGCGCCGGACTTCGACGAGAACGATCTGCGCGCGACCTTCCCCCGGCTCGAAGGACGCAAGGGCCTTCGCCAGGTCTTCGCGAACCTCCAAGACGTCATGATCAACACCGCCCCGGCACAGGTCGCCGACCTGCAGGCGGAGTGGGACCGCGAGCCGTGGGACGCGATCGTCGCCGACGACACCTCGATCGGCGCGGCCCTCTTCGCCGACCGGTCCGGCTGCCCGCGGGCCACGATCACCATCCTGCCGCTCCACCTCACCAGCCGACAGGGGCCCCCGAGCGGCATGGGGCTCACGCCGGGCCGCAATCCGATCACGAAGACACGGGATGCTGCGCTCCGAGGCATCGCGCCGCTCGCGATGCGTCCGCTGACCAAGCCCATCATGCGCGCGCGGGTCGCGGTCGGCCTGCCCGCGGAGCCCCTCAGCTTCGAGCAGACGGGGCTGTCACCCCGGCGCATCCTCGCGAGCGGATCGCCCCTGCTCGACTTCGCCCGCACCGACCGCCCCGAGCACCTGGACTTCGTCGGCCTCCTCGCCGCGCCTCCCGCCGCACCGACCACCCTTCCGCAATGGTGGGGCGACCTCGACGGTCGCACCGTGGTGCACGTCACGCAGGGCACGCAGAACATCGACCCCACCGACCTGATCCGCCCCGCGCTCGACGCACTCGCCGACCGTGACGTGCTCGTCGTCGTATCGACCGGGGTGCGCGGCCGCGACGAGCTGCCGTTCCCCGTTCCGTCGAACGCTCGGATCGCCGGATTCCTCCCCTACGACGCGCTCCTCCCCCGCACCGCCGTCGTGATCACCAACGGCGGCTGGGGCGGCACGCTCACCGCGCTCAGCCACGGCATCCCGCTCGTCATCGCCGGCGGCGACCTCGACAAGCCCGAGATCGCGGCGCGTGTCGCGTGGGCCGGCGCGGGCGTCGACCTCCGCACCGGCACGCCCACCTCGACCCAGGTCGCGGCCGGCTTCGAGCGTGCCTCGACGGACACCGCGATGAGGGATGCCGCCACCCGCGTCGCGGGCGAGCTCAGGTCGCTCGGCGGAGCGTCGCGTGCGGCCGAACTGCTCGAAGGGTTCGCGGCCCGGTCCGGGCGGTGAGCGACGTGAGGTCAGCGCCCGGCGAGCTCCTCGAGCAGGTCGTCGCCGGGGCGCACCTCGTCGAACGGCGCCTCGATGTCGGCGCGCTCGAGCAGGTCGGCGAGCCGCTCGCGCCGGGCGCGTGTCACCAGCGTCACGACGGTTCCCGAGCGCCCCGCGCGGCCGGTGCGGCCGGACCGGTGAAGGTACGTCTTGTACTCGTCGGGCGCGTCGGCCTGCACCACGAGATCGATGTCGTCGACATGGATGCCGCGTGCCGCGACATCCGTCGCCACCAGCACATCGATGCGCCCCGACGTGAGCTTCTCGAGGTTGCGGGTGCGGCGCGCCTGGTCGAGGTCGCCGTGGAGGGCGAGCGCGCGGATGCCCACGTCGTCCAGCTGATCGGCGAGCATCTCGGCGAACGCGCGCGTGCGCGTGAAGACGAGCGTCTTGCCGCTGCGATCGACCAGCGTGCGCAGGATGTCGCGCTTGTCACGATGGTCGACCACGAGCACACGATGGTCGATGGTGCCGGTGCGCTGGGTCTCGCCGGCGACCTCGTACACCGCCGGCTCGGTGAGGAACTCCTTCACCAGCGACGACACCTCGCCGTCGAGCGTCGCCGAGAACAGCAGCCGCTGCGCGTCGCGGGACGTGCGGCGCATGATGCGCTGCACCGGCTCGAGGAAGCCGAGGTCGCACATGTGGTCGGCCTCGTCGAGCACCGCGATGCGCACCTGCGAGAGGTCGAGAGCGCGCGACTCCACGAGGTCTTCGATGCGCCCCGGCGTGCCGATGACGATGTCGATGCCTCTCTTGAGCGCGCCGAGCTGACGGGCCTTGGGCACCCCGCCGTAGATCTGCGTCGTGAAGAGGCCGACGCTGCGGGCGATCGGCTGCACCGTCGCGTCGATCTGCAGCGCGAGCTCACGCGTGGGCGCGAGGATCAGCGCGCGCGGCGCGCGACCGAACTCGCGCTTCTCCCGCGCCTGCGACCGCAGCACGCTCTCGACGAGCGGCGCGCCGAACGCGATGGTCTTGCCGGACCCGGTGCGGCCTCGCGCGAGCACATCGTGACCGGCGAGGATCGCCGGGATCGTCGCCGCCTGGATGGGGAACGGATGCTGCGCCCCCAGCTCCGCGATCGTCTTGACGATGTTCTGGCCCAGGCCGAGATCGGCGAACGTCACGTCCCCGACCTCGCCGGGCGCGACCGCGGCGGCCTCGAGCCGCTCGTGCACGACGTCGCGGCGGGCCGGCTCGTCGCGGTGCGGCCGCGCGTCTCGGCGCGGAGCCGCCTCCCGGCGCGCACCCGGGTCCCGACGCGGCTCGACGTCCCGGCGCGCACCCGAGTCCCGACGCGGAGTGTCCCCGCGTCCCGCGTCGCGGCGGTCGTCGC
>JAVBUG010000258.1:0-7958 GCA_031555515.1 Microbacterium sp. | reverse complement strand
GTCGATGGTGCGGGCGACCTTGAGGCCGCGTCCGCCGCCGCCGTACGCGGCCTTGATCGCGATGGGCAGGCCCACCTCTTCGGCGAACGCGACGACCTCGTCGGCGCCGGCCACGGGGCCGGGGGTGCCGGGGGCGAGCGGCGCGCCCACCTTCTCGGCGACCGCGCGGGCGGTCACCTTGTCGCCGAGGGCCTCGATCGCCTCGGGCGACGGGCCGATCCACACCAGACCCGCAGCGATGACCGCGCGGGCGAAATCGGCGTTCTCGGCGAGGAAGCCGTAGCCGGGGTGCACCGCGTCGGCGCCGGAGCGGCGCGCGATGGAGAGGATCTTCTCGATCGACAGGTACGTCTCGGCGCTCGTCGCGCCCTCGAGTGCGAACGCCTCGTCAGCGAGGCGCGAGTGCATGGCGTCGCGGTCCTGATCGGCGTAGACGGCGACCGACGCCTTCCCGGCGTCGCGGGCGGCGCGGATGACGCGAACGGCGATCTCGCCGCGGTTGGCAACGAGAACCTTGGCGATCTGAGGCATGGATGCCAGCCTACCGACGGCATCCCGAGGGCTTTTGAGCGGTTCGTACAAGAACCGACGAGAAACGTGGGATTCCTACTACAACGACTTTGGGCGGAATGTGCGCGGCGATCGACGCCTACGGCACGTCGATCTCGGGCGAGCGCAGGGACGGGTCCGACGTGTTCCACAGCGACGTCCACTCCACACCGACCTCGCGCACGAGCCGCCGCAGGGTCGACACCGACATCCCCACGACCGTCGACGGGTCGCCGTCGACCCGCTCGATGAACGCGCCGCCGAGACTGTCGACCGTGAACGCCCCCGCCACGTGCAGAGGCTCACCGGTGCCGACGTACGCGTCGATCTCAGCATCCGTCACATCCGCGACGAAGGAGACGGATGCTGCGGCCGTCGCGTGCACTTCTCTCGGAGGTTCGCCGGGCTCGATGCGCACGACGGCGTGGCCGGAGTGCAGCACGCCGGTGCGTCCGCGCATCGCCCGCCAGCGGGCGGCGGCGTTCTCGGGGGTGTAGGGCTTGCCGAGCACCTCGCCGTCGAGCTCGAACATCGAGTCGCCGCCGATCACGATGCCGTCGAAGCCGGGGATGTCGTCGCGCAGTCGCGCTGCCACGTCGGCCGCCTTGCGCCGCGCGAGCAGCAGCACGTGCTCGTCGGGCGCGAGGGTGCGCCCCTCGGCCGCCTCGACAGCCGCGATGACGGCCTCCTCGTCGACGTCGGGGGCGACGGTCAGCGGACGGATGCCGAACTGCCCGAGCAGCATGAGCCGGGCGGGCGAGGTCGAGGCGAGGCAGACGCGCATGGGTCCCACCGTACGCGGCCCACCCCGTTCCGAATTCAGGATGGATGACGCGCGGCCCGGGCCCGGACCGCGGAAACTCGCGGATGCGCACGCGGATCGCCAGCGGTCATCCTGAATACGGAACCGCGGGGCCGGGACGTAGGCTCGTCAGGTGAGTGAAACCGGCGACCTCCTCGATCTCGACATCACGGGCGTCGCCCACGGCGGCGTGTTCGTCGCCCGGCACGAGGGGCGTGTCGTGTTCGTGCCCGACACGATTCCCGGGGAGCGCGTGCGCGTGCGCCTCACCGACACCGCGAAGAAGTCGTTCTGGCGCGGCGAGACTCTCGAGGTGCTCGAGGCGTCGCCGCACCGGCAGCTGCACGTGTGGCGACAGGCCGACGTCGACGTCCCGCCCGAGCAGCGCCCCGGCGGCGCCGACTTCGGCCACATCGCGCTCGAGCACCAGCGCGCGCTCAAGCTCGAGGTGCTGCGCGACGCGCTGCAGCGGTTCGGCGGCGTCGACATCCCGGTGGGGATGACGGGCGTCGCGCCGGTGCTGACCGCGGCCGGCGACGAAGCCGACGGCGAGTCCGTCGACGGCACCGCGTGGCGCACGCGCGTCAGCCTCCACGTCGACGCCGACGGCAACGTCGGCCAGTACGCTGCGCGCAGCCACCGTGTGGTCCCGCTCGAGGACCTTCCCCTCGCCACCGCCGAGGTCGAGCGCGCCGCACTCGCGCTCGCCGGCGGCGAACCGGGCCGGATCGATCTCGTCCAGCCCGCGGACGGTCGCGTGCGCGTGCTGCCGCGACCGGAGAGGAAGACGGATGCTGCGCCTCGACGCGGTCGCGGCGCGCGAACCGCCGGCGCCCGGCCCCGCAAGGCACCGGCTCCCGAGGTCGTGCTCGAGCGCGTCGGCGGGCGCGACTTCCGCGTCGACGCCGGCGGGTTCTGGCAGGTCCACCGCCTCGCGGCGCACACCCTCACCACGACCGTCTCCGCCGCGCTCCGCGCTCTCTCCGGCGATGCCCCCGTCGATCCCGACGCGTGGCATCTCGACCTCTATGGCGGCGTCGGCCTCTTCGCCGCGACGCTCGGCGACCTCGGGGGCCCCTCGACCCGCGTGACGAGCGTCGAGTCCGACGCGCGCGCCACCGAGCACGCGGGCGAGAACCTCGTCGACTGGGTCGGCGCCCGTGCCGAGACCGGACGCGTCGACCGATGGCTCGCGCGACTCGCGGCCGAGGCATCCGCTCCCGAACGCGAGCGGCTATCGAGGGGCGTCGTGCTGCTCGATCCGCCGCGCTCGGGAGCAGGGCGTGACGTCGTCGACCACCTGGCCTCGCTGGCGCCTTCGACCGTCGTCTACGTCGCCTGCGATCCGGTCGCACTCGCCCGCGACATCGCCACCTTCCGCGCCGGCGGGTACGACGTCGCAAGTGTCGATGGCCTGGACCTTTTTCCGAATTCGCATCACGTCGAAGCCGTGGCGGTGCTCACCCGCGCGTGACACTCGTCGGTAGGCTGGCGGAATGACGCGGGTGGCCTTCATCGACGATCACGAGTCGGTCCGGCTCGGCCTCGAAGCGGCGTGCGCGCGTGCCGAGACCATGAGCGTCGCCTTCTCCGGCAGCACCGTGACGGAGTACGTCGACTGGCGCGCGTTCTCGCGTCAGGCCCCGGCCGACGTGGTCGTGCTCGACCTGACGCTCGGCGACGGCACCACAGTCACCGAGAACGTGCGGCGCCTGGTGCTCGATGGATCGAGCGTCATCATCCACAGCGTGGCCGACCGCCCCGCAGCCGTGCGAGAAGCGCTCGCCGCCGGCGCCGCCGGCGTCGTCAGCAAGTCGTCGCCCATCGGCGACGTGATGGCGGCCGTGCGCACGGTGGCACGCGGCGAGCCGCTCAACAACGTGGAATGGGCCAGCGCCGTCGAGGGCGACCGTGCGTTCGCCGACGCGCAGCTCTCGGCGCGCGAGCGCGACGTGCTGCGCCTGTACGCCGCCGGACTGCCGCTCAAGGTCGTGGCCGACCGCCTCGGCGTCGCGTACTCGACGGCGAAGGAGAACATCACGCGCATCCGCGTCAAGTACGTCGAGGTCGGCCGCCCAGCCCCGACCAAGATCGACCTGCTGCACCGCGCCGTCGAGGACGGGATCCTCGTCGAGCCCTCCGCCGACCCGGGAGACCTCACGCGTGGCCGGTGACGCGCAGACCGGCGTGCTCGACACCGCGTGGGGGCAGATCCCGCACTCGCAGCAGACGACTGCCGGGATCGGGTCGTTCACCCGCTCGCGCGTCGAGCGCATCATCTCGCTCGTCGCGGGCGGCTTCGGGTCACTGATCCTCGGGCTCCAGTCGTTTCTGAACGCTCTCGGGCCGGCCCCCGAGCGCCCGGGGTGGCATGTGCCGCTGATGGTCGTCGTCTTCGGCGCGCTCGGCGTGATGGTGCTCGCGTGCGTGATCGGCCGTGCGGTGCGCCCGGCGGCCGGCGTGTTCGCGATCGTCTACGTGCTCGCCCTGATGGTGTGGCCGATCGCGACGGCCGGGATGCAGCCCCCCACCGCGGAGGAACCGTGGATCTGGTACCTGCTCAATCTCGCGACGCTGGCCGCCGTCCTCGCCTTCCCCTTCCCGCTCCAGATCGCCTTCACGATCGCGTTGCCGCTTCTGTTCGGCGTCGTGCGGATGATCCAGGTCGGGTTCGCGGCCGAGTACTGGCCTGTCGTGATCCTGGACGTGACCTTCGCGCTCCTGCTGGGCGGGGTGATCCTCACGCTGGGTTGGCTGTTCCGGTCGGTGGCGGTGAACGTCGACAAGACCCGGGCACAGGCCGTCTCGTCGTATGCACAGGCCGCCGCGGCCGACGCCGCCGAGCAGGAGCGCGTCGCGGTGGCGGCGCTGATGCACGACAGCGTCCTCGCGGCGCTGATCGCCGCCGAGCGGGCCACCACCCCTCGAGAGCGCACACTGGCGGCGACCATGGCGCGCGAGGCCCTGACCCGGCTGGCCAACACCGAGCAGGATGAGCACGAGGGTCCCGACGAACCCTGGTTGCCGGTCGCCCTGGCCGAGGAGATCGCCCAGGCCGCCCGCGAGCTCGGGGTCGACGTGGACGTGCCGCGTGAGATCGACTCCGAGGCCCCGCCCATTCCCGGGCGCGTCGCTCGCGCCATCGTGCTCGCCGCGACCCAGGCCGTCGCGAACGCGCTGCAGCACGCCGGCGGCGCCGGGCTGGGCGTCGTGCTGCGGGCCGCGTATGGGACGGTCCGCGTAGAGGTCCATGACGCCGGCGAGGGATTCGACCTGGACGCGGTACCGGACGACCGCCTCGGCATCCGGGCCTCGATCATCGCGCGCGTCGCGGCGGTGGGCGGACGCGCGGATCTCGAATCGGGACCCCACGGCACCGTCGTGCGGCTCACCTGGCAGGAGCCGTCGTCATGATCAGCGTCAAGAACGTCCTCACCGTGCTCGGTGTCGCATTCACTGCCTACTTCGCCGCACGAGGTCTCCTGTGGACCGGGCAGCCGATCCCTCATCCCCTCATCATCGTCATCGCCGTGGGCCTGTACCTTGCGACGACGTGGCTCTGCATCTTCTGGCAGCCGGCAGTGCTTGATTCCGGGTCGAAGCCACGTACGCTCGGCTCGACCCGCGCGGAAGCGCCCGAGAGTCTCGAGGCGCAGGCGGCGCCGCATCCGGCCGGCGAGGGCATCCGCGGCCCACTCCCTCTTCCCGCCACAGCCCAGGTTCTCGCGCTCATCTGCGCGATCATCGTGCCGAACGCGATCCCGCTCGCGGTCGGCGAGACAGCACGCACGGCCTCCTTCGCCACCTGGTACCTCGGTGGGATCGGCGCGCTGATGACCATCGTCATGGTGCGCCGTCGCCCTTGGACGGCATGGGCCGGGATCCTCCTGCTCACGATCGCGTCGTTCGTGTGGATGGGGCCGCTCAACGCGCTCGCGCTCGGACTCGTCGGCTCGATCGTGTGGGTGACGTGCGCCCAGCTCCTGGTGTTCTCGATGGACCGCGCTGCCCGCGACACGTCGCGCCTCACGCGGCTGCAGCGCGCCGCCACCGGCTGGCAGACGTCGCAGGTCGTGCGTCAGCGCGAGCGGCGCGTGCAGGTGCAGCGAGCGCTCGCCGTCGCGGGTCCCGTGCTCACGCGCACCGTCGCGCACGCCGGCGTGCTTACCGACGCCGACCGTCTCGAGGCGCGCATCGCAGAAGGCCGCCTGCGCGACGAGATGCGCGGCCCGCGCCTGCTCGACGACGAAGTGCGTGCCGAGCTCGAACGCGCACGACGCCGCGGCGCCAACGTCACCGTCCTCGACGAAGGCGGACTCGACGACGTCGACGACGAGACCCTCGGCATCATCCGCGCCCAGCTCGCCGAGGCGCTGCGCGCGGCGAGCTCGGACCGCCTCTACATCCGCACGTCGCCCGACGAGCGCGTTGCGGTCACCGTCGTCGGCCGCTCGCCCTCGGTGGGCGGACCCAGCGACGAGGACTCCGTCGACCTCTGGCGCGAGATCCCGCACCCCGGCCGCGCCTGACCCTCACGTCTTGATCGCAGACGGATGCTGCGAGCAGGCGTCCGTTCGGACGCCTGCTCGGCGCCGTTCCGGAGGCAGACTCGCTCCCCGCCGGGAAAGGGGGAGGGGATTCCTGGCGGAGAGCGGGAGATGAAGGAGGCGAGGGGCGGCGAAGCCGCCCGCCCCTCGCCTGCGCGGACGGTTACCCGAAAACCGTCCGCATGGCCGGACCCGGGGCATCCGCTAAGCGGTGTCGGGTCGACCGAACGCAGAAGCGTTCCAGCGAGTCAAGTATCTCGGAGCCGCAAGGGCTGTGTATGTAGGTATTTCGGGGGACAAATCCGCCGAATCGTGGACCGGATCCATAAACCCCGCGCCTCGGAGCTTCGGCCGACACGGGCCTCAGCCGAAGCGGCCCCAGCCGAGATCGCGGTTGAGCGGCTGCCGCAGGCTGCGCTGCGAGAGCTGCCATCCGGTGCGGTTCTCGCGGTCGTCAGCGACGGCCTCGGCGGCCTCACCCGTGTAGGCCTCGCTCACGACGGCGATGAGCGCGGCGAGCTCCAGCTCTGTGGGCGCACCACGGCGGACCTCGATGGTCGGGCCCTGGGGCGCAGCATCCGTTTCCATGCCGTCTGCGAGGCTCACAGCGGGATGTTCCCGTGCTTCTTGGGCGGCAGGCTCGCACGCTTGCCGCGGAGTGCGCGCAGCGCCTTGGCGATCGAGACGCGGGTCGCGGCCGGCTCGATGATGCCGTCGAGCTCGCCGCGCTCGGCGGCGAGGAACGGCGATGCGACGTTGTACGTGTACTCGTTCGCGAGGCGCGTGCGGACCGCGGCGACGTCTTCGCCGTTCTCCTCGGCCTTCTTGATCTCGCCGCGGTACAGGATGTTGACGGCGCCCTGGCCGCCCATCACGGCGATCTCGGCCGTCGGCCAGGCGAGGTTGATGTCGGCTCCGAGCTGCTTCGAGCCCATCACGATGTACGCACCGCCGTACGCCTTGCGCAGGATCACCGTCACGAGGGGCACGGTCGCCTCGGCGTACGCGTACAGCAGCTTCGCGCCGCGGCGGATGACGCCGGTCCACTCCTGGTCGGTGCCGGGGAGGTAGCCGGGCACGTCGACGAGCGTGACGATCGGGATCGAGAAGGCGTCGCAGAACCGCACGAAGCGGCTCGCCTTCTCGCCGGCCTCGATGTTCAGGGTGCCGGCCATCTGCGACGGCTGGTTGGCGATGATGCCCACCGAGCGACCCTCGATGCGACCGAAGCCGATCACGATGTTCGGCGCGAACAGCGGCTGCACCTCGAGGAAGTCCTCGGCGTCGACGATGCCGCGGATCACCTGGTGGATGTCGTAGGGCTGGTTCGGCGAGTCGGGGATGATCGCGTTCAGCGCGCGGTCGGAATCCGTCGTCTCGAACTCGAATCCCGTCTCGTAGACCGGCAGTTCGGCCATGTTGTTGTCGGGGAGGAAGCCGAGAAGGGTGCGCACGTAGTCGATCGCGTCGTCCTCGTCGTCGGCGAGGTAGTGCGCGACGCCCGAACGCGTGTTGTGGGTGTGTGCGCCGCCCAGCTCCTCCATGCCGACGTCCTCGCCGGTGACGGTCTTGATGACGTCGGGGCCGGTGACGAACATCTGGCTGGTCTTGTCGACCATCACGACGAAGTCGGTGAGGGCGGGCGAATAGACCGCGCCGCCCGCGGCGGGCCCCATGATGATCGAGATCTGCGGGATGACGCCGGAGGCCGCGGTGTTGAGACGGAAGATCTCGCCGTACTTGCCGAGTGCGACCACGCCCTCCTGGATGCGGGCGCCGCCCGAGTCGAGGATGCCGATGCAGGGCATGCCCCCGCGCAGCGCGAACTCCATGACCTTGATGATCTTGTCGCCCGCGGCCTCGCCGAGCGAGCCGCCGAAGGTGGAGAAGTCCTGCGAGTAGACGGCGACCGTGCGGCCGTGGATCGTGCCGACGCCCGTCACCACCGAGTCGCCGTACGGGCGGGACTTGTCCATGCCGAAGGCGTGGGTGCGGTGCCGGACGAACTCGTCGATCTCGACGAAGCTGCCGTGGTCGAGCAGCTCGGCGATGCGCTCACG
>JAVBUG010000240.1:0-3494 GCA_031555515.1 Microbacterium sp. | reverse complement strand
AGGACGGCTCACAGCCTAGTACGGCGGATGCCCGGCCCGAGGTGCTGTTCTCGCGCGAGACGCCGGATGTCAGGGCGTCGGCGTGGGGGTCGCGCTCGGTTCCGGCGTGCTCGTCGGCTCCGGCGTCGTCGCGGTCGGGCTCGGAGTCGACGACGGCGAGGGCGCGGGGGCCCCGGGCCCGGCGACGAAGTACAGCGTCTGCGCGCCGATCAGACCGAGCACGAGGACTCCGCCGACGATGCCGGCGATCAGGTTGTCGCGCGTGCGACGATGCGCCTGGCCGTCGTGGAACTGACGTCGCGCCTCGTACAGTCGCGTGCGCTCCCGCGCAGCCCGTGCGTCGCGGTCTCTGCCACCGGTCGCCACGTGACCTCCTCGATCCGTTCGTGTCGGGCTCGCTCGCCCCGTGCCAGGCAGCGCCCGGGCGGCTTGATCCTACGGGCACGCCTCGCGGCGGCCAAACCGTGGCGGATCCGGTGTCGCGGGCGCGGGATAGCCTGGTGGGGTGACCGGTGCTACTGCGCTCTTCCAGGGGCTGACGCCTCTCGCCGTGCGCATGCGGCCCACCTCGCTGGACGAGGTCGCCGGGCAGTCGCACCTGCTGCGCACGGGCTCGCCGCTGGTGACGCTCGCGAATCCGGATGCCGCGGCCCGCGCAGCGACGTCGGTCATCCTGTGGGGGCCGCCCGGCACCGGGAAGACGACGCTCGCGCAGGCCATCGCGCGTTCGTCGGGTCGCCGTTTCGTCGAACTCTCAGCGGTCACCGCCGGCGTGCGCGACGTGCGCGAGGTCATGCAAGAGGCACTCACCCAGCGCGATCTCTACGGCCAGTCCACGATCCTCTTCCTCGACGAGATCCACCGCTTCACGAAGGCCCAGCAGGATGCCCTGCTGCCGGGCGTCGAGAACGGGTGGGTCGTGCTCATCGCGGCGACGACCGAGAATCCGTCGTTCTCGGTGATCTCGCCGCTTCTGTCGCGGTCGCTGCTGCTGACGCTGAAGCCGCTCACCGACGAGGACCTCGGCATGCTCCTCGACCGCGCCGTGTCCGATGCCCGCGGCCTCGCGGGCGCGGTGCTGCTCGGCGACGAGGCGCGCGCCGCGCTCGTGCGGCTCGCGTCGGGCGATGCGCGGCGAGCCCTGACCGCGCTCGAAGCCGCGGCATCCCTCGCCCTTCCTGAAGAGGCGGACGAGGACGACGCGGCGGCGATCCCCGAGATCTCAGCTGACAACGTCGCACAGGCTGTCGATCGGGCGCTACTGCGCTACGACCGCCAGGGCGACGAGCACTACGACGTCATCAGCGCGTTCATCAAGTCGATCCGGGGCTCGGATGTGGATGCCGCGATCCACTACCTCGCCCGCATGATCGAGGCGGGCGAGGACCCGCGGTTCATCGCGCGGCGCCTCATCATCTCGGCCGCGGAAGACATCGGCCTGGCCGATCCGCAGGCGCTGCCGATCGCGGTGGCCGCCGCCGACGCGGTGCAGTTCATCGGCATGCCCGAAGGCCGCATCCCGCTCGCGGAGGCGACCGCCTACCTCGCGACCACCGCCAAGTCGAACGCGGCCTACCTCGCGATCGACGCGGCGATCGCCGACGTGCGCGCGGGCGGCTTCGGCCGCGTGCCGATCCACCTGCGCGATGCCCACTACCCGGGCGCCAAGCGGCTCGGGCACGGCAAGGGGTACGTGTATCCGCACGACTCCGAGATCGGGATCGCGCCGCAGCAGTACCTGCCCGACGAGCTGCGCGGCCGGCGGTACTACGAGCCCAAGGCGCTCGGTGCCGAGCGCGACGTCCAGGCGCGCCTCGAGAAGATCCGGCGCATCCTCGACGGCGGCTGACGTCTCCGTTGACGCGCGATATCCCTCAGAGGTAGATTGATATCCCTCAGAGGGATGTCGAGATCGCAGCCGGGAGGTGCCGCATGCAGTTCGTGATCCTCGGGCTGCTGCTCGGCGGCCCACTCTCGCTCTATGACGTGCAGAAGCGATTCGCCGCGGGCATCTCGCTGTTCTACAGCGCGAGCTCCGGGAGCATCCAGCGAGCCCTGCAGAATCTCGCGGCCGAGGGCGCGGTGGTCGTCGCCGATGCCGACGACAGCCGACGCGGCCGCAAGGTCTACCGGATCACCGAGGCCGGGCGGCAGCGGTGGCGCGCGTGGATGCTCGCACCGGTGCCGAGTGGGACGGATGCCGAGACCACCGTCCTCGCGAAGGTGTACCTGCTCGGCCGGCTCGACGTGGCGCAGGACCGGGCGGACACGATCCGCGGCATCCGCGACCATGTCGACAGCTCCCACCGCGCGCTGGAGGCGCTGGCGTCCGAGGTGGACGCGCACGGCGCCGACCTCGACGACGCGACGCGGCGGATCTTCGTGTTCCAGCGCGCGACGCTGGACTACGGCCTGCGTTCGCACGCCCTGATGAGCGAGTGGCTCGACGACATGGAGGAGCACGAAGTGAACGGACGCCTCCCGTGACGCCGGCGAGCATCGCCGCGCTTGTCGCCTGCCTCGTACTCGGAGCCCTGGCCGTGCTGCAGATCTGCGTCGCGGCCGGCGCACCCTGGGGGCTGTTGGTGTGGGGCGGCGGGCACCGCGTGCTGCCCCGTCGGCTGCGCATCGCGAGCGCGGCATCCGTTCTCCTCTACGCCGGCTTCGCCGCGGTGCTGCTCAGCCGTGCGGGCCTCCTGCCGGGCGGCGACAGCCTCCTCATCCGCATCCTGACGTGGGTGCTCTTCGCCTATTTCACGGTCGGCATCGTCATGAACGCCATCTCGCGCAGTCGCGCCGAGCGCCTGACCATGACGCCCGCGTGCGTCGTGCTCGCCGCCGCGACGCTGGTCGTCGCGCTCTCCTGAGGGCCAGGCGGCACGTCTGATAAGCTTGAGCGGCTCGAAACGCAGTTTTCGGGCATCCCCTCTCTTCCTGACCTACCTTCCGGCATGCCCCGGCGTGCAGTCCGGACAGGGCGAAGACAGGGCGATACGTCCGCGAGCCGTGAAAGACACGGCAGCGTCATCGAAAGGAACACTTCGTGGCAACGAAGTCCCAGGACCGCCGCAAGGTCCGTCTGTCGCGCGCCCTCGGCGTCGCGCTCACCCCGAAGGCCGCCCGCTACCTCGAGAAGCGTCCCTACGCTCCGGGCGAGCACGGCCGCACCAAGCGCAAGCAGGACAGCGACTACGCCGTCCGCCTCCGCGAGAAGCAGCGTCTGCGCGAGCAGTACGGCATCCGCGAGAAGCAGCTGCGCATCCAGTTCAACGAGGCCCGCCGCACCCAGGGCCTGACGGGTGAGAACCTCGTCGAGCAGCTCGAGATGCGCCTGGACGCGCTCGTGCTGCGCGCCGGCTTCGCCCGCACCACCGCGCAGGCGCGTCAGCTCGTCGTGCACCGCCACATCCTCGTGGACGGCCAGCTCGTCGACCGCCCGTCGTTCCGCGTGAAGCCGGGTCAGCTCATCCACGTCAAGGCCAAGAGCGAGGGCA
>JAVBUG010000068.1:0-5208 GCA_031555515.1 Microbacterium sp. | reverse complement strand
GTGCGGTCGATCACCTTGACCTTGACGACGTCCTCGAGGGCGCGCCGCTGGCTGGGCGCGAGCTCGGTGTCGGCGATCACGGTGTCGGCGCCGACCGAGGCGACGATGTCACGCAGCTCCTCCGCCTTTCCGCGACCCACGTAGGTCGCGGGGTCGGGGTGAGGACGCCGCTGCAGCACGCCGTCGAGCACGACGGCGCCGGCGGTCTCGGCCAGCGCCGAGAGCTCGCGCAGCGAGTTCTCGGCGTCCTCCGTCTCGCCCTGCGCGTGCACGCCGACCAGCACGACGTTCTCGAGCCGCAGCTGCCGGTACTCGACCTCGGTGACGTCCTCGAGCTCGGTGGAGAGCCCGGGTACGCGCCGGAGCGCGGCGCGCTCCTCGCGATCCCACTGCTCGCCGTCGGTGTCGGTGCGCCCGATCGTTGCCTCGTCCTGGAGCGCCTGAGCGGCTCCGAAGACGTGCACCCCCGAGCGCGCTTCGGCGCGCGCCAGCACGCGATCCACCGGGTCCACCGGCGTCTCGTCGGTGCTCTGGGGTGTCGTGGTATCCGTCATGTGTTCCTTCGCTTGTTGCCGTGGATGCCGTTTTCCCGCGCTCATCGGCCGGTTCGCGGCATCCGTGAATTCTAGCTTCCCGCTATGCCGAGCGCCTCCGCTAGGCTCATCAGCCATGGGGAGTGACCACTATTTCAGTGCGACGCCCGCCAGCCCCGAGAATCTGCGCCGCATCCGGGTCACACTCGCCGGTCGCGATCTCGAGGTCACGACTGCCGGGGGCATCTTCAGCCCCGATCACGTGGACTCGGGAACCGCGGTGCTGCTGTCGAACACTCCCCCGCCTCCGGCGAGCGGGAACTTCCTCGACCTGGGGTGCGGGTGGGGACCGATCGCACTCAGCCTCGCGCTCGACGCGCCGCACGCGACGGTGTGGGCCGTCGACGTGAACGAGCGTGCGCTCGACCTGGTGCGTCGCAACGCGGCGGCACTCGGGCTCCACAACGTCAACGCGTCGCTGCCCGATGATGTTCCCGACGACATCCTGTTCCGCACGATCCGGTCGAATCCGCCCATCCGCGTGGGGAAGAACGAACTGCACGGTCTGCTCGAGCGCTGGCTGCCCCGACTCGACGAGCGTGCGGACGCGTGGCTCGTGGTGCAGCGCAACCTGGGATCCGATTCCCTGCAGCGGTGGCTCGCCGCGACGCTCGACCGGCGCTTCACCGTGCACCGTGCGGCGACCGCCCGCGGTTTCCGCGTGCTCAAGGTGCGCCGCCACGGCTCGCCGCCCAGCGAGCCGATCGACCTGCCCGAGCTGCCCGAGGTCTGAGGTCCGCTACGCGAGCGTGACCTCGCCGGTGTAGACGAGGGTCGCAGGGCCCGACAGCAGCACGTGGCGCTCGCCGTCGATCTCCGGCATCCGCACGCCGAGCGTGCCGCCGGGGACGTCGACGACCCAGTGATCGGGGGCGGCGGGGCCAGCCCAGTGGCGCACCGCGAGCGCCGCGGCGGCGACGCCCGTGCCGCAGCTCAGGGTCTCGCCGACGCCGCGCTCGAACACGCGCATGCGGATGGAGCCGACGCCCTCGTGCACGAGCGGGTCGCTCGGCACGACGAACTCGACGTTCGCGCCGTGCGGAGGCTCGGGCTGCAGCAGCGGCTGCGCGGCGAGGTCGAGTCCCTCGAGCTCGGCGTCGTCGGGAAGCGCCACGACGACGTGGGGGTTGCCGACGTCGATCCCGACACCCGGACGAGGAGCGCCCCCGCCCCGCGTGCGCACGAGCACGCCGGAGTCGTCGACGACGAAGGGGCCGAGGTCCACCTCGTACCCGCGGTCGCTGCGTGTGACGGTCTTGATGCCCGCGCGGGTGCCGACCTTGAGCGGCTCACCGTCGACGTCGGCCCAGCCGACGTCTGCCAGGTAGCGCACGAAGACCCGCACGCCGTTGCCGCACATCTCGGCCTTCGAGCCGTCGGCGTTGCGGTAGTCCATGAACCACTCGGCTCCGGACGCCGCCGCATCGGCGCCCTCGTCGATGGCGCTCGCACGCACCACGCGCAGGATGCCGTCACCGCCGATCCCGAAGCGCCGGTCGCACAACACGGCGACCTGGTCATCGGAGAGGTCGAGCGCGCCGTCGGGGTCGGGGACGATCACGAAGTCGTTGCCGGTGCCGTGGCCCTTGGTGAACGCGATCGTCTGCGGCATCGCACCAGTCTACGGGCGGGATCCGGGGCTTCGGCCCGGCCCGGCTCAGTCGGCGATGAGGCGCTTGCCGGTGTTCCACGTCTCGAACGGCTCGTAGCCGAGCGAGTCGTAGAAACCCCGTGCGATGCCGTTCTCGGGCCGCACCATGAGCTGCACCTTCGGGCAGCCCATCTCGGTCAGCAGCTCCTCAGCCTCGGCCACGAGCTTGCGCGCGATCCCCTCGCCGCGCCGATCCGGAGCGCTCGCAAGGTAGTAGAGCCAGCCGCGGTGGCCGTCGTAGCCGGCCATGACCGTGCCGACGATCGTCCGGTCGTCGACGGCGACGAGGAACAGCTCCGGCTGCACGGAGAGCTTGCGGCGGATGTCCTGGTACGGGTTGTTCCACGGCCGGGTGAGCCCCGTCTGCTGCCACAGCGAGACGACCGCCTCGGTGTCGGGGAGATCGAAGGCCCGGATCGCGATGCTCATGACCACGAGTCTGCCAGGGCCGCGGCATCCTTCTCCGGATCCACCCACCGGAGATCCTCGTAGCGCTTGAACCACGACACCTGGCGGCGGGCGTAGCGGCGGGTCAGCGCCTGCGTCTCGGCGATCGCCTCCGCCTCGGTCATCTCGCCCGTCAGCTGCGCGAGCGCCTGCGCGTACCCGATGGCGCGTCGCGCCGTCACACCGCGTTCGAGGCCCTGCGCACGCAGCGCCCTCACTTCGTCGAGGAGCCCGTCCCGCCACATCCCCTCGACGCGCGCATCGAGGCGGAGCACGAGCTCGTCGCGGGGCACGGCGACGCCGACGATGCGGGTGTCGGGGTACCAGAGGACGGGCGCGTCTGGCAGCATCGCGCCGTGCGTGCGCTCACCGAGCTCGAGCACCTCGAGGGCGCACACGATGCGGCGACCGTTGCGCGGATCAACCTTGGCCGCGGTCGCGGGATCCAGCTCGCGGAGGCGGGCGTAGAGGGCGCCGGGACCGTGCTCGTCGAGCTCCGCCTCGAGCCGGGCGCGGAGCTCCTCATCGCGCGGCGGGAAGCGGAAGTCGAAGAGCACGCTCGACACGTACAGCCCCGACCCGCCGACGAGCACCGCGTCGGCGCCGCGACCGTGGATCTCGCGGATCGCCGTGCGCGCAGCATCCTGATACCAGGCCACCGCCGCGTCCTCGGTGACATCGAGCACGTCGAAGAGGTGATGACGGATGCCGCGCCGCTCGGCCTCGGGAAGCTTCGCGGTGCCGATATCCATGCCGCGATAGAACTGCATCGCGTCGGCGTTCACGATCTCGGCCGGACGTCCGCGGTGAGCGAGGGCCTCGGCGAGGTCGAGCGACAGGGCAGTCTTGCCGGTGCCCGTCGCGCCGACGATCGCCCACAGGCGCGGCGGCGCTGCGGCGTCGGCCGTGGTGTTCACGGAGGGGTCAGACGCCGATGCGCAGCGTCGGCAGACCCAGCGAGACGGCCCGCGGCCCCGCCGACTCGCCCGCGGGCGCCGGGATGCCGCACGACTCGGCCTGCGAGCGATCCCACGCGTCGCCCGAGCGGGTCCGGCGGATGCGCAGCGGCGCGCCGTCGGTCGAGTCGGCGAGCAGGTGGAACGGCGCGGCGTGCGTCACCACGACCGAGACGACGTCGCCGGGGCGCGGGATCTCGGAGCCCTCGGGCACCTCGAAGTGCACGAGCCTGTTGTCTTCGGCGCGGCCCGTCAGGCGGTGCGTCTCGGCGTCCTTCTTGCCCTCGCCGGTCGAGACGAGCACCTGCAGCTCGCGGCCGAGCTGCTTCTCGTTCTCTTCGCGCGAGATGCGCTCCTGGAGGGCGGCGAGGCGCTCGTAGCGCTCCTGCACGATCTCCTTCGGCACCTGGTCGGGCATGGTGGCCGCCGGGGTGCCCTCGCGGATCGAGTACTGGAACGTGAAGGCACTGGCGAAGCGCGCCTGCTCGACGACGCGCATCGTGTCTTCGAAGTCGTCGTCGGTCTCACCCGGGAAGCCCACGATGATGTCGGTGGTGATGGCGGCGTCGGGCATCTGGGCCCGCACACGATCGAGGATGCCCAGGAACTTCTCGCTGCGGTACGACCGCCGCATCGCCTTGAGGATGCGGTCGCTGCCCGACTGCAGCGGCATGTGGAGCTGCGGCATGACGGCCGGAGTCTCGGCCATGGCGTCGATGACGTCGTCCGTGAACGCGGCGGGGTGCGGGCTCGTGAAGCGGATGCGCTCGAGGCCCTCGATCTCGCCGGCGGCGCGCAGCAGCTTGCCGAACGCCTGGCGGTCGCCGAACTCGACGCCGTACGAGTTGACGTTCTGGCCGAGGAGGGTGACCTCCATCGCTCCGTCCTCGACGAGGAGGCGGATCTCGTTCAGGATGTCGCCGGGGCGGCGGTCCTTCTCCTTGCCGCGCAGGCTCGGCACGATGCAGAACGTGCAGGTGTTGTTGCAGCCGACCGAGATCGACACCCAGCCGCTGTAGACGCTGTCGCGCTTGGTGGGGAGCGTCGACGGGAAGATCTCGAGCGACTCGAGGATCTCGAGCTCGGCCTCGCCGTTGTGGCGTGCACGCTCGAGCAGGCTCGGCAGCGATCCCATGTTGTGGGTGCCGAAGACGACGTCGACCCAGGGCGCCTTCTGCTGGACGACGTCCTTGTCCATCTGCGCGAGGCAGCCGCCGACGGCGATCTGCATGCCCTCGTGCTTGTCCTTGCGGGACTTGAGGTGACCGAGCGTGCCGTACAGCTTGCCGGCCGCGTTGTCGCGCACGGCGCACGTGTTGATGACGACGACGTCGGCCTCTTGACCCGCCTCGGCGCGGACGTAGCCGGCGCTCTCGAGCGAACCGGAGAGGCGCTCGGAGTCGTGCACGTTCATCTGGCAGCCGAACGTGCGCACCTCATACGTGCGCGCACGCCCGTCGACATCGTGCGCGGCCTCGGAGGGCGCGATGAGAGTCGGGGTGGCGGAAGGGGAAGACATGATCCCGCCATTCTACGAGCCGTCCGCATGCACGGAGGCTGG
>JAVBUG010000359.1:0-6420 GCA_031555515.1 Microbacterium sp. | reverse complement strand
GGCCGCCGGGCTGCTGCGTCCGGCCGGCGAGGCCGCCTCCCCGGGCGGCCGGCCGCCCGCCCGCGTGGCCTTCAACCCGCTGGCGGGCGTGGTCATCGCCGTCGACCTCGGGGCGACCCACGCGACGATCGCGGTCGCCGACCTCGCCGCGAGCATCCTCACGTCGAACACGCACCCGCTCGACATCGCCGACGGTCCGGAGGCGGTGCTCGACGCGGTGATCTCCGAGGGCGCGGCCTTGCTGGAGCAGCAGGGCATCGCCGCGTCGCACGTCGTCGGCGTGGGCATCGGCGTGCCGGGACCCGTCGAGCATTCGACGGGGCGTCCGACGAACCCGCCGATCATGCCGGGATGGGACCGCTTCGACGTGCCCCACTACGTGCAGCGCACGTTCGACGTGCCCGTCCTCGTCGACAACGACGTCAACATCCTTGCGCTCGGCGAGCAGGCCCTCAGCTGGCCCGGCGTCGCCGACCTCATCTTCGTCAAGGTGTCGACCGGCATCGGCGCCGGCATCATCTCCGGCGGTGCGCTGCAGCGCGGCGCCCAGGGGTCGGCCGGCGACATGGGCCACGTGCAGGTGCCCTACAGTCACGACTCGCCGCGTCCGCCGGGCGACCAGCGCGATCTCGAGGCCGTCGCCAGCGGCACCGCCATCGCCGCCGATCTGCGCGCGCAGGGCATCGACGCCGCCGGGAGCGCAGACGTCGTCGCCCTCGTCCGCGCGGGGCACCAGGCCGCCATCACCGCGACCCGGCAGGCCGGCCGCGAGGTCGGCGAGGTGCTTGCGACCGTGGTGAACATGCTGAACCCGTCGGTCATCGTGATCGGCGGCAGCGTCGCCCGCGCCGGCGAGCACCTGCTCGCGGGAGTGCGCGAGGTCGTCTACCGCCGCTCGATACCGCTCGCGACCCAGCACCTGGGCATCGTGCAGTCGCAGGCCGACGAGACGGCCGGCGTGCTGGGAGCGGCGATCATGGTCACCCAGCAGGTGCTCTCCCCCACGGCCGTCGAGCTCCGCGCCGCGCGGGCCTGACCGCCGAGCGCGCGACCTTTTGCGACACCGGTAGCACTCGCGTAACACGGGCGAGACGAAGGCGGGGTTGACTGTACCCACGGGTTCAGTTCTGATGCCGAAGGCGGCACACCCGCGGAAGGAGCGCACGATGAGATTCCAACCGCTGCGATCGACACCCGAGACGACGCTCGCCCCCGTCGAGGCGCCGCCCGCAGAGATGCAGGCGATGGTGGTCGACGCCCCTGGTGACGCGGACGCGCTGCGCGCAGCATCCGTTCCCGTCCCCTCGCCCGTGCTGAGCGAGGTGCTGGTGCGCGTCGTCGCCGCCGGTGTGAACCCGATCGACGCCAAGACGCGCGGCGGCAGGGGCGTCTCGGGAGCCATCGGGGCGTACCCCTCGACCCTGGGCTACGACTTCAGCGGCATCGTCGTGAAGAGCCCGTACGAGGCGCACCCGCTCGCCCCGGGCACCGAGGTGTTCGGCATGACGTCGTTCCCCCGCACGGGCGGCTCGTACGCCGAGTACGTCGTCGCGCCCTCGCTCTCGGTCGCGCGCAAGCCCGCGTCGCTGTCGCACGTCGAGGCGGCAGGCGTGCCGCTCGCCGCGCTCACGGCATGGGGTCTCGTGGTCGAGACCGCGCACGCGCACGAGGGGCAGCGCGTGCTGATCCACGCCGGCAGCGGCGGGGTCGGCCACTTCGCCGTGCAGTTCGCCGCGTACTTCGGGGCGCACGTCACGGTGACCGCCTCCGGTCGCAACGCCTCGTGGCTGCGCGAGCTCGGCGCCGCGGTCGTCGTCGACTACACGACCACGCGGTTCGAGGAGGTCGTCGGCGAGGTGGACGTCGTCATCGACCTCGTCGGCAACGTCCACGCCGAGACGGGCACGCGATCGCTCGAGGTGCTCCGGCCCGGCGGGCTTTACGTGCTCGTGCCGACCGGCTCATGGCCGGGCTACGTCGAAGCGGCAGCCGAGGCGGGCGTGCGCACCACCTCGTACAAGGTGATCCCCGACGGCGGCGCCCTGGCGACCATCGGACGCCTGCTCGACTCCGGGTCGGTGCAGGTCTACATCGAGCAGGTGTTCGACCTCGCCGAGGCCTCCGCCGCGCACCGCGCGATCGAGACCGGCCACACGCGCGGCAAGGTCGTGCTCCGCGTCAGCGACGGCTGACCCCGCGCGGGGCTTCTGTCCGCCGCGTCGTGAATCGGTTCACTTGCGCTGGATGTACGCGGCGACGGGGTGTCGGCGTACAAACAGCGCAAGCGAACGGGGTTACAGCGGGGCGAGCACGCGGCGGCCCTCGGCGACGACGGCGTCGGCGATCGCGTCGAGCAGCGGCGAGCGCAGGTTCCACTGCTGCCAGTAGAGGGCGACGTCGACCGGCGCGCCGCCGAGCAGTACGAGTTCGCCTCGCTCGAGGGCGTCGCGCGACTGGAAGCGCGGCAGCATGGCCCACCCGAGGCCGAGGCGCACCGCCGACGCGAAGTCGTTCGATGCGGGCACGTAGTGCCGGGGCGGCTGGGCAGGGTCGACGCCCTGCTGAGCCAACCACTCGTTCTGCAGGTCGTCGCGCCGGTCGAAGTCCACGAGCGGCGCGTTCGCCAGCGCCGTCGCCCGGGGGCCCGCAAGCCACCGCGCCACGAACGCCGGGGTCGCGACGGCCTCGTACCGCATCGCCCCGAGCACGGAGGAGCGGCATCCGGCGACCGGTGCGGCGCGCGAGGTGACGGCGCCCATCACGGTGCCGGATTCGAGCAGCCCGGCGGTGAAGTCCTGGTCGTCGCGGTGCAGATCGAAGACGACGGGATGCTGCTCCCCGAGCCGCGCGAGAGGCTCGAGGAACCACGTGGCCAGCGAGTCGGCGTTCACGGCGAGCGGCACGACGGTGAGCGCGGCCTCGTCGTCGCCGGCGCCGAGCTCGGAGAGGGCGTCGTGCTCGAGCAGCGCCGTCTGCCGCGCGAGCCGGATCACCGACATGCCGGCGTCGGTCGGCCGCACGGGCTTGGAACGTACGAGCACCAGGCGCCCCAGCTGCTCCTCGAGCGCCTTGATGCGCTGGCTCACCGCCGAGGGCGTGACGTGCAGCCGCCGCGCGGCAGCGTCGAGCGTGCCCTCGTCCACGACGACGGCCAGGGTCTCAGCCAGCTCGAACGGGATCCGCATATTAAGTCGAGCTAATGGTACTGAAGATCCAAGAGCTGGACTACGGATGCTGCGGCTCGTAGCGTCGAAGCCGTGCTCTCCCCCGTCCTCGCCGGCCTCGGCCTCGGCTTCTCGCTGATCATCGCCATCGGCGCGCAGAACCTGTTCGTGCTGCGCCAGGGCCTGCGCCGCGAGCACGTCCTCGCCGTCGCGGCGATCTGCGCGATCTCGGACGCCGTGCTCATTGCGCTCGGCGTCTCGGGCATCGGGTTCGTGCTGCAGGCCGTGCCGTGGCTCGTCGACGTGGTGCGCTGGGCGGGTGCGCTGTTCCTGGTGGCGTACGGGGTGCTGGCGGCGCGTCGCGCCTGGCGGCCGTCGGGCGAGACCCTCGGGGCCGGCACGGCGGACTCGGACACGTCGGCATCCCCCGGCGCGCCCGCACCCGCACCGTCCGCCCACACCCACACGGGTGAGGCGCTCGAACCCGACGCTTCCGCCTCCGCGGTGCGCAGCGACATCCGCACCGCCGCCACGCCCGCGGCGCACGCGCGCCTGATCCCGGTGCTGCTCACGTGCCTCGCGCTCACGTGGCTCAACCCCCACGTCTACCTCGACACCGTGTTCCTCCTCGGGACCGTCGCGAACACCCACGGCGACTTCCGTTGGCTCTTCGCCGCCGGTGCGATGGCCGCGAGTGTCATCTGGTTCTTCGGCCTCGCGTTCGGCGCGCGCCTGCTCGGCCGCTGGCTGTCGACGCCCCGCGCGTGGCGCATCCTCGACGCGGTGATCGCGGTCGTGATGATCGCCCTCGGCGTCTCGCTCGTGCTCCCGCACTGACGCCGCGAGCCCGACCGTCAGCGCTTGCGCAACGACGGATCCTCGATCTCGGCCACCCGCGCCGCAACGATGGCGCGGATCGTGTCGTCCGGCAGCGGATGCTCGGGCTGGAACCGGATCGTCCCCTTGTCGTACTCCAGCGCGTCCCGCTCGGCCGCGGGGAGCCCCTCTGCGACCGCCTCGGGCACCCGCCCGCTGAACGGATACACGCCGATGTGCTTCTTCGTGCGCATCACGGCGATGAGCGCCTTGTCGCGGTACAGCAGCGCGGGCATGCCGTAACTCTTGCCCTGCTCCACATCGGGCAGCGTCTCGCGCACCACGTCGAAGACGTGGGACACGACGGTGCGATCGTCCGGGTCGAGGCTCTCGAGGTACTCGTCGACGGTTCCCATGTCGGCATCCTGGCCGACTCCCCCCGGTCGCGGCAAGGCGCGGGCGGCGGCAAGATGGGCGCATGAGACGCGTGCACGTGACGGTCCGCGGCGACGTGCAGGGCGTCGGCTACCGCTACACGATGCTCATCGTCGCGCGCGATGCCGGCGCGGCGGGCTGGGTGCGCAACCGCCGCGACGGCTCGGTCGAGGCCGAGGTCGAGGGCACCCCCGGTCAGGTCGACGAGGTGCTGGCGTGGATGGCCGAGGGGCCACCCGGTTCGCGCGTGGAGCAGGCGACGGTGACGGATGCCGCCACCACCGGCGAGCGCGGCTTCGAGGTGCTCCCCACCCGCTGAGGCCTGCTTCACCTGTCGCGATCCGCCGCCCGGCGCGACACTTCGTGACAGGTGAGCCCCCGGGCAGGTCAGTCCGGGAGACCGGCCGCGAGTTCGGCGAACACCTCCGCCGCATCGTCGCTGGGCGCGAGCCCTGCGGCCTGCCCCGCCCACAGCGACACCAGATCGCCGTCGCCGCGGCGCCCGGCCTCCGCCCGGAACTGACCGGTGAGCCAGTTCTGCGCCGGGAACGGGGCGATGATCCCCGTGGTCTCGATCTCGCGCATCGCCCGATTCGGGATGCCGCGTGCCAGCCGCCCGCTCATGGCTCGGGTGAGCACGGTCGCGGTGTCGGGGGCGTCGGCGATCGCCTGCCGGTGCGCATCGGTGGCGGCGGACTGGCGGGTGCGCAGGAAGGCGGAACCCACCTGCACCCCTGACGCGCCGAGCGCGAACGCCGCCGCGACACCGCGACGGTCCGCGATGCCGCCGGCCGCGATCACCGGCACGTCCACGGCGTCTGCCACCTGGGGCACCAGCGCGAACGTGCCGACGAGCGACTGCTCAGCAGGGCGCAGGAACGACACACGATGGCCACCGGCTTCGGCTCCGGTGGCGACGACGGCGTCGACCCCCGCAGCGTCGAGCGCGACCGCCTCGGCGACGGTCGTGGCCGTGCCGATGACACGGATGCCGCGGCTGTGCGCTGCCTCGATCACATGCTCCGACGGCACCCCGAAGACGACGCTCAACGCCGCGGGCGCAGCATCCATCACCGCCGTCAACTGGGAGTCGAGGTCGGGCAGGAACTCGATCGGAGGCGTGGGACGCGCGAGCCCCAGTTCGTCGTACAGGGGCGCGACGGCTTCGATCGCCGGCGTCAGGTCGACGTCGCCCGGGGTGGCCTCGTCGCCCGTCGGCAGCCACAGGTTGACGGCGAACGGACGCCGTGTGGCGGAGTGCAGCGCCGCGATCGTGTCGCTGATCCGGTCGGCGGAGTAGCCGTACAGGCCGTACGAGCCGAGCCCGCCGAGTTCGCTCACCGCCGCGGTCAGCTCGATCGACGACAGCCCGCCGAAGGGGCCGAGCACGATCGGCGCGTCGATTGCGAACAGGTCCTGGAGCGTCTTCGACATGGGTCCGACGCTACTCCCGACCCCGGCGCGCAGCGCCGGTGTGACGTGCGCAACCTCTGCTCACCTGTCACAAGCTGTCGGCACGGCAGGCACATTGTGACAGGTGAGCAGCAGCACGCGGAAACGGGGAACGACGAAGGGGCCCCACCCGAAGGTGGAGCCCCTGCGTGCGGAACGACTCAGACGAGCGTGTTGACGTCCAGCGGGATGCCGGGGCCGAACGTGGTCGACACGGCGCCCTTCTGGATGTAACGGCCCTTCGAGCTCGACGGCTTCAGACGCACGATCTCCTCGAGCGCGGCCTTCAGGTTCTCGTCCAGCTGCTCGGCCGAGAACGAGGCCTTGCCGACGACGAAGTGCACGTTGGCGTGCTTGTCGACGCGGAACTCGATCTTTCCGCCCTTGATCTCCTCGACGGCCTTGGCCGGGTTGGGGGTCACGGTGCCGGTCTTCGGGTTCGGCATCAGGCCGCGGGGGCCGAGCACCTTGCCGAGTCGACCGACCTGGCCCATGAGCTCAGGGGTCGAGACGGCCGAGTCGAAGTCGGTCCAGCCTGCGGCGACCTTCTCGA
>JAVBUG010000105.1:0-18233 GCA_031555515.1 Microbacterium sp. | reverse complement strand
GCCCCCGCCGATCCCACACCTGCCGTCGTCGCGGCCGCACCGGCCGTCGCGCCGGCACCGGCGGTCGCGCCCGCACCGGCCGTCGCGCCCGCACCGACCACACCACCGGGGGCGATGGTCACCGTGCTGTGCACGACGCTCGAGGGCATCGATGCCAGCGCCACGAGCGAGGTGCCGCCGCCCTGCACTGTCGCGAGGTAGCCCGCCGTGCCCACCGCGCCGACGGCGATGGGCAGGAGCACCAGGGCCAGCCGGCTCGAGACCTCTTTGGCCTCGCTCGCGACGATCGTGCAGCGCACACAGCCGGCCAGGTGCCGCTCGAGCTTGGCGTGGTCGCGGCGGCCGAGATTGAGCCGCGAGTACGCGCCGAGGCGCTCGATGGTCCACTGGCAGTCCGAGCCGTCGACGATCGAGCGCAGGTGCGCCTGGATCCACGCCTCGCGCAGGCCTTCGCGGGCGCGGAACGTCAACTGCGCGACCGCCGTCGGCTTCATGCCCAGAAGCGGTGCGATCTCGGCGGGCTTCATGCGCTCGATCTCGGAGTACCAGAGCACCTCCTGCCACCGCGTCGGCAGGCTGCGGAAGGCCTGATGCGTGAGGCCGCGGTCGAGCGCGGCCTCGCTCTCGTGCTCGGCGCCCGAGGCGTCCTCCACGCCGTCGAGCTCTTCGTAGGCGGTCTCGCGGCGCGCGCGGCCCCACGCCGCGGCGGTGTTGCGGATGCTGGTGAAGAGGTACGCGCGGAACGAGCCGGTCGGGCCGCCCCCCTGGATGATCGAGTGGTAGATGCGCGTGTACGCCTCCTGCACCAGATCGTCGGCATCGAGGCTCGACGTCATGTTGCGCGCCACCGTGACGCCTGCGCGGTAGTGGCGTCGCCAGAGCTCGGCGAACGCGTCGGTGTCGCCGGAGCGCGTCCGCAGGACGAGATCGGCGTCGGCGTCGGCGACGACCTCGGTCTCCTGTTCGCGCACTTCTTCGTGGTCCATGGTCCCCCAGATCCGCGGCGCACATCGACGACGTCGATCCCGGGTGCGGACCGCGGCAGATTCCATTCTCGCCGCCGCCCCCGGATTTGACCAGGTCTTTCGCGTGGTCGCCGGGGGCGCAGCATCCGCTCCCGAGAAATTTCGAGAACTCGCGTAATAGATCGCGGGTATCGCCGTCTCTTTCGTCAGAGTGGCCGGCCGCCCTTGTGTGGGGCACGACGGCGGCCGCCCCCGCGGGTCACCCGCGGACAAGGCGGGGCTCGGAGGTATCTCGGGGGAGGGACCTTCGGCCCCGCCTTTCGCTTGCGCGGGGGCGGGCTTCAGGCGTCGCGGCCGGCGACCCACACGCGACGCACCGCGAGGGCGTCGTCGAGCAGCACCGCGTCGGCGAGCGCGCCGAGCGCGAGGCTGCCGAGATCGTCGCGATGGATCGCGTGGGCGGGCTGCCGGCTGAGCGCGTGCGAGACGACGTCGAGCGGCACGCCCGCTCCCACCACGTGGCGGAGCGCGGCGTCCTGCGTGAGCGTCGAGCCCGCGATCGCGCCGCCCTCTTCGAGCCGTGCCACCCCGTCGGTCACGCGCACCGCGAGACCTCCCAGCTCGTACCTGCCGTCCTGCGAGCCGGCGGCGGCCATCGCATCGGTGATGAGCGCGATCCGGTCGCCGGCGACCGCGAAGAGCGTCGCGATGAGTTCGAGGTCGACGTGAACGCCGTCGGCGATGACCTCGAGCGTCACGCGCTCGTCGCGCAGTCCCGCGACGACGGGCCCGGGCGCGCGGTGGTGGATGCCGGGCATCGCGTTGAACGCGTGGGTGAGGAGCGTCGCCCCGGCGTCGAACGCGCGCCGGGTCGTCTCGGCGTCGGCGTCGGTGTGGCCGACCGCCACCGCGACGCCCGCGTCGACGACGCGCCGGATCGCGTCGAACGCGCCCTCGCGCTCCGGGGCGAGGGTGACCTGGCGGATCGTGCCGCGTCCGGCTTCGAGAAGGCGGTCGACGGATGCCGCGTCCGGCGCCCGCAGCAGCGACGGGTTGTGCGCGCCCTTGTGGCCCGGGTCGAGGAACGGACCCTCGAGGTGCGAGCCGAGGACGGACGGATCGGCGTCGCAGAGGTCGGCGACCATGGCCACACGCGCGGCGAGGTCTTCGATCGGCGCGGTGATCAGCGAGAGCACCGCGCGCGTCGTGCCGTGGGCGCGGTGCACGGCACGCGCGGTGGCCACTGCCTCCGGCCCGTCGTCGAAGCTCGCGCCGGCGCCGCCGTGCCCGTGGATGTCGATGAAGCCGGGGACGAGGCATCCGTTCCCGCCGTCCACGACCTCGTCGGCGGTCGGAAGCTCGCCGCCGGCACCGGTCGCTGCGACGCGACCGTCGTCGAACAGCGCCCACGCGTCGGTGCGGTCGCTGTCGACCGCGGCGGAGCCCAGCAGGCGGACGGAGTGGACGAGGGTGCTCATGCGGTGCTCCGGATCACTCGGCGCGGGTCACTCCGTGGCCCACGGGATCTCGTCGGACGGGTGGAAGCCGATGCCCATGCTCGTCCACAGCGGGCCGAGGGCGCCGACGCGCTCGCGGAACGACGCCCAGGTGCGCAGCTCGCTCGAGCCGGTCGCGGGGGACCAGGCGGCTTCCGCCGCCGCCGCGGCCCGCGGGAAGGCCATCGTGTCGATGTCGGCGGCGGTGCGGATCGTCTCGGTCCAGAGCGGAGCCTCGACGCCGAGGATGCCGGAGTCGTCGACGCCGGGGACCACGTCGGACGGCTCCCACGAGTACGCGCGCTCGACGCTCGTCGGGCCGTTCGCCCAGGTGAGGCCCAGCTCGGGGCCGGACGGGTACTTCATGTCGAGGTAGATCGCGTCGGCGGGGGACAGGATCAGCTGGGCGCCGTTGTCGACGAACGCTGTCGCCTTCTCGGCGGCGCCCTCCTGCGGCGCGAGGAAGCCCCAGTACTGGCCGACGGTGGTGTCGGCGATGCCGGCCGCGGCGCCGGCCTCGTGCCACGCCACCGGCGTCTTGCCGAGGTCGGCGATGATCTCGCTCGCGCGCGACACGAACTCCGCGAAGTCCTCGTCGGTCGTCGAGAGCGACTCGTCGCCGCCGAAGTGCAGGTACGGGCCGGGCGTCATCGCCGCCAGCTCGCCGAACACGTCGGCCACGAAGTCGTACGTCGCCTCGTCGTGGATCTTCAGCGACGAGAACCCGACGGCCATGCCGTCGTACGGGGCGCCCACGCGCGGCTCCTCGCCGCCGTAGTCGCGGATGATCTCGCGCATGTGGTCGCTGATGCTGGGGTCCTCGGCGAGCTCGGGGTAGGCGAGGCCGACCGCATGGGTGTGGCCCGGCATGTCGATCTCGGGCACCACGATCATGTGGCGGGATGCCGCGTACTCGACGATGTCGCGATAGTCGGCCTTCGTATAGAAGCCGCCGGGATCCCCGCCGACCGACGTGCCCGACGCCTTCTCGGTGAGCTCGGGGCGCGAGTCGAGCTGGAGCCGCCACCCCTGGTCGTCGGTGAGGTGCAGGTGCAGCGCATTGAACTTGAGCGACGCCGCGTGGTCGATGTACGCCTCGACCGTCTCGACGGGATGGAAATGGCGGGCGACGTCGAGCATGACGCCGCGGTACGCGAAGCGCGGGGCGTCGTCGATCGTGACGGACGGAACGATCCACCCGTCGCCCTCGCGCGCGATGAGCTGCCCCAGCGTCTGCACGCCGTAGAAGAGTCCGGCGGCATCCGCGCCCGTGACGGAGACGGATGCTGCATCCGCGGCGATCCGGTAGGACTCCGGCGCACCCGAGCCCGCGTCGACTCGCAGCTCGATGCCCGTGCCGTCGCCGCTCGCGAGGGCCAGTCCCGCACGGGCCTCGATGATCGCGGACAGGGCGGCGGCAGCATCCGCTTCTCCACTCACCGTCGTGGCGGACGAGAGCCGGAAGGGCGCGCCGGAGCCTGCCTCGATCGAGACGGGGGCGGGGACGACGGCGGGAAGCGACACGGTGTCTCCATTCTGTGCGACCGGGGTGCAGCCGGCCAGCAGTGCGACGGCGACGACGGCTGCCGCGACAGCCCGTCCTCGTCGACGATTCATGTAAAGAGTCCTAACAAAAGGGATCGGACTCAGCCTAGCGGGTCGTGTTCCGTTATGCTCGACCTGTCGCGACTGGCGTTGAGGTGGGCCACCACCGGGGAGCGACCGACTACGGCATTCGACCGCACGCCTGGGCCGATGTGAATCCCGGCACCCCGTGCCGTGCACACCCCGAAAAGCCGCAGTCAAGGAGATCGCATGACCGATCAGTTCTTCAACGCCCCTCTCTCCGAGGTCGATCCCGAGATCGCCCAGGTGCTCGACCGCGAGCTCGAGCGCCAGCGCGGCTACCTCGAGATGATCGCCTCCGAGAACTTCGTGCCCGTCTCGGTGCTGCAGTCGCAGGGCTCGGTGCTGACCAACAAGTACGCCGAGGGCTACCCCGGCCGCCGCTACTACGGCGGCTGCGAAGAGGTCGACGTCGCCGAGGAGCTCGCGATCGCGCGTGCCAAGGCCCTCTTCGGCGCAGAGTTCGCGAACGTCCAGCCCCACTCGGGCGCCACTGCCAACGCCGCCGTGCTGCACGCGATCGCACGCCCCGGCGACACGCTGCTCGGGCTGTCGCTCGACCAGGGCGGCCACCTCACGCACGGCATGAAGATCAACTTCTCGGCCCGGCTGTACAACATCGTCGCGTACGGCGTCGACCCCGAGACGTCGACGATCGACATGGACGAGGTGCGCCGCCTCGCCATCGAGCACCAGCCCAAGGTGATCATCGCCGGCTGGTCGGCCTACCCGCGCCAGCTCGACTTCGCCGCGTTCCGCGCGATCGCCGACGAGGTCGGCGCGACCCTGTGGGTCGACATGGCGCACTTCGCCGGCCTCGTGGCCGCGGGCCTGCACCCGAACCCGGTCCCGCACGCGCACGTCGTGTCCTCGACCGTGCACAAGACGATCGGCGGCCCCCGCTCGGGCTTCATCCTCACCAACGACGCCGACCTCGCGAAGAAGATCAACACCGCGGTCTTCCCGGGGCAGCAGGGCGGCCCGCTGATGCACGTGATCGCCGCGAAGGCCACCGCGTTCAAGCTCGCGGCGACCCCCGAGTTCAAGGAGCGCCAGGAGCGCGTGCTCAGCGGCGCCCACATCATCGCCGAGCGCCTCTCGCAGCCCGACGTGGCCGGCGCCGGCATCTCGGTGCGCTCGGGCGGGACCGACGTGCACCTCGTGCTCGTCGACCTGCGCAACGCCGAGATCGACGGCAAGCAGGCCGAGGACCTCCTGCACGAGATCCACATCACGGTCAACCGCAACGCCGTCCCGAACGACCCGCGCCCGCCGATGGTGACCTCGGGCCTGCGCATCGGCACGCCGGCGCTCGCGACCCGCGGCTTCGGCGACGCCGAGTTCACCGAGGTCGCCGACGTCATCGCGCTCGCGCTGCAGCCGAACGCCGACGTGCCCGCGCTCCGCGCCCGCGTCGCGGCGCTGACCGCCGCGTTCCCGCTGTACCCCGGCCTGCAGCAGTAATCCCGCCGCCGAGGCAGGGGAGTCCCGCCGAGACCGAGGGCTGCGTCCCTCGGCTCGGCGGGAAGCCCCTGGCTCGCTGATCGTCGAGGAGACGAACCCATGACCGCAGTCAAGCTCGACGGGCGCGCGGCCGCCGCCCAGATCAAGGACGAGCTGCGCGAGCGCGTCGCGGCGCTGCGCGCGCGCGGCGTCACCCCGGGCATCGCGACGGTGCTCGTCGGCGCCGACCCCGCGTCGCAGCTGTACGTCGGGATGAAGCATCGCGAGTCCGAGGCGATCGGCATGAACTCGATCCAGCGCGAGCTGCCCGCCGACGCGACGCAGGCCGAGGTCGAGGCGCTGATCGACGAGCTCAACGCCGACCCGGACTGCCACGGCTACATCGTGCAGCTGCCGCTGCCGAAGCACCTCGACACCGACGCGATCCTCGAGCGCATCGACCCCGCGAAGGACGCCGACGGCCTGCACCCGACCAACCTCGGTCGCCTGGTGCTCAACGTCAACTCCCCGAGCACGACGCCGCTGCCGTGCACGCCGCGCGGCGTGATCGAGCTGCTGCTGCGCAACGACTACGACCTCAAGGGCAAGGACGTGGTCGTCGTCGGCCGCGGCGTGACCATCGGCCGCTCGATCGGCCTGCTGCTCACGCGCCGCGAGATCAACGCGACAGTGACCCTCACTCACACCGGCACCGCCGACCTGTCGCACCACCTGCGCCAGGCCGATGTCATCGTGGCGGCCGCCGGCGTCAAGCACATCGTGCAGGCGTCGGACGTGAAGCCGGGTGCGGCCGTGCTCGACGTGGGCGTCACCCGCGAAGACGACCCCGAGACCGGCAAGTCCCGTGTCTACGGCGACGTCGCGCCGGATGTCGCCGAGGTCGCCGGCTACGTCTCGCCGAACCCCGGCGGAGTCGGCCCGATGACTGTCGCCCTCCTCATGACGAACGTCGTCGAGGCCGCGGAGCGCTCGCTCGCCTGACGTCAGGCCGCGACGAGCGCCTCACGCTCGCGCGGACGCACGGACGCAGCATCCGTCGCTCCGAACGATGCCATGCCGCGCACCCAGCGCTCGCGGTCGGCGTCGGAGCTGTGACGCACCTCCGCGAGGCGCGTGACCCCGCGCACCGTGATGCCGCAGTACTCGAGCGTCGCGTTGCGCAGCGACCGGATCGCCGCGTTGCGGTAGACCCACGCGTTCCAGAACGTGGGGGAGTCCATCGTCATCACGATGCGGGCGCTGCGCCCGGTGAGCAGCTTGTCCCACAGGCGCCCGGTCGGCCGGTAGCGGTAGGCGAAGCCGCGTACGAACACGCGGTCGATCCACGTCTTGAGGGCGCCCGGCAGCGATCCCCACCACTGCGGGAAGAAGAACACGAGGTGGTCGGCCCAGTCCACGTCGGCGACGTAGGCCGCGACCTCGGGCGTGAGCGGCACATCGGCATCGGTGCGCGCGAGGCGAACCTCATCGCGGACGGACGGATGCTGCGGCACGGCGTCGTTCGCGAGGTCCACGACGCGCACTTCGGCGCCGCCGGCGCGCGCGGCGTCGGCGTACGACTGGGCGAGGGCGTGGTTGAGGCTGCCGGCGAACGGCGTGCCGACGATCACGAGGATGCGGGGAGCGTTCATGCGAGGGTCTCCTGGGGGTGGTGGGCGGCACCCGGGCCGGGCGCCGGCTGTTGCTGGATGAAGGCGGTGAGGGCGGCGAGCTGGGCGTTCAGGCGGGGCGCGTCGATGGGGTCGCCCGCAAGCGAGGGGTGCGTCAGCATCGCGGCGAACTCGCGCTCGAGCACCTCGCCCGCATCGCGGACGAGCGCCGTGCCCTTCGGGGTGAGGGCGAGCAGGATGCTGCGTCCCGCGCCGGGCGGGGAGGCCGCGGTGATCCACCCGTCCTCGACGAGCGCCGGCACCCGCTTGCTCACGGCGGCCTTGGTGACGCCGAGGCAGCGGGCGAGCGTCGTCATGTCGACGGGCTCGTGGTCGTAGAGCACGGCGAGGAACTGGAAGTGGTTGAACGTCACGCCCCACCCCGCCTGCAGTGCGGCGTCGGCGAACGCGTCGAGCTCGGCGATGAGCTCGTGGAGGGTGAAGGTGAGGCGTTCGGACATACAGTGAGTAAACCAGTTGACTCAGGTTGAGTCAACAGGTTGACTCACCGGCCGGCGCTCACATCACGTGTTCTCGCCGAGCCCAGGCGTTATTCACGCGAACAACGGGTGCTCTCGGTGAGAGCACGCGATATGAACAGCCGGGGTTCGGGGCTCGGGGCTCAGGCGGTGAAGCGGGCGAGGAACTCGCGGGTGCGGGGCTCGCGGGGGGTCGCGAGCACCTCGGACGGCGGGCCCTGCTCGACGATCGTTCCCGCGTCGAGGAACACCACACGGTGGGCGACGTCGCGTGCGAATGCCATCTCGTGCGTCGCCATCAGGATCGTCGCGCCGTCGGCGGCGAGGCTGCGCACGAGCTCGAGCACCTCGCCGACGAGCTCGGGGTCGAGCGCCGACGTGATCTCGTCGAGGAACAGCACCTCGGGGTCGGTGGCGATCGCCCGCACGATCGCGGCACGCTGCTGCTGGCCGCCCGAGAGGCGGTCGGGGTGTTCGTGCGCGAGTTCGGTGAGGCCGATACGGCCGAGCATCTCGAGCGCGCGTGTCTCGGCCTGGCGCCGCGGCATCCGATGCACCACGCGCGAGGCGAGGGTGACGTTGTCGAGCACCGACAGGTGGGGGAAGAGGTTGTAGCTCTGGAAGACCGCGCCGAACCGGGCGCGCACGCGATTGGCGTCGACGCGCGGGTCGGAGATGTCCTGGTCGTCGAGGAAGATCTGCCCGTCGTCGATCGGCTCGAGCAGGTTGAGGCAGCGCAGCAGCGTCGACTTGCCCGATCCGCTCGCGCCGATGAGCGCGACCACCTCGTGGGTCGCGAGATCGACGTCGACGCCGCGCAGCACCTCGCGCTCGCCGAACGACTTGTGGATGCCGGTCGCACGCAGCAGGGCGGTCACAGGATCGCCCCCGCCTGCTCGCGCTCGCGCAGCCGCGCGGTGTACCAGTCGGTGAGCCGGATGGTGGGGATCGCGAGCAGGATGAACAGCACGCCCGCAACGACGTAGGGCGTGAAGTTGTACGTGAGCGATGCGACTGACCGCGCGGCGGCGATCGCGTCGACGGCGCCCAGGATCGAGATCAGGCCGACGTCCTTCTGCATCGAGATGAAGTCGTTCATGAGCGGCGGCGTGATCTTGCGGAAGGCCTGGGGGAGGACGACGCGGCGCAGCGACTGCACGTAGCCGAGACCGAGCGCGCGGGCAGCGAGGCGCTGCGACGGATGCACCGCTTCGATGCCGGCGCGGATCACCTCGGCGACGTAGGCCGAGTACGTGAGGGTCACCGCGATCACCCCGAGCAGCACCACAGGCATGCGGGTGTTCGTGATGGTCGGCAGGCCGAAGCCGATCAGGTACAGCACGATGATGAACGGCAGGCCGCGGAACAGGTCGGTGTAGCCGGCGGCGAGCACGCGCGCCGGGAAGAACACCGGCCCGCGGAGGGTGCGCAGCACGGCGATCACCAGCGCGACGACGGCGACGGTGACGACCGAGTAGGCGAGCACCTGCAGGTTGATCAGGAAGCCGTCCCACACCTTCGGCAGCGCCTGGATCGCCACGTCGAGGTTGAAGAACGACTGCTGGACCTTCGACCAGCCCTCGGTGTTGATGACCGTCGCCCAGACGATCACGGCGAACGCGAGCGACGACGCGATCGCGATGAGCACCGACCGCCGCGAGCGGCGGCGCCGGTAGGCGCGACGGTCGAGCTCGAGCGCGCTGGGCTGGTGCGGGGTCACCGAACGAACGTAGCGGACGCGGTCACTTGAGCTGCGTGACGCCTTCGCTGAGCACCGAGAGCCACTTCTCCTCCAGCTCGTCGAGCGTCCCGTTCTCGCGCAGCGTGTCGACGGCGGCGGTGACGTCCGCGGTCAGCGGGGAGTCCTTCGCCAGCAGCAGGCCCCACTGATCGGGAACCCCCGCCGCCGGGAGCTCGCCGACGGTGAACGAGTCGTCGATGTAGAAGTTCACCGCGGTGTAGGCGGTGGGGGTGTCGAGCACGATGGCGTCGATCTGGCCCGCCTTGAGTGCGGCGACCGCGTCTTCGTTCGAGCTGTAGAGCTGGGGCGTGGTGGTCGGCGCGATGGCTTCCTCGATCGTCGTTGCGCTCGTGGAGCCCGACATCGCGCCCAGCACGAGATCCTTGAGCCCCGCGATGTCGGTCACGCCCTCGGCGGCCCCGCCCTTCAGCGCGACCACCGACTGGCTGGCCTCGTAGTACGGAGACGAGAAGTCGACGGCCTGCTTGCGCTCGTCGGTGATCGTGTACTGCTGGATGTTGAAGTCGAAGCTCTTGGGTCCGGGCGCGATCGCCGACTCGAAGCTGGTCCGCACCCACTCGACGTCCTCGGCGGCGAAGCCCAGCTCCTCGGCGACGGCGTACGCGACCGCTGCCTCGAACCCTTCACCCGACTCGGGGTCGTCGTCGATCACATAGGGCTCGTACGCCGTCTCTCCGGTCGCGATGGTGAGCTTGCCGGGCGTGAGGTAGCCCTCGTCGGCGGCCGACGACTCGCTGCTCGCCGGGGCGGACCCCGAGGCGCAGCCGGTCAGGGCGAGGGCCGCGACGGCGAGACCGGCGGCGGCGATGCGGACGAGACGGGTGCGGCGCGACATGGGTGCCTCCAGGAGTCGGGTGCCCGCGCGGGCGTGCTGTCGCTGCGCGGGATCCTTCCATCTTGGCGACGGGTTCCGCGCAGCGGCCCCTGCGGGTCGGTTTGTTACACGTCCGATGCCGAGGAGCCTGGGCCCGTAGCATCCGTCCCGCAACGTCCTCGCGCTGCCGGAATCGGCATCCGCGGCTGTTCCCGCACGGCCGGTTGCGCTCGCGCTGCCCGAATCGGCATCCGCGGCTGTTCCGGACGGCAGCGGGTGCCGATTTCGACAGCGCGATGAGGAAGATGGATGCCGCGGCCCCCGGCATCGGTCATCACGACGCGGACGCGAGCCGCGCTTCGGCCGCCGCGAGCGCGCGCCGCGCCCCGTCCGTGGGTGCGATCGCGACGAGCCCGCGGTAGAGCTTCACGAGCGCCTCGACATCGAGCGCCCCGGTGCGGGCGCGGTCGCAGTGCACGGCCTGGATCGCCGCCTCGAGCTGGAAGCGCCCGAGCGGCCGCCCGAGGGCCGAGGCGCGACGCAGCAGGGCGGCGCCCTCGGCGATGAGTGCGCGATCCCATTCGGCCGGGTCCTGCTCGTCGAGTGGGGGCCACGGGATCTCGGCCCGCGCCGCTGCGCGCGATGGCGCGTAGGTGAGCAGCGCGGCCAGGCCCCACGCCTCGGGCTCGTCGTCGAGGAGGGTCGCGGTGAGCACCGCGAGCCACCGAGCCTCGTCGGCGAGCGACTCGCGCGGCTCGTCGCCCTGGTCGAGCCAGCCGATGGCGTAGGCGCCGTAGATCGCCTCGAGCACCGCCGGCAGCCGCGCCGGCATGTCGGCGCGCGTGGGCAAGCGGAACGGGATGCCCGCATCCCGGATCCGCCGCTTGGCGCGCACCAGCCGCTGCGCCATCGCCGAACGCTCGACGCCGAACGCCCGCGCGATGTCGGACGCCTCGAACCCCAGCACCGTCTGCAGCATGAGCGGCGTGCGGACGGCGGGGTCGATCGCGGGGTGCGCGCACGCGAAGAGCAGCTCGAGCCGGCGGTCGGGGATCGCGTCGGCGCGCTCGAGCGCGGTGAGCGCGTCGACCTCGCGCTCGTCGGTGCGCGCGGCGGCGATCCCCTCGTCGAGCGGCACGCCGGTGCGGCGGGCCGCCGACGAGAGGGCGTCGCGGAGACGGTTGCGGGCCACGGTGACCAGCCACCCTTCGGGATGGGCGGGGATGCCGGCATCCGGCCAGGTGCGCAGCGCGCGCTCGAACGCGTCGGCGAGGGCGTCCTCGGCGAGGGCGACGTCGCGCGTGGAAGCGGCGACGACGGCCAGGATGCGGCCGTACGACTCCCGCGCGGTGCGTTCGGCGACCGCGCGGGACTCGTCGACGGACGGCATCAGCTCGCGAACGCGGTCCAGGCGCCGTTCTCGAAGTAGGTGGCGCTCGGCCGCACCTCGACGGTGCCCCAGCTGATCGACGGCGCTCTGCCGGCCCAGCCGATGGCGGCGTCGAGGTCGGCGACCTCGATGACGAACGTGCCGCCGAGCTGCTCCTTGGTGTCGGCGAACGGGCCGTCCTGCACGCGCAGCGTGCCGTCGGGTGCGGTCACGGTCGTGGTCACGGCAGAGGGCTGCAGCACCTCGGCCGACACCAGCACGCCCGCGTCGTCGAGCGCCTTGGCGTACTCGTCGAACTCGCGCATGCCCTCGGCCCAGGCGTCGTCGCCCATGTCTTCGGGGGTCATCTCGGGGTAGTGGAGGAGGAGTGCGTACCGCATGACGTCGTCCTTTCTGGAGGTTCTGACACCTTCATGACGATCCGGGTCCGCCCCGATCGACAGCTCGCGCCGAATCAGCCCTTGCCGAGTTCGTCGAGCATGCGTCGCTGCTCGTCGGTGAGCCCGTCGTTCAGCTCGCGACGGCCCGCGGATGCCTCTGGGGATGGGATGGGCGGGGCCGCGGCATCCGTCTCCCGCGTCGTCGCGCTGCTCGACCCGGTCGCCTTGTCGTAGAGCGTGCCCGCGTGGGTCTCGACCTTGTCGTCGATGGCGCCGTAGATCGCCCAGCCGATGAGCAGGATCACCGGCGGGATGACCCAGCCCCAGAACGCGCCGAAGATGCCGCCGCCGATCGAGACGCCGGTGAAGACGACGGTGACGATCCAGACGAGGAACGCGACGGCGAAGGCGAGCAGGAACTCGACGAGCTTCTCGCCGGCCTTGGTGCGCTGGTTCGCGGACTTCGCCGCCATCGAGCGGAACCACTTCTCGACCAGCGGCTTGATCCAGATGACGAGCGCCGTCAGCACGATTCCCGCCCAGAGAGCCGCCCAGCCGACGCGCGCGGGCGTCAGCCAGCCGACGACCAGCAGCACGACGATGTTGAACACCAGCAGCGACGCGAACCGCACGACCCACTTCTTCATGGGAATCACTGTGCCACGTCCGACCGCCGGCGGGGGAGTTCGGGCGGCCGTCGTCACCGCCGCAGCGACCGGTCGACCGCCGTCAGCACGACGGCGGTCGCGCCGAGGGCCGCGATCGTCCAGCCGATCACGTGCAGCGCCCCATCCGTCGGGGCGGGGCCGAACACCGGACCGATCAGCGCCGTCGCCGAGATCGCCGCGATCTGCACCGCCGCGCGGGAGAGGCCGGCAGACGCGCCCAGCTGATCGCGGGGCGCCTGCGCGTACAGCGCGGCCTGGTTCGAGACCGACGCGAGGCCGCGCGGCACGCCGACGAGCGCGATCGCGCACACGATGATCCACAGCGGCGTCGCCGCGGTCGTGAACGCCAGCAGCACGCCGACCGCCGCCGTCGACGCGGCCGCGACGAGCAGCGGCGCCCGCACGCGCGTGGTGCGGGCGACGACCGCGACCGCGATGCCGGCGGTGACCGCTGCGGGCAGCTGCAGCAGACCGCTCGCGAGCGAGCTCTGGCCGCCCTCGGCCTGCAGCCACGGTGTCAGGCCGTAGACCACGAGAAAGACGCACGCCGACACCAGGAAGAGCCGCAGGTAGGTGCGGGTGAGAGCGGCATTGCGCACGAGCTCGCGCACATCGAGGAACGGCGCGGGGTGCCGCAGCTCCCACGCACCGAGCGCGCCGAGCGCCGCGACCGTCACCGCGGCGAGCCAGTGCCGGCCCGCCGCCAGATCGAGCAGCCAGAGCAGGAGGGCGGTCACCGCGCCGGCGAAGAGCCCCATTCCGAGGATGTCGAGCTTCGCGCGCGGGCGAATGGATGCTGCGGCCGGACGCGTGCGGTCGGCCGGGAGCCACGCCGCACCCATCGCGATCACCGCGAGGGCGTAGGGCGTGTTGACGAGGAAGACGGACTGCCATCCCCACACCTCGAGCAGGACGCCGCCGATCACCGGGCCGATCGCGCTCGTGACGAGGCTCGAGGCCGACAGGCCCGAGAGCAGCGCGGGCGGGACGGGCCGCGCGAGGCGGGTCGACTGATCGCCGATGAGCGACATCGCCGAGGGGTACGCGGCCGAGCTGCCGATGCCGATCCCCAGGCGGGCGATGAGGGCGCCCAGGAAGGTCGGGGCGAAGAGGGGCACGAGACCGGCGACCGCGGTGATCGCGAGGCCGACGAGAAAGATGCGCTTGGGGCCGACCAGGTCGGCGAGCCTGCCCATCGTCGGCTGGCCCACTGCGCTCGCGAGGTAGAGCACGGCGATGAGCCAGACGGTCGCCGACGCGTCGACACCCGTCGCCTCGGCGATCGGCACCAGGGCCACCGCGATGATCGTCGTGTTGATGGGGTTGAGTGCCGGCGCCAGCAGCACCGGGACGACGAAGCGGGCCGTGAATCCGGGCGCACTCATGGCGCGACGACCTCCCCGGGGCAGGGGCCGGAGACCTCGCTCCCCGGCCCCTGGTCCGAGCTCAACGGCTCTCGCGCTCCGCCTCGACGAACCGGGTCTCGGCGAGCTGGCTGGCCGCGTTCTCGCGCTTGACGCCGAAGGTCAGACCGAGGCCGATAAGCGTGAACACGGCGGTGAAGAGCATCATGAAGCCCCAGTCCGAGACGTCGACGAGCGCGCCGATCGCCGCCGGGCCGAACGATGAGCCGATCGCCTGCGACACCGCGAAGATGCCGGTGTAGAGGCCGATGAGCCGCGCGCTCGGCGCGAGGTTCCACAGCACGACCGTGGCGTTGACGGCGAAGCCCGAGAAGCCGCACGCAGCGACGAGCACGCCGATGAGCGTCGCCACCTGCGAGGTGTTGAAGGCGAACGCGATGAGCATGCCGGCCGCGAACACGACGAGGCTGACCCGCATGACGATGCGGCGGCCGATGCGGTCCGAGAGGATCGCGACCGGGAACACCACGAGCAGGAACGCGATGCCCGCCGGGAGGGTGAAGCCGCCGGCTTCGCCGCGCGAGAGCCCGAGCTGCTCGGTGCCGTACAGCGTGAGCAGGGCGCGCATCGCGGCCCAGGCGCTCCACACGACGATCACCGCCGCGATCATGAACAGGCGGCTGCGGTCGCGGCTGGTGAAGATGTCCTTGACGGCGGGGCCGAACCGCTCGCCCTTGGTTCCCTCCACGACGTCCTCGTCGACGATCGCGCGGTATCCCGCGGTGCGCGGCTCGCGGAGGGCGAGCACGAGGATCGCGGCGCACGCGACCATGAGCACCGACACGATGACGTAGGCGAGCTCGACGCTCTCGTCCACCACGAAAAGGCTCAGCAGCGCCGACACGATGATCGTGAGGCTCGATGCCGCGCGGCCGAAGGCGTTGGCCTTGCTGCGGTGCTCGGGCAGCTGGTGGTCGGCGATCAGCGACTCGGTCACCGGCTTGAAGGCGTTGGCGGTGAGCGCGAACAGCACGATCACCACGATCAGGATCGGGAAGTTCGGCGCGAGCGGAATCAGCATGAACAGCGCCGCGGCGATCGGCACGCCGAACACGATGTAGGGGGTGCGCCGGCCCCACTTCGTGCGTGTGCGGTCGCTGAGGTAACCCATGAACGGCTGCACGAAGATGCCGATGATGTTGTCGAGCCCCATGATCAGACCGATCAGCGCGGCACTCGTCGTGTACTGGGCGAGGGTCACGGGGGTCTGGGCGTCGTGGAAGTTCCAGACGGATTCCTGGGCGAAGATCCCCAGCGACACGAGGAGGGCCAGCCGCAGCTGGAACCTCCCGCGTGCACGCGGTTCCGAAGGGGCAGATGTCACGTCGACTCCATTGTCAGCAGTGGCGAGCGCCGGGTTGCGCTCGATGAATGCGAGCACGTTACCATTTGCTATTGCAAATAGAAACCGTCCATCGAACTCGGCTCGAAGGGGAGCAGCGAATGGCAGAGTACGTCGGCGAGGATGACCTCGCCTATCTCCGATCGGTCGACAGCCCCACGATCGCCAATGCACTCGAGCGCCTCGACCTGCGCGAACGCCGCGACGGCTACATCGGCGGCAACGTCGCGTGTCGGTTCCCGGAGCTCGGGCCGATGGTCGGGCTGGCGCTGACGGTGACCGTCGACGACGCGGTCGGTCGTCCCGCGCGACAGGAGGGGTACTGGGCGCTGTGGGAGGCGCTCGAAGCCACGGCCGCGCCGACGGTCATCGTCATGAAGGATGCGAGCGGTGCACCCGAGCGCGTGGCCTACGCCGGCGAGATCATGGCGACGCTCGCCCAGCGGCTCGGCGCGGTGGGCATCGTGACCGACGGCGCGCTCCGCGACCTCGACGAGGTGCGCGCGAAGGGCTTCCACTACTTCATGCGCCACGCCGTCGTCTCTCACGCGAACTTCGAGCTGTCGAAGGTGGGCGACCCGGTCATGCTCGACGGCCAGCTCGTCCGGACGGGCGACCTCCTCCACGGCGACGCGAACGGCATCGTCATCGTTCCGGATGCCGGCCTGCCGCGCCTGCGCGACGCCGTCGACGCGGTGCGCACCGCGGAGCGCCGCGACCTCGACTTCATCGAGGGCCCGGACTTCACGCTCGCCGGCTACCGCGAGATGCGCGGGTACGGCACTCCCGCTCCCGCTTCCGCGCCCGCGGGCGGCTGACTCAGAGGTTGCGGATCGCCGACCGTGCGTGCGCCCGCATGAGGCGCTCGGCGGCGGCCTCGTCGTGAGCGGCGAGGGCCTCGAGGATCGCGAGGTGGTCGGCGATGCGGGTCTGGACCCACGCGGTGTCGCCGGCGTGCTCGGCTGCGCGGCTCAGCCGCTGGTCGCCGTAGATCGCGTAGCTGTCGATCAGGCTGCGCAGCGCCGGGTTGGCGGCGGCGCGGGCGATCTCGTCGTCGAAGCGCTGGGCGAGGTCGAACTGCTGCGCGATCGTGAGGTTGCCTTGGGCCTCGACGAGCTCGGAGATGTACCCGCGCATCCGCTCGATCGCCTCCGTGGAGATCTTGCGGGCGGCGAAGCGCGCTTCGGCCCCGCGCAGCATGACCTCGACTTCCATGAGCTCCTGCACGGTCTCGGCGGGACGATCGACGACCTGCAGGCGCCGCGCGCCGACGCGCTCGACGAGACCCTCGTGCTCGAGTTTGCTGATCGCTTCGCGCACCGGAGTGGGGCTCACGTCGAGGGCGGCGGCGAGTTGACGCTCGGTGATGCGGATGCCGGGCGCCAGGCGCCCGTCGGCGATGCTCTCGCGCAGCGCGTGGTACACCTGCTCCGCGAGAGACCCCGCTCGCGCGACCTGAGGCAGCGACTGTTCCAGGCTCACCGTGCCCCCGATCCGTTCGACTGGCGCCCACGTTACCCGCGGGAAGGCGCTGCTGCGGCTTGACACGATTTGCTATAGCAAATATCTTCATTCTCGAACCAGGGAGCACCACATGACCTCACACGACGACGTGACAGCGGGCGACGCGGCCGGCGAGCGCTCGATCCGCATCCTCTTCCCGATCGGCATGCTCGGCGGGGGGATCGACGACGACATGGTCGCTCGTGCCATCGCGCTCGGTGCCGAGGCGATCGCCGTCGACGGCGGCTCGACCGACTCGGGACCGCATTACCTCGGCGCCGCCGTCGCGAAGACGTCGGCGGGATCCGTCAAGCGCGACCTCCGTGCCCTGATCATCCCGGCGCGGGAGGCCGGCATCCCCATCGTCGTCACGTCGTGCGGAACCTCCGGAACCGACGCGGGCGTCGACTGGGTCGCGGCGATCGCCGGCGAGATCGCCGACGAAGAGGGCCTCGCCTTCCGCGTCGCCACCATCTACAGCGAGCAGTCGCGCGAGACCGTGCGCGATGCTCTCGCCGCCGGTCGTGTCGCGGCCCTCGAGCCCGCGGGCGAGCTGGCGGCCGCCACCGTCGACCGGTGCGCGCACATCGTCGGGCTCATGGGTCACGCGCCTATCTCCGACGCGCTCGCCGCGGGCGCCGACCTCGTCCTCGCCGGCCGGGCCACCGACACCGCCTCGGTCGCCGCGCTCGCGCTCGGCCGCGGCATCGCCGCCGGGCCGACCTGGCACGCAGCCAAGACCGTGGAGTGCGGCAGCCAGTGCACGACCGACCCGATCGGCGGCGGCGTGCTCGTCGAGATCGATGACCTCGGCTTCACGGTGCACCCGCTGAGCGACACCGCCGCCGCCACTCCCATGACGGTGGCCGCTCACATGCTGTACGAGAACGCCGACCCGTTCCGCCTGCGCGAGCCGGGCGGCACGCTCGACACGACCGCGGCCGTCTACACCGCGGTGACCGATCGCGTGACGCGCGTGGAGGGGTCCGTCTTCGAAGCGGCGGCGCAGCCGACGATCAAGCTCGAGGGGAGTGCACTCGGGGGCTACGAGACAGTCTCGCTCGTCGGCATCCGTGACCCGCATGTGCTCGCGCACATGGACGCCTGGATGGCCCGCTTCCGCGGCGAGCTCGCGCGTCGCGTCACCGCCTTCGTCGGTCTGGATCCCACCGGCTACGACGTCGACCTCAGGGCCTTCGGCCACAGCGCCGTGCTCGGCCCGCTCGAGCCCGGCGACATCGCCTCGCGCGAGGTCGGCATGCTGCTCAAGG
>JAVBUG010000048.1:0-3428 GCA_031555515.1 Microbacterium sp. | reverse complement strand
CGCGATCCGAGCATCATCCCCGACAGCTTCGAGGTCTCGAACTACACGGACGGGTGGAACGCGCTCGCGTATCCGTTCAACGTCTACATGTGGAACTCGGCGCTGATCGTGATCGGCTGCATCGTCGGCAACCTGGTGTCGTGCTCCATGGCGGCCTACGCGTTCGCCCGGCTGTCGTTCAGCGGCAAGCGGTTCTGGTTCGCGGTGATGCTCCTCAGCATCATGCTCCCGATCCACGTGATCATCGTCCCGCAGTACGTGCTGTTCTCCCAGCTGGGATGGGTCAACACGTTCCTGCCGCTCATCGTGCCGAAGCTGCTCGCGACCGACGCGTTCTTCATCTTCCTGATGGTCCAGTTCATCCGCGGCATCCCGAAGGAGCTCGATGAAGCGGCGCGGATCGACGGCGCGGGCCACCCGCGGATCTTCCTGCAGATCATCCTTCCGCTCATGGTGCCGGCGCTCGCGACGACCGCGATCTTCACGTTCATCTGGACGTGGAACGACTTCTTCTCGCAGCTGATCTTCCTGACCAAGCCCGAGCTGTACACCGTGCCGCTGGCGCTGCGGTCGTTCGAGGACGCGCAGAGCTCGACCAACTACGCCCAGATGTTCGCGATGAGCGTCGTGTCGCTCATCCCGATCTTCCTGATCTTCCTGTTCGGCCAGAAGTTCCTCATCAAGGGGATCGCGACGACCGGGATCAAGTGACGCACGCGTCACGCACTGCTTCGCGGGCCGCCAGGTCCACCCTCATCACACACCGCACCAACACCACACACCGACTTCGGTCGAAAGGATGCAAGACATGCGACGCACCACAACCGCACCGCGCTGGTTGCTGCTGACCTCCGTCGGCGCAGCGACGATGCTGGCGCTGACGGCGTGCGCGGGTTCGACGGAGACCCCCGCCACCGGACCGACCCTGTCCGACGAGCCCGTGACGCTCAGCTTCACCTGGTGGGGCAACGACGTCCGCCACGGGATCACGGAGGAGCTCATCGCGGCCTTCGAGGCCGAGCACGAGAACATCACCATCGAGCCGCAGTACACCGACTGGGCGGGCTACTGGGACAAGCTCGCCACCACGGTGGCCGCCGGCGACGCCCCCGACATCATCCAGATGGACGAGAAGCAGCTGTCGACGTACGCCGCCAATGGCGTGCTGCTCGACCTCGGCACCCTCGGCGACCAGCTGCCGACGGGCGATTTCCCGGAGTCCGTGCTCGGCACCGGCGCGCTCGACGGCACGCAGTACGGCATCCCGGTGGGCATCAACACCTACACCTACATGGCCAACGTCGACGTGCTCGACAGCCTCGGCATCGAGGTGCCCGACGACGAGACGTGGTCGTGGGACGACCTCAACGACGTCGCCGAGGCGGTCACCGCCGCCAGCGGCGGCGCGGTCGTCGGTTCGCAGTCGTGGGGCTTCGAAGACGGCGGCCTCAACAACTGGCTGCGCCAGCACGGCGAGTCGTTGTACGCCGACGACGGCTCGCCCGAGGTGACCGCGAGCGAGAAGACGCTCGCCGCCTGGTGGCAGAACCTGCTCGACGTCACCGAGGCCGGTGGCACGCCGGTGCCGTCCGCGACGATCGAACGCGAATCGGCAGGGCTCGCCGAGTCGTTCACCGCGACGAACCAGTCCGCTTTCGGACCCTGGTGGTCGAACCAGGTCGCCGCCCTGCGTGACGCGAGCGGCCAGAACCTCGTGCCGCTCATGGTGCCGACGCCCGACGAGGGCGAAGACGCCGCCGCGTATTACAAGCCCTCGATGTTCTGGTCGGCCTCGGCCAAGACGGAGCACCCCGCCGAGGTCGCGCTGTTCCTCGACTTCCTCGCGAACAGTGAGGAGGCGGCCGACCTGCTGCTCGCCGAGCGCGGCGTGCCGGCCAACGACAAGATCCGCGCGTACATCACGCCGAAGCTCGACGAGGTCAACCAGGAGGTCGTCGACTTCCTCGACAAGATCGCGCCGCGCGTCGGTGACGCCCCGCCGGCGACCCCGCCGGGCGGTGGCGCGATCGAGACCATCATCGACCAGCACACCCAGCGGGTGCTGTTCGGCGAGGTGACTCCCGAGGACGCCGCCGCGAGCTTCATCGCGGAGCTCCAGCAGGCGCTCGACGACGCCGCCATCTAGCAGGCGAGCGAGGTCGCCTCACGAGAGCGCGACCCCGCCGTCCCCAGGACTGTCCGGGGCCGGACCGAAGTGATGAGGGGTCCGGCCCTGGGCGGGTGCGCCCGGACGCCCGGAAGTCGTCCGGGTGAATGCGCCCCACCGCGCCGTTCGGCGCCCAAGATTGAGAGAGGAGGGGGATTCCTTGAGCGAGGTCACGTCGCGCCCGATCACGATGGCGCAGGTCGCACAGTACGCCGGTGTGTCGCAGGCATCCGTGTCGCGCGTCCTCAACGGCGTCGCCACCGTCGACCCCGCCATCGTCGCGAAGGTCAATCGCGCGGTGGCGGTACTGAACTACTCGCCGAGCGAGGCGGCACGCAGCCTCGTGCGGGGGAGCAGCCACACCATCGCGCTGCTGGTTCCCGACCTCGAGAACCCGATGTTCCAGGGCGTACTGAAGGGACTCACCGTGGCCGCCGCCCGCGACGGCTACCGGGTGCTCGTCGCCGACAGCGCTGAGGCGGTCGGTGTGGAGGCCGACATCGCGAGCGAGGCGCGCAGCAAGTGCGACGCCCTGGTGCTGGTGTCGCCGCGGATGCCGGACGCCGAGCTGCGCGACCTCATCCAGCGCACGACGCCGGTCGTGGTGGTGAACCGCCGCGTCGACGACACCGCCGCCGCCCAGCTCTCGGTCGATTACGCCACCGCCGTCAAGGAACTGGGGATGCACCTGCGCGGCTTCGGCCACCGGCGCATCGCGTATGTCGCCGGTCCGCCGCTCAGCTACGCGAACGAGCAGCGCGCGCTCGGGCTGGGTGAACTGGCGCGGGAGCATCCCGACCTCGAGTTCCTCACTATTCCGGCCGGATCGAGCATGGAGGCGGGCTACGACGCCGCCGACGCCGTGCTCGAGACGGGCGCGACCGCCGCCATCGCCTTCAACGACCTCGTCGCACTCGGCCTCATGTCGCGCCTGCGCGAGGTCGGCGTGGAGGTGCCCGAACAACTCTCCATCGTCGGGATCGACGACATCCCGCAGTCTCGTTTCGCCGCCCCTCCGCTCACGACCATGTCGGTCCCGCGGATCGAGATCGGGCGGCAGGCTTGGAATCGCATGCGTCAAGCGCTGGACGGCGAGAGCGCCGACCACCCCCTGTTCTACCGGCCCGTCCTCGTGGCGCGCCGCAGCTCCGGCCCGGCATCCCACGCCAGCGGCTGGGTGGGACCCGCCCGCCCGGTCCTGCGGCTGGGATCCACAGTGGTCGCCCAGTACGAAGAGGGCGTCGGCGTCGACTCGGTGCTG
>JAVBUG010000145.1:0-5717 GCA_031555515.1 Microbacterium sp. | reverse complement strand
AGCTCCGCCATGTTGTTGTCGGGGAGGAAGCCGAGCATCGAGCGCACGTAGTCGATCGCGTCGTCCTCGTCTTCGGCGAGGTAGTGCGCGACGCCCGAGCGGGTGTTGTGCGTGTGCGCACCGCCGAGCTCCTCCATGCCGACGTCCTCGCCGGTGACGGTCTTGATGACGTCGGGGCCGGTGACGAACATCTGGCTGGTCTTGTCGACCATCACGACGAAGTCGGTGAGGGCGGGGGAGTAGACCGCGCCGCCCGCCGCCGGCCCCATGATGATCGAGATCTGCGGGATGACGCCCGACGCGCGCGTGTTGAGGCGGAAGATCTCGCCGTACTTGCCGAGGGCGACCACGCCCTCCTGGATGCGTGCGCCACCCGAGTCGAGGATTCCGACGATCGGGATGCCGCTGCGCAGAGCGAACTCCATGACCTTGATGATCTTCTCGCCGGCGACCTCGCCGAGCGAGCCGCCGAAGGTCGAGAAGTCCTGGGAGTACACCGCGACGGTGCGGCCGTGGATCGTGCCGACGCCGGTGACGACGGAGTCGCCGTAGGGGCGCGAGCGATCCATGCCGACGGCGGTGGTGCGGTGACGCACGTACTCGTCGAGCTCGACGAAGCTGCCGGTGTCGAGGAGCATCTCGATGCGCTCGCGGGCGGTGCCCTTGCCCTTCGCGTGCTGCTTCTCCTTCGCGACCTCTTCGGGATCGAGGACGGCCTCCTGGAAGCGGGCGCGGAGGTCGGCGATCTTGCCGGCGGTCGTCGACAGGTCGGGCTGCTCTGGCGCTTGAGTCACGGATTCCACCCTATCGGCGGGTCCGTTCGAACTGTTGGAGGGTTCGCACAAGGGGTTGCGGCATCCGCTGTCCATGCCCGGAGGGAGGGGCGTAGCGTGAGGGACATGACGTTCTCGTCCGAGGGTTTCCCGCTCACCGCCGCCGTCAGCCCGCGCGTCCAGGTCGTCGAATCGACGGACTCGACCAATGCCGACGTCATCCGGCACGTGATCGACGAGCCGTTCGAGTGGCCGCACCTGTCGCTGCTGCTCACGAACGATCAGCGCGCAGGGCGCGGGCGCCTCGACCGCACGTGGGTGACCCCGCCGGGCTCGGCGCTCGCGGTGTCGGTCGCGGTCGACGCCTCGGCTCTTCCGGTCGCCGCTCGCGGGTGGATCCCGCTGATCGCCGGCGCGGCGATGACCCGCGCGATCGCCGCACAGCTCGTGGGATCGGTCCACAGCGCGACGCTCAAGTGGCCGAACGACGTGCTCCTCGACGGGTCGAAGATCTGCGGCATCCTGTCGGAAGTGGTGCCGGGGCATGCCGATGTCGTCGTGATCGGATCGGGCGTGAACACCCGCATGGCGAGCGTCGATCTTCCTGTCGCGACGGCCACCTCGTTCGCCGCCGCCGGGCTGACGTGCGACGACGATCGCCTCCTCGCCGACTACCTCCGCGCGCTCGACGAGCAGCTGAAGGCGCTCGCCGCCGCGGGCGGCGACGCCGCCGCGTCGGGCGTGCTCGGGGAGGTCGAGTCCCTGTGCAGCACGCTCGAGAGCGACGTCGCGGTGTCGCTGCCGAACGGCGAGACGCTGTGGGGCCGCGCGCAGCGCATCGATGCCGACGGGCGGCTGGTTGTCGTGCAGGACGCCGAGTTCGAGAGCATCGTCTCCGCCGGAGACGTGGTGCACGTCCGGAGCCGGCCGGCCTGACCCGGTCGTTGAGCGAGCTTGCCCTTCCCGGTCGTTGAGCGAGCGTGCGAGTCGAAACGCGTGACGGAAAACGGCGGGTGATCAGCACGGCGTCGTGGGTTACCCGCACAATGGGGATATGACGCAGCCGACGAGCTACGGCGGCAGGCCGCTGACGCCCGCCCCCGGTGCGCCCACGCCGGAGCTGCTCGTCGCGCGCTTCCGCGCCCACGCCCGGCGGCTCGCCTGGTCGGCCCTCGTCCTGATCGTCGTGGCGGGCGCGTGCGGCTACTTCTACGGGAATCTTCCGGCACCCTTCGAGGATTGGATGCTGCTGACCGCCGCCGCGGTGGTCGTGCTGCTGCTCGTCGTGCTGCCGTATCTGTCGTGGCTCGGCCACGTCTACACGATCACCACGCGGCGCGTGATGGAGCGTCGCGGAGTCTTCTCCGTCAAGCGCCGTGAGCTGGCGCACGTGCGCGGCTACACGCTCAAGGTGCACCGGGGCCTGCTGCAGCGCATGTGGGGCGCCGGCACGATCACGCTGACCAACGGCGTCGATCAGCCCCTGAAGCTCGCGAACATCCCGAGCGCCGAGCTCGTGCACGAGGCGCTCGTCGACCAGGTCGAGGTGAACCAGATCCTCGCGCACCGCGACGCCCAGCCGCTTCCGCCCGGGCCGCACCCCGCCGTTCCTCCGAAGCCCCCGCTGCCGCAGGCCTGACCCGGCGCGTTCGTCGTCCCTCGCGTGCGGGATGATGGAGGGACGCTTACGAGAGGGAATGGGCATGGCGCTGCGAGTCGGAGTCGTCGGGGGTGGGCAGCTGGCCCGCATGATGATCGCGCCGGCGGTCGAGCTCGGGGTGGAGATCCGCGTGCTCGCCGAAGACGAGGGGATGTCGGCATCCCTCGCCGCCACCGCGGTCGGCGACTACCGCGACGCCGACACCGTGCTCGCCTTCGCGCGCGACGTCGACGTCGTGACCTTCGACCACGAGCACGTGCCGCAGGACGTACTCGCGACCCTCGTCAGCGAGGGCATCTCGGTGCACCCCGGCCCCGATGCGCTGAAGTTCGCGCAAGACAAGCTGGTCATGCGCGCCCGCCTGCAGGAGCTCGGGATGCCGCAGCCCGACTGGGCGGCCGTCACGAACGCCGACGAGCTGCAGGCCTTCATCGACGACCACGGCGGCCGCGCCGTCGTGAAGACGCCGCGCGGCGGCTACGACGGCAAGGGCGTGCGGGTCGTGTCGGCCGGCACCGAGGCCGACGACTGGTTCGCGACCCTCGCCGAGGACGCCCACGGCGGCGCCCTCCTCGTCGAGGAGCTCGTCGACTTCACGCGCGAGCTCGCGCAGCAGGTGGCGCGCCGGCCCTCGGGCGCGGTCCGCGCGTACCCCGTCGTCGAGACCGTGCAGCGCGACGGTGTGTGCGCCGAGGTGATCGCTCCGGCCCCGCACTCGAGCGACCGCCTGCAGCAGGTGGCCGCCGGGATCGGCGTCTCGATCGCCGAGGGTCTGGGTGTGACCGGGATGCTGGCCGTCGAGCTCTTCGAAACCACCGACGAGCGGCTGCTCGTGAACGAGCTCGCCATGCGCCCGCACAACAGCGGCCACTGGAGCCAGGACGGCGCCGTCACGAGCCAGTTCGAGCAGCACCTGCGTGCCGTGCTCGACCTGCCGCTCGGCGACACCGACCCGGTCGCCGGGTGGGCCGTGATGGTCAACATCCTCGGCGGTCCGGCGGACGAGTCGCTCGACGCGCGCTTCGCCGCCGCGATGGACGAGCACCCCCAGGCGAAGGTCCACACCTACGGCAAGGCGCCGCGCCCCGGGCGCAAGGTCGGGCACGTCAACGTCGTCGGCGACGAACTCGACGATGTTGCGTACCAGGCCCGGGCCGCAGCATCCTTCTTCCTGGATTGACGTTTCGACTCGTTCCTCGCTCAACGACCGGATCGGCCGCGCCGTTGCGGGGAGTTTCCAGCCACGACCCCTAGCCTTGACGAGTGACTGCGCCCCTTCATTCCTCCGAGGCGCCGCTCGTCGGCGTCGTCATGGGCTCCGACTCCGACTGGCGGGTCATGAGCGACGCCTCTCAGGCGCTCACCGACTTCGGCATTCCGCACGAGGTCGAGGTCGTCTCGGCGCATCGCACCGTCGACAAGCTCGTCCGCTACGGGCGGGAGGCGCGGGCCCGCGGCCTGCGCGTGATCATCGCCGGCGCCGGCGGCGCCGCGCACCTGCCCGGCATGCTGGCATCACTCACCGCCCTCCCGGTCGTCGGAGTGCCGGTGCAGCTGGCCACCCTCGACGGCATGGACTCGCTCCTGAGCATCGTGCAGATGCCCGCCGGCATCCCGGTCGCCACCGTCTCCATCAACGGCGCGAAGAATGCCGGGCTTCTCGCCGCCCGCATCCTGGGGGCCGCCGATCCCGCGATCGCCGACCAGGTCGAGGCCTACGCCCGCGATCTCGAAGCGCAGGTCGAGCAGAAGAACCGGCGGCTCAAGGAGTCGCTGTGAGCGTCGTGAGCGCGCCTCGTACCACCGCCCGCCCGGTTCGACCGGGTGTGGTCGAGGAGCGTCCGATGAGGACTCCGGATGCCTCGTCCCGCGCCGTCATGACGCGCCGCGGGTGGTGGCTGGTCGGGCTGAACTTCCTCATCCCGGGCTCTGCGCAGGTGCTCGCGGGCAACCGCAAGCTGGGTCGGTTCGGGATCGCCGCGACTCTGGTGATGTGGGTGCTGCTCGTGGTCGCGCTGCTGTTCGCCCTCCTCGCGCCGACCGCGGGGCTGAGTCTCGTGACGAGCGCATGGCTTCCGGACTGGCTGGGGCTGCTGCGGCCGCTGCCGCTGCTGATCGCGCAGGGACTGCTGCTCGCGTACGCGGTGCTGTGGGTCGTGCTCACGATCGACACGCTGCGCCTCGTGCGGCTGGTGAAGACCGGTGGCGTCGCGCGATTCGCCATCGCGCTGGTGGCCGTGGGGCTTCTCGTGGTCGCGAGCGGCACCGCGGTGTACGCGTCGAACGCCGTCGGCACCGTGCGGTCGACGATCAGCAGCATCTTCGGGGCCAGCGGCCCGACCGTGCCCCCATCGGACGGCTACTACAACATCCTGCTGCTCGGCGCTGACAGCGGCGAGGGCCGCGACTCGATGAGGTTCGACAGCATCTCGGTGGTCTCGGTGAACGCCGCGACCGGTGCGACCACGATCACCGGCATCCCCCGTGACATGCCCAACTTCCCGTTTGCCGAGGGGCCGATGCAGGACGAGTACCCCAACGGCTTCGAAGGGCACGGCGACCCGACCTGCGGCTGGGGGAGCGGCATCAACCAGCTGACGAACGCGGTCGAGCAGTGTCGCGAAGACCGCGGGGTCGGTCTGTACCCGGATGCTGAGGCCCAGGGCTCGACGCCCGCGATCGAGGCCACGAAGGACGCAGCATCCGGGATCCTGGGCATCGAGATCCCCTACTACGTCTTCGTCGACATGCACGGGTTCGCGTCGCTGGTCGACGCGCTCGGCGGGGTCGACATCAACGTCGTCGAGCGACTGCCCAAGGGCGGCCCGCCGGAGGGTGTGGATCCGCATGACGTCGACGCGTGGGCGACCGGATGGATCGAGGCCGGCCCGCAGCACATGGACGGCGACACCGCGCAGTGGTACGCCCGCTCGCGCTACACGACGAGCGATTTCGACCGCATGCGGCGCCAGCGCGAGCTGCAGGAGGCGATCCTTTCTCAGTTCACGCCTCAGGTGGTGCTGACGCGCTTCCAGGACGTCGCCGCCGCCGGTGCCGACATCGTGGAGACGGACCTTCCGCAGTCGCTCATCCCGGCGCTCGTCGACCTCGCCGTCAAGGCGAAGGAGGAGCCGGTGCAGACGCTCGAGCTGACGCCCGCCGGTGGCATCGACGAGTTCTGCCCCGACTGGGCGTACCTCGCACAGCTCGTGCAGACGACGCTCCACCCGCCGACCCCGACTCCGTCGGACTGATCGATGGTCGCCACGCTGCGCGTCGTGCTG
>JAVBUG010000252.1:0-20542 GCA_031555515.1 Microbacterium sp. | reverse complement strand
CCGAGCTCGAAGCCGACCGCCAGTATCTGATCGCGCTGATCCAGGACGAGGCGGTGTTCCACGGGGACTTCACCCTCTCGAGCGGCAAGAAGGCGACCTACTACGTCGACATGCGCAAGCTCACACTCGACCACCGCGCGGCGCCGTCGATCGGGCGCATCATGCTGGATCTCATCCGCGACGTCGACGGCATCGTCGCTGTCGGCGGGCTCACGCTCGGCGCCGACCCCATCGCGAATTCCGTGATGCACGAGTCCGCGCGCACCCACAAGCCGCTCGACGCCTTCGTCGTGCGCAAGGAGCCGAAGGACCACGGCCGCGGGCGCCAGGTGGAGGGGGCGGATGTCGCGGGCAAGCGCGTCGTCGTGCTCGAAGACACCTCGACCACCGGTCAGTCGGCGCTCAAGGCCGTCGAGGCGCTGCGCCGTGAGGGCGCGGAGCCCGTTGCGGTGGCCGTGATCGTCGACCGCAAGACCGGCGCGCAGGCGGCTGTGGAGGCCGAGGGGCTGCAGTGGCTCGCCGCGATCGACCTCGACGACCTGGGCCTCGACCCGCAGTAGAACTCCAGGGTCTGTCACAGTCCGGCGGCGGCCGGTGTCTCCATGTCGAAGGACCGAATCGACACGGAGGTAGACATGAGCAGCGACACCCGCATCCCCACCGCAGAGGTCACCGGCGCGCAGGGCGCCATCATCAAGTTCGCCGCGCGCAAGATGGTCGGCCGCGTGCCCGACTCCCTCGGCGTGCTGTGGCACCACCGCGGTGTCATGAAGGACTCGATGGGCATCGGCCAGAAGGTCGAGGGCTGGCACGAGCTCGACCCGAGCCTCGCGACCTTCGCCGCGATGGCGTCGGCGGCGACCATCGGCTGCAGCTTCTGCCTGGACTTCAACTACTTCATGTCGCGCAATCGCGCCGTCGATGCGGCGAAGGTGCGCGAGGTGCCGCGGTGGCGGGAGTCCACGGTGTTCACGCCGCTCGAGCGTCGGGTCATGGAGTACGCCGAGGCAGCGAGCCTGACGCCGCCCGCGGTGTCCGACGAGCTGTCGGACGCGCTCCTGGCCGACCTCGGCCCCGCCGCGCTCGTCGAGCTCGCGGCCCGCGTGGCGTTCATGAACATGTCGGCGCGCATGAACATCGCGCTCGGCATCCGTTCCGAGCACTTCGCGGACTCCTGCGGACTGCCGCCCCTGGCCGCCCGGCCCGCCGTCGGCGCGTCCGCGTAGGCTCGCGGCCATGAGCACCGCCGCCGTCGACGACCCGTTCGTCACGCACCGGAGCCTGCTGTTCACCGTCGCGTACGAGATGCTCGGCTCGGCCGCCGACGCCGAGGACGTGCTGCAGGAGTCGTGGCTGCGGTGGGCCGCGGTCGACCACCGCACCGTGCAGGAGCCGCGCGCCTACCTCGTGCGCATCGTGACGCGGCAGGCGCTCAACCACCGGCGCACGGTGTCGCGGCGCCGCGAGGACTACGTCGGCGAGTGGCTCCCCGAGCCGCTGCTGACGAGCCCCGACGTGGCAGACGACGTCGAGCTCGCCGAGAACCTCTCGATCGCGATGCTCACGGTGCTCGAGACGCTCGGCCCGGCCGAGCGGGCGGTGTTCGTGCTGCGCGAGGTGTTCGACGTGCCGTACGACGAGATCGCGGATGCCGTGGGCAAGACTCCTGCGGCCGTGCGGCAGATCGCGCACCGGGCGAAGGATCACGTCGCCGCACGCCGGCCTCGGGTCACGGTCGGGCCGACCGAGCACGAGGAGGTGGTGGAGCGCCTCGTCGTGGCGCTCAACAGCGGCGACCTGCAGGGCCTCATGGACGTGCTCGCGCCCGACGTCGTGTCGGTCGCCGACGGCGGCGGCAAGGTCCGCGGGGCGGCCCGCCGGCCGATCGTCGGCGCGGATCGGCTCGCGCGCTACCTCGTCGGCGGCATGGCGAAGGTCGAGGGCAGGCTCGTGGCGTCGTCGACGTGGGTCAACGGCCAGCCGGGGGTGCGCATGGAGCTCGACGGCGTACTCGTCGGCGTCGTCAGCCTGACCGTCATGGACGGGCGCATCACGCAGGTGTACTCGATCGCCAACCCCGAGAAGCTCGGACGGGTGGACGAGGAGGCGGTCGTGGGGCGCTGAGCCGCTCGCCCGGCGCCCAGCCACCAACCGCTCAGCGGGCAAGGATCTCGGCGTTGAGCTCGCGCTGCCAGTCGCGCAGCTGCCACATCGGGTGGTGCGGGGCGGCGTTCGACGACAGCACGACGCCCCACATCCCGTGGTCCAACGCCGTGCGCACGCCGTGTTCGGCGAGGGACCGGCCGATCGGGCCCTCCTCGAACGTGCCGTACAGGGGCGTGTAGCCGACCCAGCCCTCGCCGACGATCGCCGGGACGCCCTGCCAGCGCGCCCACGCGGCGATGGCGATGGTGCGTGAGGCGATCTCGCGGCGCATCACCTGCTCGTACGGCGGGTAGTGGTCGACGAGCCAGGCATCCCATGCGACGGGGTCGATCCAGTCGTAGCCGTAGATCATCTGGTCCGTGACGACCGTCGCGCGGTACTTCCACTCGGCGGCGCGACCGTACTCCGCGAGAGACGGGGCGTCACGGCGCAGCAGCTCCCGGAGCGCCGTGTTGGGAAAGCCCTCGCTGCCCTCCGCGCGGATGTCGATGCGCTGCTGAAGCGCGTCCAGTACGCCGTAGCTGTACACGTGGAACTGCGCCGCGCCCAGTCCGTCGGGCAGTCGGTGCATGGCGAGGTGCGGCGGTTTGCCGTAGCTGGCGGTGATCAGGAGATCGGGATGCTGCGCCCGCAGCCTCGTCACCTCCTCCGCTCCGCCGTCCTCGAGCGCGGGAAGGATCGAGAAGTCGACCTCGTTGTGCAGCTCGACGAGCGCGATGCGATCACGGTGGCCGTGGTCGGTGAGCCACTCGATCATCGCGTCCCAGGCGTCGGAGAGGACGCCGTAGCGATCGGCGAGCGGCACCGCGTCGATCGCGTCGAACCAGGCCGGCGAGGCGGCGAACGCGGTCGACTGCTGGTACTCCCAGCTGGCGAGGATGATCACCACGCCGTGCGCGGCGGCGGACTCGAAGAGTGCGAGGAGGCGCTCCCGAAGATCGATGCTGTAGCCGCCCGGCGTGTCGTACCACCGGGTGCACTGCCCGTAGAAGCCCCCGCCCGGTGCAGCGCCGAGCCCTTCGATCTCGAGGTCGCGGACGACCTCGTAGAGCCCCAGCCCGCCGAACAGCAGCACGGGAGCGGCGCAGATGCGGATGGCGTTGTAGCCGAGGGAGGCGGCCTCCGCCACTGCCGCATCGAGATCGGCGTACGGCTCTCCGGGACCCGCCTGCGTGTACCAGGAGAAGTCCCACAGGGTGATGGTGAGCCGCCGCGGCAGGTGCTCCGGCACGGGTCCGGTGAGGGCGGACTCGTCCCGCTCGATCGTGCCGGATCCCAGGTATCGCTCGGTCATGCGCCGGTCCTTTCCGGAACCTCGGCCGGCCGCGCGGCGAGCTGCTGTGTGCGTCCGCGCTCCGCCAGCCGTTCGAGCGTGTCCGCCATGGCCGCTCGCGCCGTCGCGGTGGTGGTGTCGAACGAGGTCAGTTCGGGCACCGAGGTGGCGAAGTAGTCGACCTCGTCGCTCGCGGTGCGCAGCGCGGTCGCGCGGGCGTCCAGCGCATCCCACGCGGACGCCGCGCTCGTCGCGTCGCCGAGGTGGAGATGGGCCACTCCGGTCCAGTACGTCGACTCGTCGGCCGCGCGCGGCGCCACCGCCAGCGGCGACGGTGCGACGGCGGTGCGCCAGGCCTCGATCGCACCGGCCGTGTCTCCGGCGGCCGCGCGCGCGACGCCGAGCAGCACCCAGCGCTGCACCGGGCGCTCGGCCGGATGGCGTCCCTCGCCGAGGGCGCGCGGCGGGACGAAGCCCGACTCCAGCAGCGAGACCGCCTCGTCCGGCGCCGACTCGCGCAGCAGCCGTTCCGCGAGTGCGCACGCGGCGCGGTCGAACGCCGCGATCACGAGACCCTCGCCACCCTCGAACGGCCGGAAGCGGCGGGTCGTGAGGAGGATCCACGCCTCGTCGGTGCGCCCGACATCGAGGAGCAGATTCGCGTGGCGCACCGCCAGGTCGTCGCGGGCATCGAGCAGGACGGCATGGGTCTCGAGCAGCGAGAGCCGGGTTGGGGCATCCATCCCCCTCCGCACTGCGAGCACGTCGCGCTCGAGCAGCAGCCGCGCGTCCGGGCGCAGCGACAGCGCGTGGGCGAGGGCCGCGTCGGCCGCGGCCTCGTCGCCGTCGACAGCGACCAGCGCGATCGCGAAGTTGCGCCACACCACCGGGTCTGTCGAGCCGCCCTCGGTCGCGGAGCGGAGGTGGGCGAGCGCGTCGGCGTGACGGCCGGCGTCGAGCAGCCACATGCCGAGGAGCCCCGCGGCGACGACGTCGTCCGGGTCGGCGGCGACCGCGGCGACGAGCGCGTCGTACTGGTCGAGACCCGCCGGGAAGGCCAGTGTCGCCGAGGTCTCGCGTGCGCGGGCGCGCTCCTCGGCGGCTTCGTCGGCGCGTCCGGCGCGCTCGAGCCAGTGCGCGCGCAGGTAGTGGCGGAGCGGGCCGGCGAGACCCGCCGAGGGCGTGCGCTCGACCGCGGCCGCGGTGGCCGCGAGCGCCTCGTCGACGGCGCCTGCTCGCGCGAACTCGGCGCCGACGTCGAGCGCCGTGCGGGCGCCGCGGTCGATCGACTCGCCCGCGAGCGCACGGGTCGCCGGGTCGAGCGGGTCGGCGGCGAGCAGTTCGGCGACGCGGGCGACGGATGCTGCGACCTCGCCGCGGCGGGCGAGAGCCAGGGCTTCGATCCGCCCGGCCTCGGGGATCGGCGTGGCCGAGCGGGCGAGGTCGAGCGCGGCGGCCGTCGAGCCCGCGCGCAGCGCGAGGCGCGCCCGCGCGAGTGTCGCCGCCGGCGCGAGCGCCGCGTTCCATGCCGCCTTCGCCAGGGAGCGGTCCGCCGCGTCGTCGTCGCCGAGACGCTCGTGGACGAGGCCGAGGAGGTACGCCGTTTCCCCGTCGCGCGGGTTGAGGTTGCGGCGGGTGAGCCGCGCGGTGGCGACCCCGAGCAGATCGCGGGCCGCACCGTACTCGCCGCGCGCGAGGTGCCACGCGCCGAGTGCGGTCGCGGCGCGGGAGTCGTCGGGGTCGCGGCGCAGCGCCTCGTGCAGGTACGGCACCGCCGAGCGGGTCGGATGGCGGTACTGCAGCAGGTGCACGGCCGTCGCGTACAGCTCGTCGTGGGACGTGATGTCTTCGGGCAGGGGCGGCGCGGTCGCGACCCACGGCTCCTCGGCGAAGGCGGGGCGAGCATTCCAGACGACGAGCGGCACGCCGACGTGGACCACGCGCACCTCGAGATGCGCGGAATCGGCGGCGACAGGCACGGTGCCGGCGAACGGCGCGTCCGGTGCGAGGTCCACCGTCCAGCTCTCGACGAGCACGTCGCCGTCGCGCACTTCCACGATCGCGCCTGCGAAGCGGCGCGTCGCGATCGCTGTGATGCGGGTGCCGTCGCGATCGGCGCGCACGCCGATCGCAGCATCCGTCGTCGCCTGCCGTACGGCTCCCGTCCCGTGGATCGGGTACCAGTACTGGCGGAACCGCTTGGTCTCGCCGGGCAGCAGCCAGCTGAAGTCGGGCTGGTTGTCGGTGTACACGCCCGCCATCAGCTCGACGTACGGGCCGTCGCCGTCGGTGAGCTGGTCGTCCCACGCGCGGCCGATCGGGCCGTCGCCCCACGTCCACTGCTTCTTGCCGGGGGAGATCGCGCGGTCTGCCCAGTGGACGAAGCCGGCATCGGCCGCGTGATCGTAGCCGCCGAAGAACGCGTCGTCGGTGTCGGTGATCATGTACGACGTCGGCACCGGGATGTTGCTGTACACGTCGATGCGGTCGGCGTCCGGCCGCTCCGCCGCGAGCGCCGGGTAGTCGACGCCGTAATAGGGGCGGTCGGCGCGCGGGAACGCGGTGATCGCACGCCGCGCGTGGTCGGCGACGAACGCGACGTCGTCGGGGAAGAACGACTGATACCCCTCGTGCGCACGCGCGGCGACGTTGGCCCACCACAGGAACGTCTGCGGGACATCGGTGCGGTTGTGCAGTGCCGCCTCGAGCTCGATCACCGACGATCCCGGCCGCAGCCGCACCCCGTGCACGCCGCGCATGCGCTGCAGCGGGTCGAGGTCGCTGTGCCATACGACGACGGCGCCGTCGGCTTCCCGCTCGATGCGGGTGTCCACTGGGAGGAAGGTCGCGGGCCGATGGTGCTGCGGCCAGTTGAACTCGACGCCGCCCGAGATCCAGGGGCCTGCGAGCCCCACGAGCGCGGGCTTGATGACGTTGTTGCGGTAGAAGAAGTCGTAGCCCGCGACCTTGTCGTAGCCGATGTGGATGCGGCCGCCGATCTCGGGCAGCAGCGTGAGGCGCACGTAGGCGTTCTCGAGATGGATGGCCTGCCACTGTCGCGGCGCCTTCTCGTGGGCGACGCTGTCGATCATCGGAAGCGGGTAGACCTTGCCGCTGGACCCCTGGTACACGCGGCGATCGAGGAACAGCGGGTACGGATCCGGCTCGCCCGGCTCGTAGGTGTCGATCCAGAGCGGCTCGCTCCAGCACGCGACTCCGCCCGCCGCGAGGATCGCGGCCTGATCGGCGGGAGCGGCGGGGAGCTCGATGCGGCTCTGGGCGTCGTCGGTCACCCGGCAAAGCTACGCGCGCGGAAGCCTGGGAACCATGGCGGATCGCGGCATCGACCTGGATGATCCGACGATGGTTCGTGGCAGGATGCCGGGATGGAGCGTGCGGAAGGGTTCGAGCGGGAGCGGCTGAGCGTCGTCCCGCGGCCTCTTGTCGACGGCGCGCTCGCGCGGCCGGTGACGCGGCGCATGCTGGTGACGGATGCCGGGTACTTCCCTCGTGCGCGACACCATGGGCGGCATCGTCCCGGCGGGACAGAAGAGACGATCGTCATCGTGTGCGTCGCCGGGGCGGGATGGGTCGAGGCGGAGGGTGCCCGCACGCGCGTGGGGAGCTCGACGGCGATCGTCATCCCCGGCGGGGTGGCCCATTCCTACGGCGCGGATGCGACGGATCCCTGGACGATCTGGTGGTGCCACGTACGCGGGACCGACGTGCCGGAGCTGGTCCAGGCGGTGGGCGTCCGGCCGAATCGGCTCACGGTGTCGTTGCGGGAGGCGGACCGCGTCACCGCCCTGCTCGACGAGATCTCGGTGTCGCTCGCCCTCCAACCGACGCCGGCCCGTCTGATCGCGACCTCGGGCATGGCCTGGCGACTGCTCACCCAGCTCGCCGTCGATCGGGCCCTGCCGAGCGAGGGAGCGCCGGTCGAACGTGCGATGCGCTATCTCGAGGAGCGCATCGACGGGCGCGTGCAGGTCGCGGAACTCGCCGCGATGGTCGGGGTGTCACCGTCGCACCTCGCCGCGCTGTTCCGGGAGGCCACCGGCGGCGGCGTGCACGCGCACCACCAGGCGCTGAAGATGACACGTGCGCGGGCGCTGCTCGACACGACCGACCTGCCGGTCGCCGAAGTCGGGCGCCGGATCGGGCTCGACGACCCGTTCTACTTCTCGCGGCAGTTCCGGCGCACGCACGGCATGAGTCCGCGCGCCTACCGCGAGCAGCACAAGGGCTGAACCGCCGGCGAGCCCGCCGCGGCCGCCGCGGCCGCCGCGCCTGCGGTCGAGGCCGGGTCAGCCGTCTGGGCGGTTCGGGCTCAGTCGCGCTTGCCGCGACCCCGCCACCACTGCCAGATGATGACGGTGAGCGTGCCGAGCGTGATGATCGCGGCAGTCACGAGGAGGAGCGTCTGCTCGGTCTCGGAGATCACGGGCGCTTCCCTTCGGCGGCGTCGGTCACGATCTTCGCGACGCGGGCGGCCCGGGTGTCGGGGCGCCGCGCCATGTCGACGTTCGAGATGCCCAGCTTGCGACTCGACGGTGGGAACGCATCCCACGCGGTGCGCGCAGCGGGTTCGGCGTCGAGCGCCGCGGCGAGGTCGTCGGGCTCGCGGAGCGCCTCGGCGTTGTCGAGCACCGTCCACGCGCCGTTCGCCTTGGCGACCTCGACCGCGCGGTAGCCGGCCTCGGTGATGAGCCCGGCCTCTTCGAGCTGGATGAGGCGCGCCTTGTTCGTCGCCGCCCAGCCGCTCGTCGCACGCCGTGGCGCGAACCACAGGCCCCCGCGCTCTTCGTCGAACGAGCGCACCGGACCGTCGATCCACCCGAAGCAGAGAGCCTGCAAGATCGCGTCCTCGTAGCCGATGACCTCGAGCCCTGAACCCGGTCGCGCGCGCACGAGCCACGCCCCCTGGGACGTGCGATGGTTGGCGTCGAGCCACGCGCGCCAGGCCGCAGCATCCGCCACTTCCACCATCTCGCCGTCGTCGAGCCCTCCCATGCCGCGACCCTACCGGGAGCCTCCGACCTCGCGCACGCTGGCAGCGAGCAGGCGCACCGCCTCGTCGACGAGGGGGTCGGCGAGGTCTCCGTAGCCGAGGACGAGGCGCTCGGCTGCCGGCGCGTCGGGCGAGACGCGGTAGCGGCGGATGTCGGTGAGGCCGAGGTCGCGCGGCTCCGCGACGCGGACCACCTCGGCCGCCCGCACGCCCGCGGGGAGGTCGAGCACGACGTGGAGCCCGGCCGCGAGGCCCGTCACGCGGCACTCGGGCAGCGCGCGATCGAGCGCCGCGAGCAGCGCCTCGCGCCGACGCCGGTAGCGGGTGCGGGCGCCGCGCAGGTGCCGGTCGAGCCCGCCGGAGGTGAGGAAGCGGGCGAGCGCGAGCTGGTCGAGCGTCGATGGCGCCGCCGATCCTGCGTCGCGCACCGCGTCGCGCAGCCACGGCGGCAGCACGAGCCAGCCGGTCCCGAGCGCGGGCGTCGCGGTCTTGCTGAGGCTTCCTGCGAGCACGACCCGGTCGGGCGCCATCGCCTGCAGCGCGCCGATCGGGCGCCGGTCGTAGCGGAACTCCGCGTCGTAGTCGTCCTCGATCACGACCCCGTCGCGGGTCCGTGCCCAGGCGATGAGTCCCTCACGACGCTCGGCCGACAGCGGCACGCCCGTGGGGAATTGGTGCGCGGGCGTCACGAGGGCGGCGCGCGCGCCGGTGCGGACGGATGCCTCGACCAGCGCCGCGACGTCGACCCCGTCGCCGTCGACGGGAACGGGCACCGAGGTGAGGCCCTCCGCCGCGGCGACCTGCCGCATGCGCTGCCAGGAGGGGTCCTCCACGAGCAGCGCGGTGTGGCCGAGGGTGCGCAGTGCTCGGGCGACGCGGCGCATGCCGTCGGCGGCGCCATGCGTGACGAGGACGGCGTCCGCGTCGGCGCGCGCGAAGCGCGACCGGGAGAGGTAGGCGGCGAGCGCCGCCCGCGCGGCCGGCACGTCGCCGTCGAGCCGGAACAGCTCCGCGTCGGGCGTCTCTGTCAACGCGTCGGTCACCGCGCGCAGCCACAGCGCGCGGGGTGCGTTCCGCAGGTCGGGCACGCCGGGGGCGAGGTCGTAACGGGGTCGGCGCAGCGGCTCGACGGGCTCCGGCTCAGGTCGCGAAGCGGTGGCGCGCAGGGATGCTGCGACCCGCGTCGCCGACCCGGTCCGGGCTTCGAGGATGCCCTCGGCCGTGAGCCGCCCGTACACCTCGGTCACCACCCACCGCGAGACGCCGAGCGACGACGCGAGCAGGCGGCTCGGGGGAAGCGCGGCGCCGGACGCCAGACGGCCGGTGGCCACAGCATCCCTCACCGCCTGCTCCAGTCGCACGTGACGCGGGCCGTCGTACGCGGCGAGGTCGAGCAGCGTCTCCCACGCGACCGGATTGGTCTGGACTTCCACCATGGAATCGGATCGTACACCCAGACCGCTCGCGATCCACGATGGGATCACGAACCACGGAAAGGGCACCTCATGCAGTTCCGCACCATCTCCAACGGCACGGCCTCGTTCGAGGTCTCGACCCTCTGCCTCGGCACCATGTTCTTCGGCACGCGCACCGACACCGCGACGTCGCTCGAGATCCTTGACCGCTTCGCCGACGCCGGCGGCACCTTCGTCGACACCGCGAACAACTACAACGCCTGGGTCGGCGGGCACGGGCGCGACAGCGAGGACGTCCTCGGCGCGTGGATCCGTCGCCGCGGCGGCCTCGGCGACGTGCGCCTGGCCACCAAGCTCGGCGCCGCGAAGAAGGATCCGGCGCTGCCGCTGCAGAACGTCGAGCCGACGAACTTCCAGGGGCTGTCGGCCGAGGTCGTCGCCCGCGAGGCGCGGCTCAGCCTGCAGCACCTGGGCGTCGACCGCATCGACGTGCTGTACGGGCACGTCGACGACCGCGAGACGCCGATCGCCGAGACCGTCGCCGCCTTCGGGCAGCTGCAGCGCGAGGGGCTCGTCGGCATCTCAGGGATCTCGAACGTCGCGCTGTGGCGCCTCATCGAGGCGCGCGACGAGGCGCTGCGCCAGGGCGTCGACCCGTACGGTGTCGTGCAGCAGGGCTACAGCTACGTCTACCCGAGCCCGGGATTCGGGCGCACGAACGACGTGTCGGTCGACCTTCTGGACTACGTCGCCTCCGCGGGCACCGGCGGCCGGCCGCCGCTCACGATCACGGCGTACTCGCCGCTGCACCAGGGCGCGTTCGCCCGCGACGACAAGCCTATGTGGGCGCCCATGCGGCACGCGTCGAACCGGGAGCGCGTGCGCGCGCTGCACGACGTCGCCGCCGAGATCGGCGCGACGCCGAACCAGGTCGCGCTGTCGTGGCTGCTCGGGGCGGCGGTTCCGGTGATCCCCGTGGTCGGCATCTCGAGCATCGCGCAGCTGGAAGAGGCGCTCGCCGCGTCCGAGCTCGTGCTCGACGCCGACGTGCGCGCCCGCCTCGACGCCGCCGACCTCGACGTCCGCGCCGCGGTGTCGGCCTGACCGGGTGCGGCGGGCGCTGCGGAAGCCCGCCGCACCTCACCTGCCGGAGGCGCGCGGCCGCAGCATCCGTCCCTCGCCGCATGTTCGACAGGTCAACCGGGGCTCGACAGGACGTTCATGCCTGAACTCTCCTGCGGAAGCCCGGTTGACCTGTCGAAGCGGGAGGGATGCTGCGGCTGTGAGCACGCGGAAGTCGCACGTGGGATCGGCACCGGGCCCGAGGCATCCGTGTCCCCCTCCTTCAACCTCCTTCAACAGGTCAACCCGGGCTCGACAGGACGTTCATGCCTGAACTCTCCTGCGGAAGCCCGGTTGACCTGTCGCAGCGGGAGCGAGGGTGGACAAGGGCGACGGATGCTGCGGGTGTGGCGCCCTGCGGGAGCTCGTGGCTACAGCAGCTCGGGGTCCTCCGACTCGACGGGCTCGGCGTCGAGGAGGTCGGCGACCGAGTTCAGCACCTCGTCGGGACGGAACGGGTAGCGGGCGATCTCGGCGGCGTCGCTGATGCCCGTCAGCACGAGCACGGTGTGCAGGCCCGCCTCGATGCCGGCGACGACGTCGGTGTCCATGCGGTCGCCGATCATTCCGGTGTTCTCGGAGTGCGCGCCGATGCGATTCAGGGCCGAGCGGAACATCATCGGGTTCGGCTTGCCGACGACGTACGGCTCCATGCCGGTCGCCTTGGTGATGAGCGCAGAGATCGCACCCGTCGCCGGCAGCACGCCCTCGGTCGAGGGGCCCGTGGCGTCGGGGTTAGTCGCGATGAAACGGGCGCCCGCGTTGATGAAGCGGATCGCCTTCGTGATCGCCTCGAACGAGTAGTTGCGGGTCTCGCCGACGACGACGTAGTCGGGGTCGGTCTCGGTCATGATGAAGCCGGCCTCGTGGAGGGCGGTCGTGAGGCCCGCCTCGCCGATGACGAAGGCCGAGCCGCCGGGCATCTGCGACTTGAGGAAGTCGGCGGTGGCGAGGGCCGAGGTCCAGATCGATTCCTCGGGAACGATGAGTCCGGACGCCCGCAGCCGGGCCGACAGATCGCGCGGCGTGAAGATCGAGTTGTTGGTGAGGACGAGGAACGGCACGCCCTGATCGGTCCACTGCTGCAGCAGATCCGATGCCCCGGGGATGGGGGTGTTCTCGTGGACCAGCACGCCGTCCATGTCGGTGAGCCAGCATTCGATATCCGCGCGGGTCCGCATGCGTCCAGACTAGGCGGCGGGCAGGCGTAGGGTCGTTCCCGTGACGTGGGACCCCCGGACCCTCCCAGACCTCTCCGGACGCGTGTACCTGGTGACCGGATCCAACGCCGGCCTCGGCTATTTCGCCTCAGAGCAGCTCGTGCGCGCTGGCGCGCACGTGCTCATGTCGGCGCGCCATCCGAACCGGCTCTCGGCCGCGCGCGCCGCGATCCGCCGCCGGGTTCCCGAGGCCGCGCCCGACGCGACCGAGCCGCTCATCCTCGACACCTCGAACCTCGCCTCGGTGCGCTCCGCCGCCGCGAGCGTGCGCGGCAAAGGCCCCCTCGACGGCGTGCTGCTCAACGCCGGGATCGTCCACGCGCCGAAGTCCCGCGAGACCACGATCGACGGGCACGAGGTCGTGTTCGCGACCAACGCCCTCGGCCACTACGCGCTCGCCGGAGAGCTCCTGCCGGCCCTCGCCGACGCCCACGGGCGCATGGTGTGGGTGGGGAGCATGTCGACCTCGCTCACGCCGTACGACCCCGTCGACCCGCAGCTCGTCGACGACTACTCGGCCTGGCGCGCGTACGTGCAGTCGAAGGTCGCGACGACGGCGCTCGGCTTCGAGGCGGACCGACGTCTGCGCGCGGCCGGCATCCCGGTCGCGAGCGTCGTCGCCCACCCGGGGTACTCGACCGGCGGCCGCACGCCCGGCATCGTCGGCGTCAACGAGCCGTCGCGCGCCAAGCGCTTCCGCGACAACCTGCAGGCGGCGATGGCGCAGTCGAAGGAGCACGGCGCCTGGCCGCTCGTGCGGGCCCTCACCGACCCCGACATCGAGGGCGGCGAGTTCTGGGGTCCGCGCACCGGCTCGCGCGGCGAGCCCCGCAAGCAGACCGCCTCGAAGATCACGCGCGATCCCGTCGTGGCCGCGCGCCTCTGGGACGTCGCCGAGACCGCCACGGGCGTGCGCTGGCCGTTCGAGGTGGCGGCGCGCCGCTGACCCGGCGCGCACAGCATCGGAGGATCTGCGCGCCACGCCGGCGCGCAGCATCCACTCCCCGGCGTGTCGTCGTGAATCTCCGATTCTGTGTCGGGACACGGATGCCGCGACCCCGGCTGTCAGACTGACCGCGGGAGGTCGCATGCCCGAGGTCGCGCCGTCGCTGTGGTCGCGCTTCGTCGCGCGCGTGCGCGAGACCTCATGGGCGATCGACGCGAACGACGGGATCATCGCGACAGCGGGTCTGCTGCAGGGTTTCGCCGGAGCCGGCGCCGGCGACCGCCTGCTGCTGTTCACGGCGATCGCCGCCATGATCGCCGGCGGACTGAGCGCCGGCGGTGCGAAATGGGCCGAGGTCGCGGCCGAGCGCGAGTCCGAGCTCGAGATCGCCGCGCGGGAGCAGGAGGAGCTCCAGCGGGACCCGGCGGGGGAGCTCGCGACGCTCGCGGCCCACTGGGAGTCGCGCGGGCTCGCTCCCGATCTGGCGCTCGAGGTCGCGCAGCAGCTCACGGCGCGCGACGCGCTCGGCGCCCAGCTCGACGCGGAGCACGGGCTCGAGGAGATCACCCACCGCTCGGCACCATGGTGGGCCGGGCTCGAGACGGCGATCGCGTTCATGATCGGCGCGGCGATCCCCGTGCTCATCACGTACTACGCCCCCGTCGCGATCGAGACATGGGCGATCATCGTCGCCGTCGTCGTGTCGCTCGCGCTGACGTCGCTGGTGGCGGCGGGCGTCGGCCGCCTGTCGGCGCTGCGCATGCTGATTCGCAGCCTCGCCGTCGGTCTCGGCACGATGGGCGTCAGCTACCTCGCGGGCGTGATCTTCTTCTGACCCGCGCTTCGGGTGGCGCGACACGCGGGATCGCGCGACGCGTGCGGCGTGTTGCGACCCCTGAACCCGCGAGGCGTGTTGCGGCCTCGGGTCGGCGGGCCGATCGCGGGTGCGCGCTTCGGGTGGCGCGACACGCGGGGTCGCGCGACGCATGCGGCGTGTTGCGACCCCTGGGTCGGCGGGCCCATCGCGGGGTCGCGCTTCGGGTGGCGCGACACGCGGGATCGCGCGACGCATGCGGCGTGTTGCGACCCCTGAACCCGCGCCGCGAGTTGCGACCCCTGAACCCGCGCCGCGAGTTGCGACCCCGAACCGCGCGGCGGCAGGCGCTGAGCCAGACGGCATGGGCCGCGGCGTCGGGAAGCGACACCGACGCGGTCCCGATGCGGAGGGCCGCAGCATCCGTCGCCGTCACCGTCGCGCCGACGGACACGCCGGCCGACTCGACCGCCCTGAGCAGCTCGGGATCGCGGTCGCTCACGCGGAGCACGCGGCCCACGTGCCCGACCGGCGCCGCGGCGAGCAGCACGAAGGGTTCGCGGTGGACGTGGCCCGCAGCATCCGGGATCGCGTCGCCATGCGGATCGAAGCGCGGCCTGCCGAGACGCTCGTCGATGCCCTCGAGCAGCCGGTCGCTGATCGCGTGCTCGAGCACCTCGGCCTCGTCGTGCACCTCGTCCCACGCATAGCCGAATTCGCGCACGAGCCACGTCTCGATGAGGCGGTGCCGGCGGATGATCGCCGCGGCCCGCAGCTCGCCGGCCTCGCTCAGCGACACCGGCCCGTACGGGCGATGCGTGACGAGACCCTGGGCGGCGAGCTTCTGCACCATCTCGGTGACGCTCGACGGCGCAAGCCCGAGCTCGCCGGCCAGCTGCGATGGCGTGATGCGGTCGTCCTGCCACTCGGTGTGGTGGTAGATCGTCTTCAGGTAGTCGTCGATCGCAGGGGAGGCCACGGTTTCAGGGTACCGGGCGGCCCTCACGCCCCCGTGAGCACGAGGTACAGCAGCACGCCGTTGAGGGCGATGAGGAACATGGATGCTGCGATCCCGGCGATCGTCGTCCACACGCGGTTGCGGTACCCGCCGAGCACCTCGCGGTTCGCGGTGAGCGCGACCAGCGGGATGAGCGCGAACGGGATGCCGAACGAGAGCACCACCTGGCTCAGCACGAGAGCGACCGTGGGGTCGAAGCCGATGGCGAGGATCGCGAGCGCGGGGATCAGCGTGACCAGCCGGCGGGCGAGCAGCGGCACGCGGATGTGCAGGAGGCCGTGCATGATCTCGGCGCCGGCGTACGCGCCGACCGACGTGCTGGCGAGGCCGCTGGCCAGCAGCCCCACCGCGAACAGTGTCGCGACGAGCGGACCGAGCCCCGCGTACAGCGCCGCGTAGGCGCCCTCGAGCGAGTCGGTGCCCGGGACGCCGGCCAGATTCGCCGCCGCGAGCAGCAGGATGCACAGGTTCACCGTGCCCGCGATGAGCATCGCGATCGTGACGTCCCACTTCGTCGCGCGCAGCAGGCGCCGGGTCGGGCTGCCGCGCAGCTCGGCCCGCCTCGGGTCTGCCGGCGCCCCGATCGGCGCGTCGGCGGCGCGCGAGCCGCGCGGCATCAGTCGGTCGCCGCCGAGCCCGGTGCTCGGGCCCGGGGCGAAGCGGTCGCGCGCCAGCGCGCTGTGCGCGTAGATCGCGTGGGGCATGATCGTGGCGCCGAGGATCGAGGCCGCCAGCAGCACGGAGTCGGTGCCCTCGAATCGCGGCACCAGGCCCGCGACCACGCTCGCACCGTCGGGCGGGGCGACGAACACACCGAACGAGAACCCGATCGCGATGATGGCGAGGAGGCCGATCACCACGAACTCGAACGTGCGCGGACCCCGCCGCGACTGGATGAGCAGGAGCGCGATCGACACCGCGCCGGTGATCGCGCCACCCCACAGCAGCGGGACGCCGAACAGCAGGTTGAGCGCGACGGCGCCGCCGATCACCTCGGCGATGTCGGTCGCCATCGCGACGAGCTCGGCCTGCAGCCAGTACGCGCGGCGGCCCCAGCGGTTGCCGATGCGGTGGCCGAGGGTCTCGGGGAGGCTGCGGCCGGTGACGATGCCGAGCTTGGCCGACAGGTACTGGATGAGCCAGGCCATCACGTTGCCGAGCACCACGACCCACACCAGCAGGTACCCGTAGCGCGCGCCGGCCGTCATGTTGCTCGCGACGTTGCCCGGGTCGAGGTACGCGACCCCCGCGACGAGCGCCGGGCCGATCAGCCACGCGAGGCGCGGCATCGACAGGCGCCGGCGCAGGAGCGGCGTCGGCGTGCTGACATCCTCGGCAGTTTTCGGCATACCGAAAACCTACTCTGTTTTCGGCGCACCGAAAAGTGCGGGAAGGTGCGTTCGGCGCCGCCCGTACCTGGTCGGCACGTCGGTGACGGCCTGTCAACCCCCCGTCGCTCCGGGGGCAATCGGCGATATGCCTGACTCGACATACCCGAAAGCAGGCGGTACAGATGACGACGAAGTTTGTCGCGGCGATCCAACGCGCGCTGGCAGGCATGCGCAAGCGCCGGGGGCGCCGCGCCTGGCGGGCGTCCCTCGCCGAGACGCGCCGCGGCCAGTGGCACCAGACGCCGCGCCCTTGATCCGATCAGTGGGTGCAGCCCGCGGCGGATAGCCTGGGCCGGTGAATCCGCCCGCCCCGAGCGCCGCCGAGCCGACCGAGCCCGCCGAGCCCGCCGAGCCGACGCTGCCCGTCGGCGTGGGGCCGTGGCCGGGCGGACCGGACGCGTGGCCCGACGATCCGCGCTACGACCGCGAGCTGCTCGCGAACGGCGACGCCCGCAACGTCGTCGACCCCTATCGGTACTGGACGATGGACGCCATCGTCGCCGACCTCGACACGCGCCGCCATGCGTTCCACGTCGCCATCGAGAACTGGCAGCACGACATGAACATCGGCTCGATCGTGCGCAGCGCCAACGCGTTCCTCGCCGCCGAGGTGCACATCATCGGCAAGCGCCGCTGGAACCGCCGGGGTGCCATGGTGACCGACCGCTACCAGCACGTTCGCCACCACGAGTCGGTCGAGGCATTCACCGAATGGGCGGATGCCGCGTCCCTCCCCGTCATCGCGATCGACAACGTCGAGGGCTCGCTGCCGCTGCCGGCCGCCGACCTGCCCGAGGCGTGCGTTCTCCTCTTCGGTCAGGAAGGACCCGGGCTGTCGCCGGAGGCGCTGGCCGCAGCATCCGGAACCGTCCAGATCGAGCAGTACGGCTCGACACGCTCGATCAACGCGAGCGCGGCGGCGGCGGTCGTCATGTACGAGTGGTGCCGCCGCTGGGCGTCCACCGGTCGTTGAGCTCGCGAGCCGAAACGGTCAGGCGGGCGCCGTCGTCAGTCCGGTGGCGGGCTGCGGCGCGTTCACCGCGACGCGCCGGCGCGGCGTAAAAGCGAAGCGCGAGAGGTCGGCCACGACGCCCGCTGCCCGCGCACGCGACGGCATGAATCGCAGGAAGAAGACGAGCCGCAGCATCCACGCGAGCGTCCCGGTGAACGGCACTCCGTACAGCTCGGAGATGCCGCGACCGAAGCCGAACGAGGCCGCGCGCCCGAGCCCGCGGTAGGTGAAGCGCTGCGCGGGCCGTCCGCGCAGTCGGCGCGCGATCGCGCGGCCGATGTGGTCACCGCCCTTCATCGCCCACAGCGCATTGGCCGGCACGGGGACGCCGGTCACCGGATGCGCGACGCGGGCACCGTCGCCGGCCGCCCACACGCCGTGCCGGACGCCGAGCGTCGGCTGCGTGAGGAGCCGGCCGCGTTCGTCGCGCCAGGGGTCGAGCCCCGGGACGCGCACGGGACGCTGGCCGGTCGCGGCGACGACCGTCGCCGTCGTGATCGACGAGCCGTCGGACAGGAGCACCGCGGTCGGGGTGACCTCGGTGAGCCGGACGCCCGTCACCACGCGCACACCGGCTCGCTCGAGCTCCCGCGCGGCGTGTGCCACCAGCCGCGGCTGATCGGACCACTCGCCGATGAGGCGAGCGCCGGAGTGCACGAGGGTGACGGGATGGCCCCGGTCGGCGATGGCCGCCGCCAGCTCGGCGCCGGCGATCCCGCCGCCCGCGACGACGACGTGCGAGCCGGGGACACCCGCGAGGTGGGCCGCAAGCGCGGCGATCTCGTCGGGGCCGCGGAGGGCGTGGCCGTGCTCTGAGAGCCCGGGGATCGCGGCGACCGGCTCTCTCGCTCCGGTGCCGACGACGAGGTGGTCGTATGCCAGGGTCTCGACATCGCCGCCGTCGGCGCGCCGGTACGACACCCACTGGCGGGCGGCGTCGATGCGCAGCGCGCGGCCCTCGATGATGCGCGCGAGCGGCATCGCCTCGGCCAGGGGAGTCGCGACGCGGTCAGGGTCGATCATCCCCGCCAGCAGCTCGCCGGTGAAGCCGTGGAAGCGGTGCGCGGTGTCGGCCGAGACGACGATGAGCTCGAGATCCCCTCGCCGCAGTCCTCGCCCGGCACGCCGCGCCAGGGTCGCATAGGCGTGGAGCGTGACGTAGCCCCCGCCCAGCAGCACCACGCGGGTCATGCGATCACCGTCGCGGGCCGCTCGAGCGCGACGGGTGCGCCGAAGCTCGTCGGGTCGGCGGCCCGGAAGCCGAGCGGCGCGAGCTCGGCTGCCCGACCGCGGATCTCGTCGATCTGCTCGAGGGTGGGGTTGCCGATCGAGAAGTGGCTGCGGTGGCCGGTGAGGGCGAGGATCGCCGTCTCGGCGAAGCAGGCGTACGAGCTGCCGTCGCGCAGGCCGATCTCGCCGCCCGTGAGCCGGAGGCTCGGGATCGACACGATGCCGCCGTCGACGACGAGCACGTCGGGCCGTGCGGTGGCGAGGGCGGGAGACGTGTTGCGCGGCTGCGTCGCGTCGAGCACGATCGCGCCGGATGCGAGGTGGTCGGGGCCGAGGATCGTGTCGGCGGAGGCGGTGAGCAGCACGACCAGGTCGGCGTCCCGGACCGCATCGATCGAGAGCGCCACCTCCACGTCGACCTCGCCGGCGACCGACGCGGCGAGCGCCTCGAGGCGCGGCGCGGTGCGGGCGATGAGCGTCAGACGCCCCCCTGCGGGGTCGCGGGCGAGCAGCTTCGTGACCGCGCTGCCCACGCTGCCGCTGGCGCCCACGATCGCGATGTGCGGTCGCGTGGCGCGTGCCGGGACGTGGGGCAGCAGCATCCGGATCTGATCTTCGACGATCGCCGCCGTGAACGCGTTGCCGTTCGTCACCCCGATGTCGGAGCGCCCGCGCAGGGTGGCCCCGCCGGCCGTCACCGTCGCCGTGAGTGCGCCGAGCCCCACGACGTCCGCGCCGAGTGCGACGGCACGGTCGACCGCGCGTCCCACGCGCCGCCGGCCGCCCTCGATGTCGGCGAGCAGGTGGCGTGCTCCGAAGGGCACCAGCACGACGTGACCGACGCGCTCGCCGCCGATCTGCACACCGGCCATCGTGACCGGCGGCAGCGGCAGGCGCCGCAGCGCCGCGTCGTAGACGGGCTCCGGCACCAGTCCCAGCGGCCGCCATGCGCGAGCAAGGTCTTCGCGCAGGCGCGCGCGGGGATGGACAGTGAACGCGAATGCTCCGGCGCCAGACACGGAAGGCTCCCTCCGGCGGCCCCGGACGGGACGCCATGTGACTCAGGAGTGCTCCGTCGCGGGCGTGATACGTCGGTGAGCCGACCCGGCTTCAGACCCCGACGGACAGCCAGGCCGAGCCGCGCACGCGCCAGCCGAGGGTGGCGAGGCGGGCGAGCATGTACACGCCGAAGAACGCAACGGCGAGCCACGCGAGCCCGGCGGCACCCACGGGGTGCAGCCAGGCGACCAGCGCGAGCGCGGGAGCGAACGGCACGAGGTTCAGCACGCCGACGATCGCGAGGTACTTCGCGTCGCCGGCGCCGATGAGCACGCCGTCGAGCACGAACACCACTCCGCACACCGGCTGGGCGATCGCGAGCACGATGAGCGCGGGCTGCACGAGGGCGGCGATGCCGGCGTCGCCGGTGAAGACGAGTCCGATCACACCCGACAGCGCCCCGATGATCGCCCCCGTGATCACGCCGAACCACGCGCCCCACGCGACGGTGCGACCGAGCACGCGGCGGACGAGGGGCGTGTCCTCCGCGCCGAGGCCCTTGCCGATCAGCGCCTGCGCGGCGATCGCGAGCGCGTCGAGCGCGAAGGCCGCGGTCGAGAAGATCGTGAAGGCGACCTGCCAGCCGGCGAGCTCGACCGTGCCCAGCCCCGTGGCCACCGCCACCGTCGCCAGCAGCGCGAAGCGCAGCGACACGGTGCGCAGGAACAGCCAGCCGCCCGAGCGGGCCGATCCGCGGACGCCCTCGCGCTGGGGGCGGACGGATGCCTCGTGCCGGCGCGCGAGCCGGCCGATCACGACCGCGTACGCGGCGACCATGCCCCACTGCGCGACGACCGTGCCGATCGCCGATCCGGCGATCCCCCAGCCGAGGCCGTAGATGAAGGCCCAGTTGAGCAGGGCGTTG
>JAVBUG010000041.1:0-2732 GCA_031555515.1 Microbacterium sp. | reverse complement strand
ATCGCCGTCGCCGGGTTCGACGACATCGCCACCGGTCGCGACATCCGCCCCGGCCTCACGACGGTGCGCGTGCCCCTCGAGGACCTCGGCTACCGCGCCCTGCACGCCGCGACCGACGCCGACTGGGACGCGGACGCGCCTCAGCTCCCGCTCGAGGTCATCGTGCGCGGCAGCACCCCGCCGCGCGCCTGATCCCTCCCGCCGCGCCTGGCCTTTGACCCCGCGCCCGGGCGCCACGTTGCCCCGGCGGCCGGGGCCGCGTTCTGCCCGCGTGCGTCTGCCCGAGCCCGCGTCGCGCGGGCCGCGGCATCCGTCCCCCGCCGATCCGGAATTCGGAGAACGCACCCGATTCCGCAGACTCGCGGCCCCGACGATCCGGATAACGTCACGAAGTCCGAATTCCGGATCCGCGGGAAGAGGCACGGACGCTACCGAGGAAGCGTTTCCTGCCCGGCTAGGCTGAACCGACCGGAAGGAGACGCGGATGCCTCGACCGCCCCGCGCCGACCGATCGACGCGCGTCACCATCGCCGATGTCGCCGCCCGCGCAGGGGTGTCGCTGTCGACGGTGTCGCGCGCGCTGAACGGCAATCCCACGGTGGACCCGGCGCTCGCGGAGCGCGTGAAGCAGGCCGCCGCCGAGCTCGACTACACCGCCAGCCCCGTCGCGCGCAGTCTCGTGCTCGGCCGCACGCAGACGGTCGCGGTGATCGTGCCCGACCTCGGCAACCCGACGTTCCAGGCGATCCTGCGCGGGCTCAGCCACGCCGCCGCGGCCGACGACTACCACGTGCTCGTCGCCGACTCGGCGGAATCGGTCGAGGAGGAGCGGGTGCTCGCGGGCACGACCCGACGGCGCACCGACGGGGTGATCCTGTGCGCGCCGCGCCTGCCGCAGGACGAACTCGACCGGCTCGTCGGCGGACTGCGTCCGGTGGTGCTCATCAACCGCGCCGCGGGCGACGCGCCCCACGTGCGCGCGGACTACCGCACCGCGCTCGCCGCCGAGCTCGCCCACCTCCACGGCCTCGGGCACCGGCGCATCGTCTTCCTCGCCGGCGCGCCGGGCAGCGTCGCGAACGCCGCGCGCCTCGAGGCGATCGCGTCGTTCGTGGCCGAGCACCCCGACACCGAGGTCACCGAGATCCCGTGCGGGGTCGACTTCGAGGCGGGCGCCGCCGCGGGAGCCGCCGTGCTCGCGTCGGAAGCCACGGCCGCGCTCGCCTTCAACGACCTCGTGGCGATGGGCCTGTTGAGCGCCGTGCAGGCGAACGGATGCCGCGTTCCCGGCGACCTCTCGATCGTGGGGTTCGACGACATCCCGTTCGCGAGGTACACGACGCCGCCGCTGACGACCGCGGCCGTGCCCGCGACGGAGATCGGCGAGCAGGCGTGGGCGCGCATGCGCGAGCTGCTCGAGGGCGCCGAGCCGGGGCATCCATTGACGGTCCTTCCCGAGCTCACCATCCGCGGCACGACCGGCCCCGCCCCCGGCTGAGCGCACCCCGGGGGCGTCACCGGCCACTGTTGCGGGCGCAGGAGCGGCGGGACAATGTTCGCAAATGGACCCCGCCGTCATGGAGCTGGAGATCGGGCCCGGACCCGAGCCGGGCTCGTACGTCACACGCGTGCTGCGTTCCGTCGGCGGAGGTGAGCCGAGCGAGCCCTTCCGCCTCGACCTCGACGAGCTCGTGGACCGCCGACCGCTGCTCGAGGCGAGCGTCCTGGCATCGGCGGTGTCGGCTCGCCGGGTGATGTCGGACAGCGAAGCCGTGCTTCAGGACGTCGGACGGCGGCTGTTCGAATCGGCCTTCACGGGAAGCGTGGGCACCGCCTACCGCACCAGCATCGCCGTCGCGTCGGAGCGCGGCCTCAGCGTGCAGGTCGCGCTGCGCCTGACCGCACCAGGATTGGCCGCACTGCCGTGGGAGGCGCTCTACGACGCCGACACCGAGCGCTACCTGTGCCGCAAAGAGCCGCTCGTGCGGAACGTGCCCGCGGCGCACACTCCGGTCCTTCAGATCGCACCCCCGCTGCGCGTGCTCGGCATGATCTCGTCGCCGCGTGGCCTTCCGATGCTGGATGTGGAGCTGGAGCGCTCGCGGCTCGAGGAAGCCCTCGGACCGCACATCGCCGACGGGCGCGTCGAGCTGAGTTGGCTGGAGGACCTCACGTGGGACGGAGTGCACGCGAAGCTGCTCGAGGGAGCGTGGCACGTGCTGCACTTCATCGGCCACGGCGCCTACGACACGGTGACTGACGAGGGCGTGCTGGCCTTCGTGGGTCGCGACGGCCGGGCGGACGACGTCACGGCGTCGGCACTCGCGGACCTCTTGGACGAAGCCGAGCCGACGCCGCGACTGGTGGTGCTGAACTCGTGCCAGTCCGGCGCCGGCGGACCGACGGACCTGTTCTCGGGCACGGCGGCAGCGCTCGCGCACAGCGGGATCCACGCCGTGGCCGCTATGCAGTTCTCGATCAGCGATGATGCCGCGCTCGCCTTCTCACGGGGTTTCTACACCGCGCTGGCCCACAACCGTGGGATCGACGAGGCCGTGCGGAGCGGCCGGATCGGCATCCTCGGCGCCGGTCGGGGCACGCTCGAGTGGGTCACGCCCGTGCTGTACCTGCGGGGAGACGCCCACCTGTTCGATCTTGCGCCGGTCTCGGCGGATCACACAGCGCCGCCTCGCCCGCCGGCCGCTGTCAGCATGACGGATGCGGCCGTGCTC